>QVQE01000114.1 GCA_003584865.1 Methylococcales bacterium
ACTGCGGCATTACTGTTTCAGGACACGACGTTAGCCAATGAAAATCTTGGGGTACTTAAGGCCTTGTGGGAGGTAAAGGTTGCCTGTCTGTACGATAGGCAGGGTGCTGTTTTTGCTAAATTGTTGAAAGTGAACGATGCAGAATTAGACTGTCCCATGGCTATTGATGATGAACGAACCGAATTTGACACAGTATATTTACACATAGTCCAGCCAATTATTGTTGATAGTGAAAGGCTAGGGGCTGTTTATATTTATGCTGATTTTAGGAACTCCTATTGGCAAAAGATAAAGTTTATAGGGGAATTGATCCTTGTGTTAGTGGGCGCATCGATACTTGCTTCCTTTTTAACGTCACCCCTCTTAAGGCTTATTTCATTACCAGTTAAAAAGTTGTTGGAAACTGTTAAAGCTATTAGCGACACTAAAAATTATTCATTACGAGCGGTTAAAGTTAATAATGATGAGCTGGGAGTTTTGGTCGAGGCATTCAATGATTTGATCGGTATTGTTCAAACTCAAAATCAGTCTTTGACTCGAGCAAAAGACCGTTATCTGGCGCTTTTTGATGACAATCCAACAATGGTATTTAATCTCTCCAATACCGGTGTTATCTTGTCTATTAACCGTACTGGCGCTAAACAATTGGGTTTGACTGTTGATGAAATTCAGGATTGCTCTGTATTTGGTTTTATTAATCCAGGTGATTTGCTTGTCATGGAAGGAATCATTGAAAATTGCTTGGCGATGCCCGCGTCTGTGTATAAGCAGGAACTCAGATTGATTTGTGAAAATGGACGGATTATTTGGGTTAGAGCAACCGCTAAAGTATTTGAAAATGAACAGCGGTTAAATAGTTTATTACTGGTTTGTGAGGATATTACAGAAACACGAGAATTAAGCGAGCAAATTGCTTATCAAGCTACTCATGATGCATTAACTGGTCTCGCCAATCGCGGCCAGTTTGATATACAGATTAATGAGGCGATAGCTATAGCTTGTACGGAACACTCCGAGCACGCTGTCTGTTATCTGGATTTGGATCAGTTTAAAGTCGTAAACGATACCTGTGGGCATTTGGCAGGAGATGAATTGCTCAGGCAGTTAGGTGAGTTATTTAGAAAAAATCTACGTAAGCATGATTTTATAGCTCGATTAGGGGGGGATGAGTTTGGCGTATTAATGCATAACTGTTCGGTCGATCAGGCTATTTATGTTTGTGAACAGTTATGTAATATGGTCAAAGACTTTAATTTTGCTTGGGAAGATAGGCGCTTTACCATCGGTGTAAGTATTGGTATTTCAACAATAAGTGAAAGGAGTCACAGTGCAGTTGATTTGCTTAAAGAAGCCGATGCTGCTTGTTATGCAGCAAAGGATAGAGGTCGAAATAGAGTACATGTTTATCGTCCAGATGATAAAGAATTAGCTCAAAGGCATGGAGAAATGCAATGGGTATCAAAAATAAAACAGGGTTTGGAAGAGAATCGTTTCTGTCTCTATGGTCAGCCAATAGTTCCATTTGATAACAGTGATGAAGGTTTACATTTCGAAGTCCTGGTTCGTTATCGGGATGATCAAGGGCATATTGTTCCGCCAGGCGCCTTTTTACCAGCCGCAGAGCGTTATCATCTCTCTCCCGCATTGGATCGGTCAGTAATTAGTCAATTATTCGAGTGGGTCGCAACTAGGCCTGATTTTCTCGAAAAGCTCTCTCTGTGTTCCATTAACTTATCGGGCGTGTCCCTGTCAGACGAGACTTTGCTAGAGTTTATTTCAGTTCAGTTCAGTAAGTGGAATATACCTACTAATAAGATTTGCTTTGAGATAACAGAAACAGCTGCTATTGCCAATTTAGCCAATGCTACTAATTTTATTAATGAGTTAAGAAGTCGTGGGTGTTCGTTTTCACTGGATGATTTTGGTAGTGGCTTATCCTCTTTTGCATACTTAAGAAATTTGCCGGTAGATTATCTTAAGATTGATGGTTTGTTTGTGAAAGACATTTTAGTTGATAAAGTAGACTTCGCTATGGTAAAGTCAATTAACGAAGTCGGTCATATTATGGGTAAAAAGACGATTGCAGAGTTTGTTGAAAATGAAAAAATATTTTCATTGCTAAATGAGTTGGGGGTGGATTATGCGCAAGGTCATGGCATTGGTAAGGCTGTTCCCCTGGAAGACCTTAGGATAATTATACCTTTTACGAAGGTTTCCAATGAAAATTAACTCTTGGGCTCCAAGTTCCATACTATTTTTAAGCTGGATTAGCTCAGGTGTTGTATCGGCAGCCGACCGTAAAATAGATGATTATTTCGCTATGTCACCAGCTCAACTGGCTGAGATTCCAGTTACTATCGCTTCAGGAACGCCAAGGCCGATTTTTCAGTCTGCCGCTGTGACCAGTGTGGTGACGGCTGATCAAATTAAATCCATGGGTGCAACCGAATTGCATGAGGTGTTGGAGACCATTCCCGGTGTGCATACCAGTCTTCAGCCAAATAGCTTTGACTACAGCTATAGCATAAGAGGTATCAGTAATGCAGCTAACTCGGAAGTTTTGATATTATTGGACGGTACCCGCATTACCACACCTTTTGGCGGCACATTATTGAATACAACGGAGTTGCCGCTGGAGTCTATTGCGCGAGTGGAAGTGATTCGTGGACCTGGGTCTGCTTTGTATGGAGCGGATGCTTTTGCCGGCGTCATCAATATCATTACCAAAAAAGCCAAGGATATTAATGGCTCGGCCTTAGGGGTGCGTGCCGGCGATCATGGTACCCAGAGCGGATGGGGGCAGCATAGTGCAGAGTGGGCAGGTTGGGAAATTGCGACTAGTTTGCAATATCAGCGCACCGATGGTGACCCATCGCGTATTATTAGTGCTGATGCTCAAACAGGCTTTGATCAGGTGTTTAATACCCATGCATCTCTTGCTCCTGGTGCTATTAATACCAACTATGAAACGTATAACGGGCATCTGAAGCTACAGCGAAAATACTGGGATATTGGTTTCTGGGCATTTAATTCAAATGGCGGCGCTCGTGCTGGGGTTGCTGGTGCGTTAAATCCAAATGGTGTTATTAGTGGTCAGCAATACTTAGGCGATGTGCGCTTTTCCACAGAAGACTTGCTGGATGACTGGGAGTTTAACGCTCATGTCAGTTATTTGAATGCTGATCTTTTGGCTCAAGTCAGTTTGTTCCCCGCTAATGCATTGATACCTATAGGTTTGGATGGTAACATTGGCTCTTACGGCAGTGTGCCGATGTTGTTTCCAAATGGTGTTAACACTAATTTAGGCCGTACAGATCAAATACCCTCGTTTGAATTGGGTTCAACCTATAAAGGTTTTTCTCAGCATCTACTTCGCTTTAGCTCTGCTTTCCGTTACGAAAGCGAAAGCGTAAGTCAAAGCAGTAATTTTGGTTACGGCACTCAGGCAGGTGTTGGAGGTGCATTAAATAATGTAACCGGAACTGCCTACAGCTATTTGCCAAATACACATCGAAATATAGGTTCGTTGGTGGCACAGGATGAATGGCAGTTAGCCTCTAATTGGCAGTTGACGACGGGGTTGCGCTATGATCATTACTCAGATTTTGGCGGAACCTTTAATCCGCGTGTGGGTCTGGTTTGGGATATTAATAATCAACTCACCAGTAAGCTAATGTATGGAAAGGCATTTAGGGCACCTAGTTTTTCTGAGCAATTTACCCAGAATAATCCAGTTGTCGTTGGCAATAGTCATTTAAAGCCTGAAACGATTAATACTTTTGAATGGGCTCTGAATTATCGCCCTTTGACAACAGTGAGTACAGCAGTCAATGTGTATTACTATCAAATTAATAATTTGATAGCACAAGTAATGAATACAACTCCGGTTGCAAGTGCAAGTATCTATCAAAATAACGGTAATCAAAACGGCTATGGATCAGAGTTTGAATTTAACTGGCAATGGAACTCAAAATGGGATTTAAAAGGTAATTACGCTTGGGTGCATGCTTTAAATGAGACTAATCAACGTTTGGTGACAGGAGTACCTGCTCATCATGTTTATGCCGCCTTGTTATGGAAATTTTTGCCTCAGTGGCAATTACAGCCCCAGCTTAACTATATTGGCAGCAGGAACGGCAATGGAAGTCAGCAGTTGTGTGATTACGAAACCATCGACGTCACATTGAGAGGTGTAAAATTATTTGGACATGTTAATCTGGCTGGTTCGTTACATAATGCTTTCGACGCAAAATATTATGAGCCTACGGTTTTACAAATGCCGACTATGATACCCATGCTGGGGAGAAGTTTTTATCTCGAAGCATCAGTTAATTTTTAACTTATTCGCTGATTTAGTCCTTTAAGGGCTTTTATTGGTTGTTATGTTTCAGTGTCAACACTTTTGGTTGTGATAGAAGTAGGGGTTTCAAATAAGCCGCCATTGCTAGTCAGGAACTCCCAAATGCCTATGTTTTTTTCAGCGACACTATCAAGCAGGTCTGTTATTTTGATTGCTGTCGGCCATCGCAGTCCGTGGTAATCTACCATAGGGCCAATTTTTATAAAATTGATTCCTATTTTCGATAAAAAGCGTATCAACGAACGATCCATAACAGCAAACCAATGCTCTATGTTATTTTCATGGCTTGCTTTAATGATACAAGCAATTAAAGCGATAGTTATAAAAGGGAAAGTCTTTTTTTCATCCCGAGTGCTGTTAATTTTTGGGTCTGTCAGGTTTTGTCGAGAATTATCTGCTTCGATTCTTCTTCTTTTAAATGATTTTGATATGCAAAATCGAGATACTTCCGCTAGGTGTTTTCGATCAATCTGTTGTAATAGAGGAATATGATCTATTTCACAATGCTGTTCCAAAGGGAGTAAATAGTTCGGATTATTGGTGTCTGGAAGGATAAGGCGAACAGTCGCTACAAAGTCCCCAGATTTGCGGTGAAGAATTAGGTACTGGATGGATTGCTGGTCATGTTTATCAAATTCCATGCCGTCTGGATAGTGGTCAGCTTTTTCAAATGTATTTTCAACGCAATACACCAGATAACGTAATTTATAAGCTTCATTTTTAAGGTTATCAGTTATTGCAGGGATTGTTTCAAAATATTTATTAAATGTGTTAAATATTTTAATAGTCAATTGATAGTCTCTGAGTGAAATAAATACCAAATGCCAATATTTTTTGATAAGTCATTAGTGAGATACGAAAGTATTTGATGATTAATTCTATCAAGAGCTGCTTTAAGCATCACTTTTATGAACATTATTTTGATTTCAGCTAAAGGTAAGGTGTTAGTTTAACAGATAGTTGTTGTCTCTTGGCATAATGAATAACCTGGTGCTTTACTGTGAAATTAAATAGTACTATAATGGTACAGAATAAATATGGAGTCTATATGTTACGGTTAAGTAAATTAACAGATTACGCAACGGTCATTTTAAGTTTCATGGCTAAAGATGATGCCCAAGTGCTCACTGCAATGGAAATAGCCACTGCAACAGGGATTGCATTGCCTACAGTGAGCAAGATTCTTAAGTTATTGGTTAATGCTAAAGTGTTGATTTCGACACGAGGTGCAAAAGGTGGTTATGCCTTATCAAGAGCAGCTGAAAAGATTACAGTAGCAAGTGTGATCAGTGCCTTGGAGGGGCCAATCGCATTAACAGAGTGTAGTATTTCTCAACTAGGTTGTGAGCAGGCCTCTGGTTGTGGAATCAGAAGCAACTGGAGTCTAATTAACCAGACTATCCATCACGCCTTAGAATCAGTGACTTTGGCCGATATGATTAAGCCAGTACCTGTTAAAGACGTTGTCTGGAATCAAGAAGTTATGATTCCTGTCACCAGTTTATATCGTTAGTAAGAAATAGTTTTCATAGACTACGTCCTTGTACTTTAAAAGAGAATTTTTATGTCAGCCAGTACACAAGAAATTAACAATCTTATCAATCAGGAATACAAACAAGGATTTGTGACTGAGTTGGAAACTAACACATTCTTACCAGGACTGGATGAAAGTGTTATTCATAAGTTGTCCAAGATCAAGAATGAACCTGAGTTTATGCTGGAGTATCGATTAAAGGCTTTTCGACATTGGCAAACGATGAAGTCTCCAGAATGGGCATTTGTAAAGTTTGATCCTATCGATTATCAATCTATTAGTTATTACTCTGCGCCTAAGCGTAAAGAAGATGGCCCTAAAAGTTTGGATGAGATTGATCCGCAAATCCTAGAAGCCTATAAAAAATTGGGTATCCCTTTAGATGAGCAAGAACGTTTAGCAGGTGTGGCTGTTGATGCTGTTTTTGATAGTGTGTCAGTAGCCACTACTTTTAAAGGAAAATTAAAAGATGCGGGTGTTATTTTCTGCCCAATATCTGAAGCCTTGCGAGATCATCCAGAGTTGATTAAAGAATATTTGGGTTCTGTCGTTCCTATTACGGATAATTATTTTGCGGCTTTAAATGCGGCGGTATTTACGGATGGTTCATTTGTTTACATTCCAAAAGGCGTGCGTTGTCCTATGGAATTATCTACCTATTTTAGAATTAATGCGGCTAATACCGGGCAGTTTGAAAGAACCTTGATTATTGCCGATGAAGGTAGCCATGTCAGCTATTTAGAAGGCTGTACGGCACCGATGCGTGATGAAAATCAGTTGCATGCGGCTGTTGTTGAATTGGTCGCAATGAAAGATGCGGTGATTAAATATTCAACGGTACAGAATTGGTATCCGGGTGACAAAAATGGCTTGGGGGGTATTTATAACTTTGTGACTAAACGGGCTGATTGTCGCGGTGCGAACTCTAAAGTGTCCTGGACTCAAGTCGAAACCGGTTCTGCCATTACTTGGAAATATCCTAGTTGTGTTTTAACAGGTGATAATTCAGTCGGCGAGTTCTACTCTGTGGCGTTAACGAATAATTATCAGCAAGCGGATACCGGTACGAAGATGATTCATATTGGAAAAAATACCCGTAGTACGATTGTCTCTAAAGGTATTTCGGCAGGTAAAGCACAAAACACCTATCGTGGATTGGTTAAAGTATTAAAGAGTGCAGAAAACGCCCGAAACTATACCCAATGTGATTCTTTATTGGTGGGTGATCAGTGTGGTGCGCATACGTTTCCCTATATTGAAGTTAAACAGCCTTCCGCTCAGGTGGAGCATGAAGCGACCACTTCTAAAATTAGTGAAGATCAGTTGTTTTTCTGTCAGCAACGCGGACTCTCTGCAGAAGATGCTGTGTCAATGATCGTGAATGGTTTTTGTAAAGAAGTTTTCAAAGAATTGCCGATGGAGTTTGCAGTAGAAGCGCAGGCTTTATTAGGTTTGAGTCTCGAAGGCTCGGTTGGATAACACAGAATTTTTTAAGGATTAGGGTTAAGAGCCCTCTATACAATAGGTAACAATGAATGCTTAGCATAAAAAATCTTCACGTGAGTGTGGGTGATAAACCCATCCTTAAAGGTATTAATCTTGAAATTAAACCGGGTGAAATTCACGCCATTATGGGTCCCAATGGTTCGGGTAAAAGTACTTTATCTCACATTTTATCAGGTAAGAGCGGATACACAGTGACTGAAGGTTCGGCGACTTATCAAGGTAAAGATTTATTAGAAATGCCGCCTGAAATACGTGCGCGTGAGGGCGTCTTTTTAGCGTTTCAATACCCCGTTGAAATTCCGGGTGTGAGTAACGTGTATTTATTAAAAGCGGCGCTGAATTCCATTCGTAAACATCAGGGTCAATCAGAAGTCGATGCGATGGATTTCTTAACGTTGGTTAAGGGTAAAGTACGTCTTTTGGAAATGGATGAGAAGTTTTTATATCGGGCGGTGAATGAAGGATTTTCGGGTGGCGAGAAAAAGCGTAATGAGATATTACAAATGGCTATTCTTGAACCTAAATTGTGTATCCTAGATGAAACGGATTCTGGATTGGATATTGATGCCTTAAAGATTGTGTCTGAAGGCGTTAATTCATTACGTTCACCGGATCGCTCTTTTGTGATGGTGACGCATTATCAGCGTTTATTGGATTACATTAAACCGGATTTTGTACATGTGTTGGCGAATGGACAAATCGTTAAGTCCGGTGGGGCAGAACTCGCTTTAGAACTTGAAGAGAAAGGTTATAGTTGGCTTGAAGATGCAGAGGCATCTGCTTAATGGCTAAGGCAAATTCAAGTGCTTATGTAGAGCGTTATGCTGATGGTGCCTCTTCATTGTGTGGGCAAACCGTGCCTTGGTTGCAACAGCAGCGTGCAGACGCAATCTTGCAGTTCACTGAATATGGATTCCCTGCTATACGTGATGAAGACTGGCGTTACACAAATGTTTCCGTCCTTGATAAGCAACATTTTGCGATGGCTCAGAAGAGCGTCTCGGCTGTTATAACGGCTGATTGGTTAAAGGCTTATCAGTTGGTTGATGCCTGGTCATTGGTATTGGTCGATGGCTATTTTTCAGCAGAGCACTCTGTGTTGGCCGATTTGCCAGAGGGTGTTACGGTTATGAGTCTGGCCAAAGCTTTGCAAGACGCACAGTACGCTACTGTGTTAGAAGGGAAGATAAACGGTGCTGTAAGCCAAGATGAGAACGGTTTTGTTGCCTTTAATGGGGCTTATTTTGTTGATGGTGTGCTGATTCATGTGCCGGCAAAGCTTCAAGTGTCGAAGCCAATACAGGTGCTGCATATCGCTACGCAAGAATTAACAGCGATCAATACACGCTCAGTCATAGTGGCTGATGAGTTGTCTGAGGTGCAGTTAATTGAAACCTTTGTAGGTTTAGAGTGTGCTTATTTGTCTGTCGCCGTGACAGAAGTGTTTGTCGGGCAAAATGCCAATGTTACCCTTCATAAGGTGCAGGTGGAGTCTGAAAAGGCAATTCATTTTGGCGGGACTTATGTTAAGCAAGCCCGAGATGCGCGTTTTCGTCATGATAACTTTGCTTTGGGTGCTGTGTTAGCGCGTAGTGATGTGCATACTGATTTAGATCACGCGTCTGAATGTGAGTTAAATGGTCTGTATTTAGGTGTTAAGCGCCAACATATAGATAATCATACCAGGATCAATCATTTAAAGCCCCACGGTATCAGTCGCCAATTATACAAGGGCGTATTGGATGATAGAGCGAGAGGGGTTTTTCAGGGTCGAGTTGTGGTGGCAGAAGATGCGCAGAAAACGGATTCGCAAATGAATAATCGTAATCTTTTGTTATCGAGTGATGCTGAGGCGGATACAAAGCCGCAATTAGAGATTTATGCGGATGATGTAAAGTGCGCACATGGTGTGACTGTAGGGCAGTTAGATGAAAAATCTATTTTTTATCTCCAGTCTCGTTGTGTCGATGAAGAAACTGCGCGTAACATGCTCACGTTTGCGTTTGCTAATGAAATGGTGGATAAGGTTAAGATTAAAAGTTTGCATGATTTAATTTTGGGGCAAGTGTTAACACGCTTTCCACAGGAAGGAATCAATAAGGAGTGGCTATGACCGTGTTTGATGTAGAGAAAATACGCCAGGATTTTCCTATCCTGAAGGAAAAGATTCGCGGTAAGGATCTGGTTTATTTAGATAATGCAGCGACGTGTCAAAAGCCGCAAGCCGTTATCGATAGTATTGTGCAGGTTTATAGTCATGATTATGCCAATGTGCATCGTGGCGTGCATACCTTAAGTGTACGTTCTACCGATAAATTTGAAGCGGCACGCACTAAAGTAAAAGAGTTTATTAATGCAGCGAGTGACAAAGAAATTATCTTTGTGAAAGGCGCTACAGAAGCGGTTAATTTAGTCGCTCAGACCTATGGTAAGGCGAATATTAAAGCCGGTGATGAGATTGTGATTACCGCAATGGAGCATCATTCCAATATTGTGCCTTGGCAAATGTTGTGTGAGCAAACAGGGGCCGTGTTAAGAGTGGCGCCGATTAATCAAACGGGTGAGTTAATCTTTGCCGAGTTTGAGCAATTACTGAATGATAAGACAAAATTAGTTTCAGTCGTGCACATGTCGAACGCCTTAGGGACGATTAATCCGGTTAAGGCGATTATTGAGACGGCGCATTCAAAAAATATCCCTGTGTTGTTGGATGGTGCTCAAGCTATTCCGCATATAGCAGTGGATGTACAAGCCTTAGATTGTGATTTTTATGTGTTCTCTGGGCATAAGTTATATGCGCCTACGGGTACGGGCGTATTGTATGGAAAACAAGCGTTATTAGAAGTTATGCCTCCGTATCAGGGCGGTGGAGATATGATTCGTAAGGTCACCTTTACTGAGACTGAATACAATACTTTGCCGTACAAATTTGAAGCCGGTACACCTAATATCGCGGATGTGATTGGTTTAGGTGCGGCTATTGATTATATCAATGCGATTGGAATGCCAGCGATTGCCGCTCATGAAGCCGAGTTATTGGATTATGCGACTACAAAAGCCCGTGCTATTAAAGGTTTAAGAATCATTGGTGAAGCGGAAGAGAAGGGTGCGATTTTGTCCTTTGTGTTGGATAAAATTCATCCGCACGACATTGGTACCATGCTTGATAGTTTAGGTATTGCTATCAGGGCGGGACATCATTGTGCGATGCCGGTGATGGATTTTTATAATGTTCCTGCAACAGCAAGAGCTTCATTTGCACTGTATAATACCCGTCAAGAAATTGATGTATTAATGAATGGCATAGAATCTTTGATTGAGGTATTTGGCTAATGTTTGATGATTTACGTGATCTGTATCAAGAGGTTATTTTTGACCATAATCGTAATCCAAGAAATTTTCGAGTCATCGATGATGCGGATAGAAAGGTAGAGGGTTTTAATCCTTTATGTGGTGATCGTCTGACCTTGTATTTGAAAATGGACGGGGATGTCATTACAGATGCCAGTTTTCAAGGTTCAGGTTGTGCAATTTCAACGGCTTCTGTGTCATTGATGACTGAGATCATTAAGGGTAAAACTGAGCAAGAGGCTGATGCTTTGTTTAGGCAATTTCATGAGATGACGACGGGCAAAGATGAGCATTTTAATCTCGAAGCGATTGGTAAGTTGGCAGTTTTAGCCGGTGTTCGGGAATATCCAGCAAGAGTTAAATGTGCGACTTTGGCATGGCATACTTTAGATGCGGCTTTAAAAAATCAACAACAAGCTATTTCTACTGAATAAGCTTTATCGATTATTGATAGGCTGTGCAAACATACACTGGAAAGTTAGCCGTACTGTATCAGGGCGAGGGCGATAGACAGCTATCACAAGCCTTAGCGGATAGATTGGCGGTTCCTTTGTATGCGTCTGTAGCTCATGACTGTCCAGAGAGCTTTTTTTTAAGCTGGCGTGAAGGCTGTTTAAAGTTATTGGATAAAGAACTGCTTAAGAAAGGCGGCTTAGTGGTCGATATTGCGCCTCGTAATGGTGAGCAGCGTTCATGGCCTGCGCCTAAGCAAGATGCGTTGGCACAGGCTTTAGGGCGAAAGACTAAAACAATTATCGATGCTACCACGGGTTGGGGGCAAGACAGTTTGCATATCTTTCGGATGGGGTATAACCTGCTGTGTATTGAGCGATCACCAGTGATGGCAGAGTTGCTAAGCGATGGTTTTAATCGATTGCTTGCAGAAGATTGGATGCAGACCTTAAAGCTACAGCCGCCTCAATTGTTAAGAGGCAATGCCATTGAGTTATTGCAGGCATTAGATGCACCGCCTGATTGTATTTATCTTGATCCGATGTTTCCCCCTAAACGTAAGAAGTCCGCCTTGGCTAAAAAATCAATGGTAGTGCTTCGAGAATTGCTGGGTGATGATCAAGATAAAGAATTGCTATTTGAGGCAGCCTTGCAAGCGACAGCAAGGCGTGTGGTGGTAAAGAATCCAGATTATGCTGAGCCTTTAGGCGGAAAGCCCAGTGAGAGCTATCAAGGTAAGCTACTAAGGTATGATGTCTATCTTAAAAATTAATGAGAATCGTCAGAGAATAGCATGTTGTAATAGGTTTCTGGTTAGAAATGTGAGGTTAGACAATGTCAGATTGGATAGATGTAATTTCAGCATCAGCATTGCTGGACGGTGAAAATAGTGTGGTGGATGTCGATGGGGTCGATGTTGCCGTATTTAACTTAGCAGGGACGTTTTATGCCATTGAGGATGTTTGTTCTCATGATGGTGGGGAGATTGCAAGCGGGGTAATAGAGGGTGAAGAAATTATTTGTCCCCGTCATGGCGCTCGCTTTTGTATTAAAACGGGCAGAGTGACAAGTCCACCTGCTTATGAGGACATTCCCTGTTATTCGGTGCGCATTGAAAATGGACGTATTCAAGTCAAAGGCGTTTGAGATAACTGTTGTTCATGACAACATAGTACAACATATAAAATATTCAAGTCATAACCAGTTGATAGGCATAAAGCCAAAGAAAGTAGACTGCTCAACTGGTCATTCACAGTAAAATGTTAAGCTCAAATTAAGTCGGCAGATGGTATGTCATTAAAGGCCAGAAACCCCAATGATAGACCAATTGTTAAAGTCCTGGGCGCCCTCTTCGTTATCACCGTTGTTGTAAGTTATACGGCAAGCATATTTCTTTTTGTTGGTAGCAGCTTTGTCAGTTGTAACGCTGAATTCAGCGCTAATAAGATATTGATAATTGCCTAGTGTCCATGCGTTGAGAGGTTTTTCAGGAAAAATAACCGATGTATCAGCCCCCAGTTCAGCTTTGATGTAATTGTTGCAGTGCATGAACGCTATGTTAGATAACGGTGTAGAGATAGCAACTTGACTAGCTTTGTCTTTACTATCGACTAAAAAAAGATCGGATGCTACAACCTTATAAGCAAAAGGCATTATAAGTTTGTATTGGCTAAGGAGAAGTATAGCAAGTCCAGCGATAAGTATAAAGATTCTGTATTTGGGCATTTAATTTAGGATCCTGTCAGGTGGAATATTGCAGTTTTTCAGTGCGTAATTCTAACAGAAATCAGAGTATTAGGCGTAGGTAAATTAAAGATTCTTAAGACATGTGAAATGAAAAATTTAGTAGTTGATTAATTTCGACTTGACAAGGATGCATGAGCTGGTAGACTGGTAACTCACTAAATTGACTTGGTGGTATTTCAGGGTGATTATTCTGAAGTAAGAAAAAGGAATACTATAGAGTCCTGATCGTATAGGTTGGGGTTTTTTTTAATTTTTAGGAGGTAGAAATGGCAGCTACAACTGAATCAGTGAAAGCTGATGCTGCGGAAGCACCGCTGTTAAATAAAAGAAATATGTTCTTGGGCGCTGCGCTCTATGTCATATTTTACGGTTGGGTTCGTTGGTATGAAGGTGTTTACGGATGGTCAGCAGGTTTAGACTCATTTGCACCTGAATTCGAAACATACTGGATGAACTTCTTGTATATCGAGTTTGTTCTTGAAACTATCACTGCAGGTATTCTGTGGGGTTACATCTGGAAATCTCGTGATCGTAAAGTGATGTCAATCACTCCAAGAGAAGAGTTAAGAAGACACTTTACTCATTGGATCTGGTTGGTAATGTATGCTATCGCAGTATATTACGGTGCTAGCTACTTTACTGAGCAAGACGGTACTTGGCATCAAACTATTGTTCGTGATACTGACTTTACACCAAGTCACATCATCGAATTTTACTTGAGCTACCCTATATACATCATCACTGGTGGTGCTTCTTTCTTATACGCAAGAACAAGATTGCCAAGCTATCAAAATGGTTTGTCTTTGATGTACTTGGTATCAGTAGTTGGTCCATTCATGATCTTACCAAACGTTGGTTTGAATGAATGGGGTCACACTTTCTGGTTTATGGAAGAGTTGTTTGTTGCTCCTTTACACTACGGTTTCGTATTCTTCGGATGGGCTACTTTGGGTGTATTAGGTGTTGTGAACACAGAAGTTGCTGCAATCAGCAAACTTCTGAAAAAAGACTTAGCATAAAATAAAGTTCTCGCTGTAAATCTATCCTCCTGGCTGTTTCGTCTAATTTCAAGGCGAAACAGCACAGTGAGTGGATAGTGATTAATAAAAAAAATTTAAATCCTTTAGGAGGTAAGCTATGAGCGCATCTCAATCAGCTGTACGTTCACGCGCAGAAGCAATAAAAGTTTCTCGTACGTTCGACTGGCTAATTTTGTTTACATTGTTCTTCGTTGTTCTTGGTGGTTATCACATTCACTATATGTTAACTGGTGGTGACTGGGATTTCTGGACTGACTGGAAAGATCGTCGTCTATGGGTAACCGTAGCTCCAATCGTTTCAATCACTTTCCCTGCTGCTGTACAAGCTTGCTTATGGTATCGTTACCGTTTGCCATTCGGTGCGGTAGTTTGTGTATTAGGTCTTTTGTTAGGTGAGTGGGTCAACAGATACTTAAATTTCTGGGGTTGGACTTATTTCCCAGTAAACTTCTGCTTTCCTTCAAACCTGATGCCAGGTGCAATCGTATTAGACTCTATCCTGTTGTTATCAGGTAGTTTAACTGTTACTGCTGTAATCGGTGGTTTAGCTTGGGGCTTATTGTTCTATCCAGGTAACTGGCCAATCATTGCTCCTCTTCATGTACCTGTAGAATACAACGGCATGATGATGACTTTGGCTGACTTACAAGGTTATCACTATGTAAGAACAGGTACTCCTGAGTATATCAGAATGGTAGAAAAAGGTACTTTAAGAACATTCGGTAAAGACGTTGCTCCAGTATCAGCGTTCTTCTCTGGTTTCGTTAGTATCATCATTTACTTCTTATGGCATTTCTTCGGAAAATGGTTTGCACAAACTACTTTCATTTCTAGTGAAGATTTCTAATTAAAAAGTTCTATAATAAAGAACTGGACAATTAAAATTGCCAGATATACTAATAAAGATTCTCTATTAATAGAGGGGGATATATGAAAATATTAAAAGACAAGGTAGCTAAATTATCCTTTGTCGCACTGCTGATCACAATGACAGCAGCGATGTTTTATGCACCAACAGCGTCTGCTCATGGTGAAAAGTCGCAAGCAGCTTTCATGCGTATGCGTACTATTCACTGGTTTGACCTTAACTGGTCAAAAGATGAGGTACCTGTTAATGACACAATGACATTAACTGGTAAGTTCTATGTATTTAAAGGTTGGCCAGAAACTGTTGATAAACCAGAAGTATCATTCTTAAACGTAGGTATTCCTGGTCCTGTATTTATTCGTGCAGGATCTTGGATCGGCGGTCAATTAGTTCCACGCTCAGTATCTTTGGAATTAGGCGAAACTTATGAGTTTAAAGTACTTTTGAAAGCGCGTCGTCCAGGTGACTGGCACGTTCACGCTATGATGAACGTACAAGGTGGTGGTCCAATCATTGGTCCTGGTAAATGGGTAACTGTTACTGGATCTATGGGTTCATTCGTTAACCCAGTAACTACTTTAACTGGCGAAACAATTGATTTGGAACACTACAACCTAAGCAATACCTATTTCTGGCATGGTCTTTGGTATGCAATTGGTTTAATCTGGGTCGCTTACTGGGCTCGTAAACCATTGTTCATTCCACGTTCTATCGCTGTAGAATCAGGTAAAGCAAACACTTTGGTTACTCCATTAGACAAAAAAGTTACATTGGCATTTGCAGTTGGTACTATTGCGATTATTGCGGTTTCTATGGGCGCAACAAACGAAAAGTTCCCAATTACAACTCCATTACAAGCTGGTTTGTTACGTGGTATGAAAACAATTGAACTGCCAGTTGCAACTGTTGCAGTTAAAGTTGAAGATGCTACTTATCGTGTACCTGGCCGTGCAATGCAAATGACCTTGACTATCACTAACAATGGTGATTCTCCAGTTCGTTTAGGTGAATTTAACACTGCTGGCGTTCGTTTCTTGGATCCTGCTGTTTCTGAAGACGAATCAGGATATCCTGATGACTTATTGGCTGAAGAAGGTTTGACTGTTAGCGATAACAGCCCAATTGCTCCAGGTCAATCAAGAACAGTTCAAGTTACTGCATCTGACGCTGCATGGGAAGTTTACCGTTTAGCTGACTTGATCTACGATCCAGATAGCCGTTTTGCTGGTTTGTTGTTCTTCTATGATGCAGCTGGTAATCGTCAAATGATTACTGTTGACGCACCATTAATTCCAACTTTCATCTAATGATGCTGGGTGACTAGGTTTTTAACTTAGTCTGGAAGTAAAAATAACCCCGCTATCAGTTTTGGTAGCGGGGTTTTTTATTGACATTTTTTTAGTGATATATGAGTTTTAGTCACTTCTTCAAGTAGTTCGACATAAGGCTATTAAAATCAGCTGCTTTGTCGGATTATTCATAATAACCCGTTCAAGAACAAAGCTGTACTTTCCCGCTGAATAGTAGACTCTCGTCTACCGCCCCGTCTTTCTTTCAGATAAATAACAATAGGAGTGCAATCACTTCAGTTATTGCCTGTAAAAAAGCTAAAGCTAAAAAGCTAAAGCTATTTTACTCCACCATTAGGTTTTTACCCCTGTGAACTAAAACTTCGCATTATGGAAGTTGAATTTCTGAAAGACTATATTTCAAAAATTGATAGTGATGGTTCCTCGTATCATTCTTGGCTCAACTGGGTGTTTCATAAGACCAGTCTGTGGTGTCGAGCCTGCGGGATAGGCATATTGATAAGCGTAGGCAATATCGTTAGACGTCGAATCAAAAATATTGAATAGATCTAGCTCAAATTTGTATTTTTTCTGTTTGTACCCTGCACCTAAGTTAACGATGCTTGTATTGCCGGCCCAGTATGTGCCAGATGGATCTAGAGGCATGTCGCCAAAATGACGTAAGCGCAGGGTGCTGAACAAACCATTGGGTGCGACTGCTGTTGCGCCGATACTGATAACTCTGCCTGCTGAGTTTGGTACATAAGTATTGGTTTCACCCGTTGGAATTGCCGTGTAGCGTGACGAAGTCAGAGCAAAGTCGGCATCTAGTGTTAGCCAGTCAGTTGGTTTGTAATAGTTACTCCATTCAATGCCATAACGATTAGACATGCCTCTTACATTGGTGGTGCCATCATCACCAGAAAATACTAATTCCTGACTGCTTTGTAGCCACCACAAGGCTAGTGTACTATTTAGTTTAGGGATGAAGTTGCTGCGTATCCCAAATTCAGCACCTCGTGACCAAGCCATTAGCGTTACTGGCGTGATCGCAGAGCCGTCACCGGCAATAGTGGTACCGTCCGCAGGATTGAGATGTAGCATGGTGCCTCGAGCATCGTTAGAGTGATAGCCTTCACCGACATTAATGAAATATTCGGTGTCGTACCAAGGGCCGACAATTAAACTTAGCTTGGGGCTAAGCATTGCCTTGGAGCGATTGCCTGAATTAGCAGCGTTGATGCTGGCGGCAGTAATCAGGTTGATATTGGTAAAGCTATTAGCGGTTTGTGTCACATCGTTATTGATAAAATCACCTCTTAGACCTGCAATGGTGCGTAATTTTTTAAACCAATAAGTTTGGTTCTTGAAATAAATGCCAGCCGAAGTTTCGGCTACATTATTTTTACTAATGGTGCTGAGATATTGTCGGTTAATAGTGTTATCCAGTCCTAGACCCATAACCTGATCATTGCGAAGCTGTAAGCCCACAGTATTATCCATCTCAAAACCGAACAGCTTATTGTAGCGAGTATGTTCGATATTGCCGCCCGTTTGTATTCTATGTTCAAACTGGTGAATCTGATCGCCTTGGGGGCCGTTCAAATAGCCGGTAAAGTTTGAGAATAAGTTTACGTCATAGTAGAGTGCGTAGATATTAGCGTCATTTTTCCAGTTATCGCCTTTATTCCAAAGATTTGTGGAAAAGCTGTAACGGTTGGTAGTGCCTCCGTCAGTAGGACTCATAGTGCCGTACAATCCTAGGGAGCCGTTGTCAACTGATGCTTGTGGAATCTGATTGGTTGCAGTCCAACTGTTACTATAACCTTTGGTGTTAACCGCTAATCCCCAGTTACCTTTATCTAAACTATAGCGAACCATACCATTAAATTTTCTGGAACCTTCCGGTTGTTGCCAAACGCCATTATAGGCATTGAATTCACCGGCATAGAGCAAGTTGCCATCGCCTACTTTGTTGGAATTGGCAAGTAGCCCTCGGTAATAACCAAATTCGCCACCGGTAAACTTGGCGATACCTTGTGGCAAGGTATCCATTGAATACATTTTGGCAAAACCAGCCGATGAAAAATCGCCTACTTCTGCATAATAAGGACCCTTGCCGTATTCGATATTTTTCACTAGTTCGGGAATGACACTATTAATGTCCATATAGCCTTGACCGTGTGCATGAGTAGGCATGTTCATGGGTATGCCATCAACGTAAGTGGTAAAGTCGGTACCGTGGTCAAGATTATAACCACGTAGAAAATACTGATTGGCTTTGCCGGAGCCGCTGTGCTGCGTGGCTACAGCACCTGGCACTATTTCCACTAGTTCACCGTTACGGGATAGTGGGCGGTATTCAAGCTGTTCTTGGCTGACTTCGCCTTGAGAGGCTGACCCAGTAATACCGATAAGGTTTTTTGCCCGTCCGGTAGGGGTCTTGGAAGTGATGATTATTTCTTTCAGTTCAACAGTATCTGTTTTATTTGTTTTGGCCTTGGTTTTTGCTTTAGAGGTGACTTTTTTTTGAGTTTGTGTAGGAGTTGTAGCAATATCTTTAGCCGCTGTCTGAGTGCTTTCCTGTGTTGTGGTACTCTCTTGGGTCTCATCTGTAGCGAGTGTTGTGGTCGAATAGCTGAGCATAAATGCACAGGCAAACAAGGTCAGTCCTGCGTTCTGTAGTTGTAATGTTTGTGGTTTTGGAAGCAAATTAGGTAGAGTCATGGTCTTTGGTATTTTCATCGTTTTTCTCATGATAAATTGTGTTCAGGCGTTGTGTATCGCAAGGTAATTGGGGGAACTGGAAATAATTGGCGTTACTAGGCAATCGAAAGGTATGCCGGTGTTGCTTAAGGGGTGTATTAATAGCCGATGGCTAGAAAATAAAGTAAGGCAGAGCGTTAGAGGTCGTTCTGCGAAACTTATGAAACTGTGAGGGCTGCGAAAAGCAAATCCGTCGGAATGGGGTGATGAAATAACAGTGACTCTACAGTGTACGGGTGGCGCAGTGGTGCCTAAGCCATTAGTCAAAAAACGAATAGCCAGTGTGTGTCTTATAAGGAATAAAACTAATTCTGGGGTGGTTGCTGTAACCTGATTGCCATCATTAGCAGGAATGTCGGCAAAGTGAACAATGTGGGCAGTAGGGCAAAAACGAGGCGTGTCCTTAATGGCGATAGCAATCGGTGGTGATGTTGCACCTACACCATTAGTTAAAAAATGTTTACCGGGTTTATGATAACTGGGCGAATCGTTATTAGTAACAAGAGTGCTAGTGCGAGCATTGGTCGCATTGTATTTGGCGATCCGCAGAAAGTTGCGGTGATTGTCCGATATAGGTGGATGATCACCCGTTGTACGGTACTTATCTACCTCACTATCGCTTGCGATTCCTTGTACACTGTATAACAAGAGCCTATGCGCTTCGTTATCAGCGGTGGAGTGTGTAGATAGGGTTAATTCGTAAGCTTTGTCCGATTGTGTGGGTACAATGCTGTTAGCGCTTGAGTCATCGGCGGTTGACTGGGCATAAGTAACATGGCAGAGAATAAGTGTCAGTAACATCACTAATAAACGGAGAACTAAAATACCTGCGCCATGCAATAATAAAGTAGCTATCATAAAGCCTAAGGTGTAGGAAATAAGGCTAGCTGATGTGGATATTTCCTGACCATGGGCAAAGCCATGGAAAAAGGCGAAAAAAGCTACGATGATCAGATTGGTTTGACTGCTGAAGCGGATTTTGCGGACAATAAATACGCTGAATACCAGACAGGAAAGAAGAATGATGGGTTCTGCGATAGGAATTAATACACCGGCTGCACCAGCCAAACCACCGATACTCATCACGCCTACAAAGGTAAGAGGCAACAGCCAAATCGCCGTCCCCCTCATTTGTGCCGCCCAAATACCTACGGCAAGCATGGTAAGCAAGTGATCGCCGCCGTGTAATGGATGAATAAAGCCACGACTCCAACTGCTAATATCAACGGCTGTGCCTAGGTTATTGAGTACAATGACACCTAATGTCGACAATAAGACCAACGCAAGCGTCAGCCACCGCCGAGTGTGTTGGGAAAGACTTGTTGAGGACATAGCTTTATTCATTTAAGTTCGTTGTTTATGCAAAGGCGAATAAAAGGATTTGAATTCTGAACTTTTTTTTAGCGATAGGCAAGTAGATAATGGCTTATCACCCTTTAAAGTTGGATGCTATGTGAAAATTAAGTGTTTACTCTGCGCGTGTTGGTCACACTTTACACGCTGTAGGTTAGGTCATTAATCCATTCACAGTGATGGCATGTCTTATAATCTCTATAAGACATGCCATAAAGATAGGGTTAAAACGACTAACTAAGCAGCGTTCTTTCTATGAGCCAATAAGCGCCCGCTAAGGCAATTAAGATAGAACAAACAGAGGTTAATTTAGCTTCTATCTTTACTTGTTTATGTAGCCACCAAATAATAGGTAACACTAATACCGTTACTGCAATTTGACCGAGTTCTACGCCTAAATTGAAAGAAAATAGAGGGACAAGAATACCCGTCTCATAAGAGGATATACCCATTTCACGTAGTACAGCAGCAAAGCCGAATCCATGGACTAACCCAAAAAAGAAGGTTAGCCACTGCCGTCCTTTAGGCTTGCCATCTCTTAGGATATTTTCCACCGCCACGTAGACAATCGTTGCTGCGATTAATGGCTCGACAATATTACCCGGAATATCAATGATATTAAGTCCGGCTAAGGCTAAAGTAATTGAATGTGCAATTGTAAAATAAGTAATTATCTTGAAGGCGGGCCAGAAACTACGAGTCACTATTAACAGGGACAATAAAAACAACAAATGATCATAGCCTGTCAGAATATGTTCAATGCCTAACAGTAAAAAGTCATTAAACGTAGTTGATTTAGCTTCAGAAGCAGTTGAGTTACTTTTATTTAAAGAAGTAACCGTTAAATTCAGATCAATAACGTTATCTGTCTGAGACAGCATTTTTTCACTTAGACTATGTCCTGATTCATTCTTTATGGTCACAAATTGCTTGTGATTAGCGGGTAATTTACTTAGGAAGTCCGCTTGAAATCTAAGCGTCTGACCTACTGATTGAGGGTAATGGAATTCAATGAAGGCATTGTTTTTATCATCAAAAGAGACACTGCCTAAACTATCCGGTGACACTTTTTTGCCATCAATCGTCGTTTGCACGCCATTTAATGCCCATTTAGCAATTTCAGGTTTTACATTCTCTTGCTCTATAGGTGTCACCTCAGCATCTAAATCACTATCCATTGGCACAAAAGCTTCTATGTCTTGCAATGAAAAGGTGATTTTTGCATCAACCCCTTGCGTCTTAATCGCGATATCAGTCGAACTTAATCCAGGGTCATGAGCTAAACCAAGATGACTGAAAGCAATAAGGAAAATAAACGCGATTGTTTTGCGACTAAACATTAAACCTTTTCACCTTTGGCTGTTTTCGAATGACGTCTTTTTCTGTACCATACGACGCCGCCGATGAGTAGGGCTAGTGTTAAAGTTGCGCCTGCTCCTATCAGGAGTAGGGTCTTCTTAGGTAATGCGTCTGGATCCCCGCCCACATGAAAAGGTATTCTTAACTTGTCTTCATCAGAAACGGCAGCATCTCCACCGACTAACAGATACATGGCGTAATAACCATTGTTCTCAATATCGGCTTGGGCTTCAACGACGCCTTTGCTGTATTCTTTAGCGGCAACTTCAGTAATGGTTTTAATCTCTTTAAAGTTATCGGCTTTTGTATCATCAGAGCCAACCATTTCCAGTTCAACGACTCGAATACCAATAGGCGTTTTACGAATATCGCGATCAATTAAATCAGCCGCAAGAAATACTTTTCCTGAGCCTGGAATTTCTTGGCAATAGGGTCTTAATAGAGCGGCTCTATCACTCTCATCTTTTTTAGGTGCTGATGATTTTAAATAAACACTAAAATGGACAGCATAAAAATCATTAGTAATTAAGCAGCCAACGCTATTTAAGTCGGGTATTTGCGGTTGTGTACCCAGTTGATTTTTATCACAACCCGATATCAATAGAGCAAGAAATAGTAAACTAAATAATCGAATCATAAACTTAGGGAGCTTTGATGGTAAATTGAAATTTGCCTGTAACGATATGCGTGTCGATTGAAACGACTCGGTATCTTACAGTGTAGGTGTCCGGTGACAATTTAGGTATTGAAGCAAAGAGATGTGAAGGATCAAAGGTCTCTTGTTGAGCATCTTTATTGTCCACCCGTTTTCCTTTACTGTCGATTACAGCGAGTGCAATGTATTCTGAGCCCACTTTATCATTAAACCAAACGTCAACCTGCTTGGGTGATTCCGGTACAGTCGCATTGGCTTCGGGTGTTGAGCGAACCATAATGGCATGAGCATACAGTGGCAGAGGTGCTGCAAGCGTAAAGGGTATAATAAATCCTGAAAACAGTAACTTATATTTATTATGTTTTTTAAATAGGCTTCGTATCATAGTTTTTTAAGTCAAAAATAAACAAAATTGTTGCGTAATTCAGTATATCTTATCTGTAATAGAATACACAGAAAAAGCTAAGTCTCAATTTTGTTATCTTGATTGGCTTATCTCCTTGTCGGAATAGAAGATAGAAAATAGCGTTTAATTTAATGTTTGGATGATTAATTGCGTCACTTGTTTGTCGTTTTTTTCTGTCCACATAACGATAAAGTCATCACCCATTGGTACAATGCGCGGGAAACCAGCTAATGTGGACGCCGATGATAAGCGAGTTTTTGATGACCAAGACAAGCCACCGTCTTGCGACTTAGCGAAATATACACCAATATTAGTTGCTGTTCTTTCATCCCAGACAGTGACAACCCGTTTGTTATTGACTGAAATATCACTATGACTGGCTAGTTTGCTTAACAAATTAGGTGTTGACCAATGGTGGCCACCATCATTAGATGCTAGTGAGTACAAACCATATATATCTGCTTGACCCGTCCAGACGGTACTGTATAGCGCGTTATTTTCATCGGTTGCTAGCCCACCGCCAATATGAGGGCATCCATCAAACTCCCATTTGAAATCGCCTATGGTTATTTTTTCTGACCAGGAGTCTCCTCTATCGACAGATTGTTTAATCGACATATCACGCGGCTTCATGTCTCTGTATAAAACGCTAAGTGTTCCGTTAGGTGATAAAGTCAACGTATTCCAGCAGCACGAGCAGGTTGAGTTATCCAGAGCCTTGCTGAGTTCCCAATGTTCGCCACCGTCAATAGAGCGTGCATAGATGAGGCTTTGATAACCATTCTCTTCGGGGTCGGCGAGCCAAACGGCATGAAAATACCCTGAGGCATCCGCTATAATGTCCGCATGCGATTGATCGCCCTTATCGTCACCCGCAGGATTCGTTCCTTTTTTCCAAGTCTTGCCGCCATCATGAGAATAATAACTGATTAGAGGCCCCATATTGGGTAACTCACCTTTAACTTGCCATAGTGCAACTAAATTTTCACCGGACACGGCTAGTTGTGTATCGTTGCCTCTTGCGGCAATTGAATTTAGTTTAGAGTCCAGGTCGTTTATGTCATGCCACGAAAACGCACCGTTTTCTAAATGACCATATTTTATGGTTGTGTGATCATGCTGAGTGTCTTGGCCCGCAACCAAGAGGTGTACTGCTTTTTTATCAGCCACAACATCCAGGCTTTTAATATCATTTAAGGCAACGTTAACGATTGCTGGTGTCGTTGAGAAATGACTGTCTTTCAGTTTAACCCATATAAAAATAATTATTACCGCAACGAATGCCAACTTATAGACTCGTTTCATAGCAGGTTATCCAGAGTTTTAGTAAGTAATGTAGTTGAGCGATATTGTAGTAGAGTTTGCTTTCAAAAAGAGCGGTAGGCTACCTTTATTTCATAGAATACTTGATGAGTCATTTTATAGCCATGCTTTTTCATGGGTGACGATTTAACATTTTTTGATGTTGTTTCACATGATTAAGTAAGTATGCTATTTTAGGCAGCGTGGAAAGAACCAGAAATTATGCAATTTTTATTAATGCGGTTATATTTATGAATACTTACTTACAAAAAAAGATTTATTTAATACTGTGCGCTTTTTTGTATTGTCAATCATCACACGCTTTTGAATACAAAACGTTTTCCGGTATTCTTTTTGTTAAGATTAATGCCGGTTGCTTCCTGATGGGTAAGGATACTGATCTTAAAGAAAGCAGTCCTGTAGAGCAACCTCAGCATAAAGTGTGTATATCCCATCCGTATTACCTGAGTGAAACGGAAATCACCCAAAATCAGTGGGAAAGCATTATGGGATCCAATCCCAGCAAATCCAAGTCTCTCTATAAGCCAGTTGAAAGGGTAAGCTGGAACGACGCCCAAGAGTTTATTCAGCGTCTTAATGCTAAAGAGGGCGGGCGCTCATTTCGGTTGCCTAGTGAAGCAGAGTGGGAGTACGCGGCTCGGGCAGGTAGCAAGGATCTCTATTCTTTTGGAAGTAAATCCAAGGATTTGAGTGATTATGGCTGGTATGGTGATGAAGGTTATGGTGGGGCCAGTCATCAGGTTGCACTTAAAAAGCCTAATTCATGGGGTCTATATGATATGCATGGAAATGTGTGGGAGTGGGTACAGGATTGGTATGGGTCAGATTACTATGCGATGAGTCCTGAAAATGATCCTCGTGGGCCAGATTCTGGGCAATATAAGTCTTATAGAGGCGGTAGTTGGGTTGGTAAAGCGGTTAATTTACGCTCCTCTTTGCGCTACAGTGGCCTTCCTAGTATGCGTACGAGTGATATTGGTATTAGGCTTTTACATGAGATGGATTAGTTATTGAGCGATAATTTAATTATTACGTATTCTTTACTATTAACAATAAGCATCTATGATAAAATGCTAACCGACATAAGTCGAAAGATAGAACTCATTAGATAATTATTTTTTTGGGTTTTTATAATTAATGAATACATACCATCAGGATTAATAAATGAAGTTTTTGAATAAAGCAGTCGTATCAGCAGTCATGGCAGCTTCAATGCTTGCTATGTCGTCTTCTGTGTTTTCTGCTGAAGAGCACAAAGATAAAAATCTTGCAGTTCAAGAAGCAGCAAAAAATACCGAAGCAAGTATGTTAGAAGCTAAAGAAGCTCTTCTTAAAGGTGGTGATGGAGAGAAAACTCTAAACGCATTAAACGATGCACGTCAGTTCGTAAAAGAATTCCGTTATGAACAAACTGAGCGTTTACGTCAAAAATTAAATACCAGTTTAAAAACTGCTCGTGAAGAAGCAATAGCTAATAATAACGAAAAAGCCTTGGCAGAAGTTAACAATGGCTTAGCTATTTATGCGGAAATGAAGAAAATTTACGACGCAGCTCATTAATTTACTAACATTATCGTCAGCCTTTATTGCTTTACAATCATAAAAATTTTAACTTTAATAAAGGCTGTGATTTAGTAAACAAGCATCTTTTAGACTTAAGCAAATTGACTTGTTTAATTATTGCTACTAATTTACAAGTTCTTTCATAAAATTGTCATATATCCATTGTTTTAATGATAGAATTACCGCTGGGTCTTAAGATTTTTCACTAATGCCTTTTTAATATAATTTAAAACAACCTAAGGAGTTAATTAAATGCTTAATTTGAAAAAAATTGCATTTGCCATTGTTATCGCTACATCTATGGGCACTATTTCTTCACCTGTATTTGCTGAAGCAGATGCCGGTCGTATCGTTTACTCGCCAACTCAAGCAATTGATTTAGTTGCTGGTAAAGTGGGTACTGCGTTAGAGGCTCTAAAGAGCGGCGCGAAAGCCGAGCAAGTTGATGATTTGATAAAAGATGCTTTATCATCTAGCAAAGAAATCAACGCGAGTGACAAAGTATTTGCAGCAAGAGATAAAATTCATAATAAACTAAAATCTGCTCGTAGTAGTCTTAAAAGTGGAGACAAAGCCGCTGCAGAAGCTGATTTGACTGCTGCACAAAAAGCTTTTACAGCGTTAAAAGACCTACTTTAAGTATTAAAAATTTGAGCAATTTGCAAACTGTCCCATTGCTTAGGACTAAATTCCAGTCTACTCTGTGGATGGTTTACCTTTAAAACGTTTGACATTGCAAATTGCTCTTTTTAGCTACCATTCGGGTAGTTTTTCATCATCAGTATTATTTCTTTATTTTACCCTCGCCTTGGCGTTTCGGTTTTCTTTCCTTAATCTCCAGTTTTCCTTCCTTATTGTAGTAGAAGAGTTTGCGTAGGAATAGCTATCCGGTTATATTTAATAGCGTAATTTAATAAGTATTTTTAGTAGTTTGTTTGACGTGTTCTAATTACAATTGTTTCGTTGCTTTTTGGATGAAGTCGCCCAGATATTACTGCAACAATAAAGAGAATGTGCTGAATTTATCCAAATTAATCAGGAGTTATAGATGAATATTCATGAGTATCAGGCTAAACAGTTATTTAAAGCCTATGGGATAGCTGTGCCACAAGGAATGTTTGCAAACACTCCAGAAGCCGCTGTACAGGTTGCTAATGATTTAGGTGGAGAGGGCTGGGTTGTTAAGGCTCAAGTACATGCCGGTGGTCGGGGAAAAGTCGGTGGCGTCAAAGTAGCTAAAAGTTTGGATCAAGTAGCAGAAATCAGTGAAGAGTTGCTAGGTAAACGATTGGTTACGATACAAACGGATCATTTAGGGTTACCTATCAATTCTTTATTGATAGAAGGTTTATCTCCAATAAAACGGGAACTCTATCTAAGCATTTTAGTAGACAGAGCGACAGAAAGAGTTATTTTTATAGCCTCAGTCGCCGGTGGAATGGATATAGAGGCCGTTGCACATGATTCACCTGAACAAATTATTACTGTGCCCGTGCATCCAGCCGCAGGATTACAAGCAAATCAGTGTCGTAAAGTGGCTTATAACTTAGGACTTAAAGGTTCTCAAGTTAAAGCGTTGACCAAGATAATGCAGGGAATGTACGATTTGTTCCTCGATAAGGATGCAACTCAAATTGAAATCAATCCGCTCATAGAAACTGAAAGCGGTGATTTATTAGCCTTGGATGCAAAAATAAATTTTGATGACAATGCGGTTGGTTTACATAGTGATATCTTGGCTATGAAAGATCCCACACAGGAAGATGATAAGGAAAATTATGCACAGAAATACGGCCTTAATTATATAACCTTAGAGGGAAATATAGGCTGTATGGTTAACGGTGCTGGATTAGCCATGGCGACCATGGATCTGGTTAAGCTGAAAGGAGGATTGCCAGCAAACTTTCTCGATGTGGGGGGCGGTACCAATGTCGAAAAAGTATGTGAAGCTTTTAAATTGATTCTTTCTGACAGCAGTGTCAAAGCCGTACTCGTTAACATTTTTGGCGGTATCGTACAGTGTGATGTGATCGCTTCTGGCATTTTGGCTGCGATAGAACAGATTCATGTAACAGTACCGGTGGTTGTCAGACTAGAAGGAACGAATGTTGAACAAGGTAGAGCCTTGCTGACAGACACCGGTTTAAATATATACCCTGCGGAAGATTTAGCTCACGCAGCAGAACAAGTCGTTGCTTTAGCGGAGGCCGTATGAGTATTTTAATCAATAAAGACACCAAAGTAATTTGCCAGGGTTTTACCGGAAAACAGGGCACCTTCCATTCTGAGCAAACATTAGCTTACGGTACTCAATTAGTGGGTGGGGTAACTCCCGAGAGAGGCGGGGAGTTACATTTAGGGTTGCCGGTTTTTAATACAGTCGATGATGCAGTTAAAACCACAGGAGCCACAGCCAGTGTTATTTATGTGCCTCCTTTTTATGCGGCTGATGCAATACTTGAAGCGGTTGAGGCCGGTATAAAGCTTATAGTTTGTATCACAGAAGGTATTCCCATTTTGCAAATGTTGCGAGTGAAAGCAGCCATGGCGGGAACGGATACTCTTTTAGTAGGGCCTAATTGCCCGGGTGTGATTACGCCCGGAGAATGTAAGATTGGTATTATGCCGGCTAAAATTCATTTGCCTGGATCAATTGGGATTGTATCGCGTTCGGGTACGTTAACCTATGAGTCAGTCCATCAAACCACTCAACAAGGATTGGGACAAAGTACTTGTGTGGGTATTGGCGGCGACCCTATTCATGGTATGAACTTTGTAGATGCCTTAAGCCGTTTTCAAGCGGATGATCAAACAAAAGGTATTGTAATGGTCGGCGAGATAGGCGGCAGTGAAGAAGAAGATGCGGCTGATTACATTAAAGCGCACGTCACTAAACCTGTTGTCGCTTATATAGCGGGACAAACTGCACCTTCAGGTAAACGTATGGGTCATGCCGGTGCGATTGTTACTGGGGGTAAGGGGACAGCAAAAGGTAAAATTGCGGCTTTAAAAAGCGCAGGTATTGAGGTGTGCGTATCACCCACTGATATTGGTGCAGCCATGAAGGCCTGCTTCTAGTATTGACTTAAATTGATTCAAACTTGCTGAGGAGAGTTTAGGAGACCAATAAACAGTCTCCAAGACTCTCTTCGGTAACATCAAATAGACTACAGTGCATGACATTGTTTATGAATTGCACTTAATACCTGATCAACTAAATTCACTTGTCCTGTTTCAAAAGTAAGCGCATCGGTTTCTTTACGTAGCCAGGTAAATTGACGTTTAGCGAGTTGTCTGGTTGCAATAATTGCTTTCTCGGTCATGTTGGCTAAATTATCTTCACCTTGTAAATAAGCCCACGCTTGTCGATAACCGACTGCACGTATCGAGGGCATCTTTTCATTTAAATCCCCGCGATGATAGAGTTGTTCAACTTCAGCGATGAAGCCTTGTTCAAGCATGGTATGGAAACGTTGAGCGATAATGTCGTGTAATATCTTTCGATCACTGGGCGCAACAATAAGCTTGATCTTCTGATAAGGTAAGTCATCCTGTTGCGCTGGACTAAAGAAGGAAGACAGCGGTTTTCCACTTAGCTCATAAACCTCTAACGCACGTTGCACACGTTGAGGATCATTGGGATGAATTCTGGCTGCTGCTTCAGGATCAACGTCTGCTAGACGCTTATGTAACGCCTCCTTACCAAAGCGCTCTAAGTCCAAATCAAGTTGAACCCTAAGTTCTGGGTCAGCTTCAGGTAACACCGCAAGCCCTTTAAAAAGAGTATTAAAGTAAAGCATGGTGCCGCCAACTAAAATAGGTGTCTTTCCTCGCTGGGTAATATCCGCTATATGGGTAAGCGCCTGTGTTCTAAATTGACCGGTCGAAAAGACGTCAGAGGGATCAATAATATCAATCAAATGATGAGGAATACCCTCTCTTTCAGCCATGGAAGGTTTTGCAGTACCTATAGACATGTCTCTAAAAACTAGTGCAGAATCCACGCTAATGATTTCGCCATTGAGTGCATGGGCTAATTTGACTGATAGCGCAGACTTGCCCGAAGCAGTAGGTCCCATTAAAAAGATAGCCGGTGGCAGATCTGGTTTTTGCATCATGAGTTATTGTCCACGCATAAAGAATTTATCGAGTTCATTCGTTGATAATTCAATCCAGGTAGGGCGCCCGTGATTACATTGCCCAATCCGTTCGGTTTGTTCCATATCGCGTAATAAGGCATTCATTTCATCAATGGTTAGACGACGATGAGCACGTACAGACCCATGACAGGCAATAGAGGCCAACAGTTGATTGGTTTTATCCTGGATACGGTGACTCAAACCATGCACAAGAATATCGGATAATACGTCTCGTACTAGCTTCTCTTTATCAATGTTGCGTAATAAGGCGGGTGTGGCTCTTAGTGTAATTGTTTCTGGGCCAGAACGATCAAGCTCAAAGCCAAGTGACATAAAAAACTCATATTCCTGTTCGGCTAACTCTGCTTCAGCCGAGGTGACATTCATTTTTATAGGTAATAATAACGGTTGACTCGGTATCGTACCGTTTTGGTATTGTTGCTTAAGACGCTCATAAGTCACTCGCTCATGGGCGGCATGAGTATCGACTAAAATAACCCCTTTAGGTGTTTCAGCTAGAATATAAATATTGTGAATGTGAGCAATCGCATAGCCTAAGGGATGGTTAGACGTTGGGTGTATGTTGGGTGTGGTAATCGAGGTTTCAACGGGTTGATGTTCAATCGGCTTGTCCTCAGGATACAAAGCCGCATAAGCCCTGATAGATTCCGAAACCGTCAGCGGGAGAGAGCTTTGTTGTGGAGGTCTTGAGTTATGGGACGCCGTGAACGTGAATCTTGGTTTGGGTTCATTATCATGCTCGGAGAGTTGTTCAGGTTGAGCAGGATCAATAGTGTCTATTTGAGTTATCATGTGTTCAGGTCTAATATCGGCCAGTGAACGATGCAGGGCAGTAAATAAAAAATCATGAACCAGACGACCTTCTCTGAAACGCACTTCCAGTTTAGCAGGATGTGCGTTAACATCAACCAGAGTAGGGTCGAGTGTTAAATACAGCACGAAAACAGGGTGTCTGCCATGAAACAATACATCTTGATAGGCCTGCTTAACCGCATGTGAAACCAACTTATCTTTGATTAAGCGGCCATTGACATAAAAGAACTGCATGTCTTGCTGACTGCGTGAAAAGGTGGGTAAGCCTGCCCAGCCGGTTAACTCTAAACCAGACGCAGCAAACTCAATCTTGACCGCATTCTCAATAAAAGCAGCGCCACATATCTCGGCAATACGTCGTTCCTTGTCGCGTTCTAACTCGGCTACTTTAAGATTAAGTATCTCTTTATGATTATGGTTAAGGGTAAAGCTAATATCAAAACGACTCAACGCCATGCGTTTAACTAGGGTTTCAATATGAGCAAACTCGGTCTTTTCAGTTTTTAGAAACTTACGTCTTGCCGGGGTGTTGTAAAATAAGTCACGTACATCAATCGTTGTGCCTAAAGGATGCGGATCAGGTTGTGGATCAACGTTTTTCTCAGAACCATCGGCGGTGACGCGCCAAGCGCAGTTAGCCTCAGCGGTGCGTGAAATTAGTGTAAGTCTTGCAACCGAACTGATACTGGGTAATGCTTCGCCACGAAAGCCCATGCTGGACACCTGTTCTAAATCTTGTAGCGTGGCAATTTTACTGGTGGCATGGCGGGATAGCGCTAATGGCAAATCTTCTTTGACTATGCCACAGCCATCATCTCTTATTTTTATTAAACGTGCGCCACCTTGTTCTATCTCAATAATGATTTGCTTGGCACCGGCATCAAAACAGTTTTCAACCAGTTCTTTAACGACAGATGAAGGTCTTTCAACCACTTCACCCGCAGCAATTTGATTAACGAGTTGAATCGAAAGGGAATGGATGCGCATAATTAATACACATTTGTAATCAGGGCGATCTTAGACGCTCCTAGTTCCAAGCGGCAACGCTGGGTCAATTGGCTTGTTTTCGGGCAATAGAGTGGGGAGCTATAAACTTGTATTAACGCTAGTTAATTCCGCTAATGATGATTTGCTGTCTACGGTCGTCTCTTTTGGAGTATTTACAGAGGTATTTACTGTGATCTCTGTTGGGGTATTGGCTGCAGTAGTTACCGTAGTCTCTACTGGAGTATATGCTGTTGAATCTACAATAGGCGTAATTTGTATTTCTGCTGTGCCGTTCATGCCGAGTTCTTTAGCGGCTGCATAAGATAAGTCCATCACTCTTCTGGAATGAAAAGGACCACGATCATTGATTTTTACTATAACAGTGCGATTATTCTGGAGATTCTTTACTTCAACATAGGATGAAAGTGGCAGTGTCTTGTGCGCGGCGGTCAACGCATACATATTAAATCGTTCGCCGCTGGCTGTTCTTTTTCCGTGAAACTCAGCACCGTACCAGGACGCTATGGACTGCCTATAGTTTTCAGTTGGGTAATTACTTGAATGATGACGATGGTGGTGATGACGGTGCGCAGCTTCCGCCGTTCCAATCGGATTCGAAAAGTAACTGGACGTGGCAACAAAAATGACTGCTGTTATCAGTTTGTTCATAGGTAAAAAACCTTTAAATTAAAATCTTGGGTTGATTCTAACTTGGGTTGTCTTAAGACTACCTTAAATCAAACTTTTTATTGAATAATTTAATTAATGTTGAGGGATCTTGCTCTAAATAACCCTGATTGCCATGTAATTGCATCAATTGAGCCGCCAAGCCGGACATAGGGATTGCATTGCCTTGCTTAACCGCTAAATCAATCGCCATATTCAAATCTTTTAATAAGGTTTTAACCCGCCATTTAACCGGTTCGAAACTTTCTAAAGCCATCTCTGGCCCCACTATTTGCAAGGGCTTGGAATCAGCAAAGCCGCACGCTAAGGCTTCAGGTATTTTTTCTGCTGCCACCCCTGCTTGTTTTGCAAACGCAATCATTTCTGCAATAACCAATACATTACAACTGACAATCATCTGATTACAGATTTTGGTCACCTGACCGCTACCCACAGGTCCCATGTGAGTCAATTGTTTATAGAGTGGCGCTAAAACAACTCGCGCAATTGCAATATCATGAGCGCTCCCCCCCGCCATGATAGCCAAACTACCTTGTTCTGCCCCAGAAACTCCGCCGGATACCGGTGCATCAACCCAAGTCATACCACACTTGTCATATAAAACAGATGCCAACTGTCGGGTATTCTCAGGATGAATACTGGATAAATCAATAACTAGTTTGCCTGCTGAATCGGATTCCAATACTGCATTGTGAATGACGGATTCAACGGCTTGAGTATCTGCTAAACATAATAAAGTGACAGTTGAAGCCTCCACTAATTGACTGGGTGATGAGCAGACATGAGCCCCTGCCTCACTGACCTGAAATAACTTCTCAGGACTGCGGTTCCAGACATTAACGGTAAAACCCGCCGCTAACAAACGCAATACCATGGGTTTACCCATTAAGCCAGTGCCTATGAAGCCAAGCGTAGGATGATTATCGATCATATATATTGATTTATTTCAAAGAATTCTTCTTGCGCTATAGGGAAAAAGGCTTTAAGTATTAGAGTCATTACACCACCAAGAATTAATTCCAACATCCCTTTAGTTAAAGGTAACTGTCGCCATAGTAATACAAAGAAATTTTTAAAGTATCTTCAATATAACAAATATCAGAGGTGTAAACCTCATTCATTTTAAAAGAGCCATTTGCGCTGTAACGCTTTCCAGATTCACGGGCGAAAAAGATCGGGTATTTCGGGCATCCTTCATAGCGGCCTAAAAGTAGTTGACACTTTTGATGTCAATAAAAAATTAACAACAAGCTACCGTAGCCATTAAAAAACGGCCAGTGACTTTAAAGATAAACGGCTTAGCTGTTTCTTAAATTTAAGAAATCAGAAGTAGTTCTGGCTTTTTCTCTCTGACGA
>QVQE01000164.1 GCA_003584865.1 Methylococcales bacterium
TGTTCATTTGTACATCGAAAGAAACCCGTTTTCATGACTTTATAAAGCCAAGAATTGCATAAAGTGTAAACCGGTAAATGAAGGATGCCACAATTTATTATGTTTTTTATCGATAAGTGATAAATTGTACCCTAGTTCCTTGCTATTTTAATTAGCGCCCCCATAACTTCCTAATCCAAAAAATCGCCAAAGGTTCCGTTTATGGAAACGCATGAAATGAAAGAGTTGCAACAAAAAGATAATTTGATTCCCGTGTTACCGCTCAGAGATGTGGTCGTTTATCCGCACATGGTTATTCCTTTGTTTGTTGGTAGAGAGCGATCCATTGATGCTCTGGATGCGGCCATGAAGGACAATAAGCAGATTTTATTGGTTGCACAAAAAGAAGCTGAAGTTGATGAGCCAGATTTTACTGACTTGTATGAGGTTGGTACGATGGCTAATATTTTGCAGCTATTAAAGCTACCCGATGGAACTGTAAAAGTGTTAGTCGAAGGCAGTCAGCGCAGTAAGGTGTTGCGTTATCAAGCAACGGGGAGTTTTTTTTCGGCGATTGTTGAAAAGATTGATGACGTTGTTAGATTGTCTACGAAGGGTATGGATGTTTTACAGCGTACAGTCATCAGTTCCTTTGATCAGTATGTCAAATTAAATAGTAAGATTCCACCTGAAGTATTAAATGCTTTGTCGGGGATTGATGACCCCAGTCGTCTTGCTGATACGATGGCGGCTCACATGGCGCTAAAGGTAAGTGACAAGCAAACGATCCTTGAGGCTTCTGATATTGAAAAGCGCTTGGAAGATTTAATGACCTTAATGGAAGGCGAGGTTGATTTACTTGAAATGGAGAAAAAAATTCGAGTGCGTGTCAAGCAGCAAATGGAGAAAAACCAAAGGGAATATTATTTGAATGAACAGATCAAAGCGATTCAAAAAGAATTGGGCGATATAGAGGACGCACCCAATGAAATTGAAGAGTTGGCAAAGAAAATTGCTGAGGCTGGGATGTCAAAAGAGGCTCGGAAAAAAGCAGAGACTGAACTTAATAAGCTTAAATTAATGCCGGCTATGTCTGCTGAGGCGACTGTTGTTCGTAATTATATCGATTGGATGATTAATGTGCCTTGGAAGAAAAAAACCAAGGTAAGGCATGATCTTAAAATTGCTGAGCAAGTTCTGGAAGCTGAGCATTATGGTTTAGAAAGAGTGAAAGAGCGTATTCTTGAATATCTTGCTGTTCAGCAGCGAGTTAAGCAATTAAAGGGACCTATTTTGTGTCTGGTGGGACCTCCTGGTGTTGGCAAAACATCTCTTGGTGAATCTATCGCTAGGGCAACGAACCGCATTTATGTGCGTATGGCCTTGGGCGGTGTTAGGGATGAAGCAGAGATTCGTGGTCACAGGCGCACTTATATTGGTTCAATGCCAGGTAAAATTTTACAAAATCTAGCTAAAGTAAAAACGAGAAACCCGATGTTTTTACTGGATGAGATAGATAAAATGGCTCAAGATTTTCGGGGAGATCCGGCCTCTGCTTTGTTAGAGGTCTTAGATCCTGAACAGAACCATGCCTTTTCAGATCATTATCTTGAGGTTGATTTTGATTTATCTGATGTAATGTTTGTGGCAACCGCTAACACGATGAATATTCCTTCGGCATTGCTTGACAGGATGGAAGTGATTCGTCTTGCAGGTTATACCGAAGATGAAAAAATCAATATTGCGATCCGTTATTTGATTCCAAAACAGATCAAGAATAATGGTCTTGAAGAAAATGAAATCGAAATTATAGAAACGGCTGTAAGAGATATGATTCGTTATTACTCGCGTGAGGCGGGGGTTCGTAATCTTGAACGAGACATTTCAAAAATTTGTCGCAAAGTGGTTAAGGCACTTTTGTTACAATCCTCAGAGACTAAAGTTTTAATTAATCCAGAGAATCTGAGTGACTACTTGGGCGTTAGGCGATTTAATTATGGTCTTGCCGAAGAGCTGGATCAAATTGGTCAAGTGACCGGTTTAGCGTGGACTGAGGTGGGGGGTGAGCTATTAACCATTGAAACGGCAGTTATTCCTGGCAAGGGTAAGCATTCAGCAACAGGCAAGCTGGGGGATGTTATGAAAGAGTCAATTGAGGCGGCAATGACTGTAGTTAGAAGTCGAGCTGAGCTGCTTGGAATAGATAATGACTCATTTCAAAAAAATGATATCCATATACATGTTCCTGAAGGAGCAACGCCTAAAGATGGACCAAGTGCAGGGATAGGCATGTGTACAGCGATAATTTCTGCTTTAACCAAAATTCCAGTGCGTGCAAATGTAGCGATGACCGGTGAAATTACTTTGCGTGGTGAAGTATTGCCTATTGGCGGGTTAAAAGAAAAATTATTAGCTGCTCATCGTGGTGGTATAACAACGGTGTTAATTCCTAGAGAGAATGAAAAGGATTTAGTTGAAATTCCTGAAAATATAAAGCAAAATCTGGATATTAGGCCGGTTCATTGGATAGATGAGGTGTTGGCAGTCGCTTTACAATATATGCCAGTTCCTCTTAAATAAACAACTCGATGGGGATCAGGTAAAAGCAGAAAGCGAGGTTATTAAGGTTAAGCAATCAGGTATTATGGCTCACTAATAACTTCGCCAACTACGCCGGGAGTTCCATGGTGCCAGTCTGTGGAGCGGAAGGCTCTGGCTCAAGCCGACAAGGAAAGGTTAAAACGAAACCAGCCTCTGTGAAGCAAGAACACACTAAAGCTACATAAGGGTAGGTTGGGATAAGTTTAATAGAACGGTTTTAAAGCTTGACACTGTGTAACTCCTATTGTTATAAATAGCCGTGTTTCTTTTGCTGCCGTGTAGGGCAAATTAGGATGAGCATAGGAGTTTTACATAATATACATAATAAATAACTTCCTTAGGGGGAATAATGAATAAATCGGAACTTATCGACGCTATTGCAGAGTCAGCTGGCTTAACTAAGGTGGATGCTGGGCGTGCTTTAGATGGATTTCTTGGAGCGGTAACAAGTGCTTTAAGTGAGGGAGAGTCTGTTGCTTTAGTGGGCTTTGGCACCTATTCTGTGAAGGAAAGAGCTGAGCGTAAAGGACGTAATCCTCAATCGGGTGAAGAAATAACTATTAAGGCGGCAAGGATACCGGCATTTAAAGCTGGTAAATCTTTAAAAGATGCTGTAAAATAACTCTCTTTGTTGGTCTTGTTCGACTTCAATCATAAAAATAATTATATGTTTACTTTTTATTTTATGTGATATATAATATTTTTTTAGTCGGGTGCTTAGCTCAGCTGGGAGAGCATCGCCCTTACAAGGCGAGGGTCGGGGGTTCGAACCCCTCAGCACCCACCAGACTTTGGAGTGGTAGTTCAGTTGGTTAGAATACCGGCCTGTCACGCCGGTGGTCGCGGGTTCGAGCCCCGTCCACTCCGCCAAATTAAAAAGCCCCGTACCTAGACTGGTTCGGGGTTTTTTTTTGCTTCGTAAATTGATTCATTAGGGCTGGTCTATGCTAACCAAAATTAGAGAAAAGTCTCAAGGTGCTCTTGCATGGGTAATCTTGACATTAATTTGTGTGCCTTTTGCATTATGGGGTATTAATAATTACTTGGATGGAGGCGGCGAAGCGTCGGTTGCGTCTGTAGGTGATAAGGATTTTTATCAGCGTGATGTTAATAAAGCTTATGAGCAATATAGTCAGAATCTTCAAGGTATGAATATCGATGAGGCAACTTTAAAGGCTCAAGCGTTGCAGAAGCTGATAAAAGATGAAGTGTTATTGCAATACGTTCATGCAGAGGGTCTTGTAGTTTCTGATAATGAAGCACGTGATTTTATTAAATCACTGCCTTATTTTCAGGTTGACGGTAAATTTAGTGAAAAACAGTATAAAGCATTACTCGGCTCGCAAAGAATTTCGTCTACAGAATTTGTAAGCAGAATTAAGAATGCATTAACGATGGAACAGTTCCAGCACAGTGTTATGGATAGTAGTTTTGCAACTCAATTTGATATTGAGAGTTATTTTAAAATTCAGAATCAACAGCGTGATGTTGATTATGTTGTTGTTCCTGTTACGCCTTTGAATGAACAGGTATCAGCAGAAGAAATGACTGCTTACTACCAGCAGCATCAAGATTTATTTCAAACACCTGAGCAGGTATCAGTTGAATATGTAGAACTTTCTATTGATGATTTAGCAAAGAAAGTGGTGGTCACTGATGAAAAGTTAAAAGCTTACTATGGTGAGCAAAAAGAACAGTACACACTACCCGAGCGAAGAAAAATAAGCCATATTCTGATTGCAATTAATGATAAAGTTAATGAAAAGCAAGCATTGGAAAAAGCGTTAAAAGCAAAGGAAGAGTTAGTTAGTAAAGATTTTTCGGTTGTTGCGGCAGAAGTGTCTGATGATAAGTTGACTGCAAAAAAGGGGGGGGATCTGGGGCTATTTAATCTGGGTACGATGGAAAAAGCCTTTGAGGATGCTGCAAGCTCTTTAAAACAGGGTGAAGTTTCAAATCCTGTAAGATCAGCATTTGGTTATCATTTAATTAAGGTGACTGAGTTAGTGCCCGGTGGTCTTAAATCATTTGATAGTGCAAAGTCAGAAGTGACTGCGGCTTATAAAAAAGCACAGGCAGAAAATGCTTTTTACGAGGCGGGTGAAAAATTAACAGAATCGAGTTATGAGCATCCTGACAGTTTACAAACAGTTGCTGATGGTTTAAGTCTGGTTGTTCAGAAATCGTCTTTGTTTACTAAAGATAAAGGTGAGGGTGTTGCTGCTGATGAAAAAATACGTAATGCAGCATTTTCTGAGGAAGTTTTACAGGGTAATAATAGTGCACCTATCGAGCAAACCGGTGAGCGTTTGGTTGTCTTGAGACTTTTAGAGCATAAGACCGCAGCAAAAAAGGATATTGCTGAAGTCAAGAATGAGATTGCTGCAGAGTTGTTAAAAGTAAAGGCGCAACGTTTAGCTATTGAAAAAGCAAAGAAAATCCAGGTAAGTCTGGAATCTGGAGCGAGTATTCAAGCAGTTGCTAATGAAAATAAAGTAGAGCTTAAATCTGAAAAGGCCTTAGTTCGAGGTAAAAATAAATTACCTGAACCTCTGAGTGACGCTATTTTTAAAGCCGCTAAACCTAATGGTGATAAGCCCAGTATTTTTGCTACCGTGTTACCTTCTGGTGAACAGGTTGTGGTGAGTTTATCGAAAGTGACTCCTGGTGTTATGAGTGAAGATGATAAGAAACAAATAGAGCTTGCTAAGAAAAATATTGCTAACGCTTTAGGGCAGACAGAATTTAATCAAGTATTAAGTAGTTTGCAATCTGAGGCGGACGTGGAAGTTAATAAAAAACCTCAAGCTCAATAAATTTTATTGAGTCTTATTATCGAGTCCAATAAAAAAGGGAGCTATAGGCTCCCTTTTTTATTGGACTCGTTATGCAAATTTACTGGGTTACCCATCCACAGCATCATGGTTTTTGTTGTTACAATGGAACTTTAAAGGGTTGAATGACTCGAAATGTTCCAATTATCTATGTCTAGTTTTTAGTCTATGAATATACGCACCTATATAAGTCAGTTGATAGTCTTAGTGGTTCTAATGGGTTGTGATGTCTCACAAATTAATAGTCCTTATATCGAAGAAGAGGGCACAAGTTCTGTTCTATACCAATCTTTTTCAGAGCGACCTAAGCATCTAGATCCAGCAACCTCATATAGTGAAAATGAATATGCGTTTATTGCTCAGATTTATGAACCCCCCTTTCAATATCATTATTTAAAAAGACCTTATCAATTGACGCCCTTAACGGCCAGTAAAATGCCGGAGATAAATTATCTTGATAGCCAGGATAATAAGCTGGTGGGGGATGTTCAAGATCATGATATCGCCTATACAGATTATGTGATTGATATTCAATCGGGTATTCAGTTTCAACCCCATCCTGCTTTAGCCAAAAATGCACAAGGTGAATACCGTTATCATCACTTATCAGAAACACAGATTCAAGACGTAAAAACACTGAATGATTTCGTTGATACTGGTTCACGAGAGTTGACTGCTGAAGATTATGTGCATCAGATTAAACGGTTGGCACATCCTAAGATCCAGTCACCTATAGCGGAGATAATGAAGAACTACATTGTAGGGTTTGATGACTTTTCTAAACAGGTTTCTTCTTTACAGAAAACTGAGCTAAGAAATAAGTCTATTTCGGGCGTTGAAGTGATTGGCCGATATCAATATCGTATTCGTATCAAAGGAAAGTATCCGCAGTTTATCTTTTGGTTGGCTATGCCTTTTTTCTCGCCTATGCCTTGGGAAGCGGATGTGTTTTATGAGCAAGCGGGTTTATCGAATAAAAATATTACCTTAGATTGGTATCCTATTGGTACCGGGCCTTATTTATTAGCTGAAAATAATCCTAATCGACGTATGATTTTGCTTAAAAATCCTCAGTTTCATACTGAGTTGTATCCTTCTGAGGGAGAGCCAGGCGATAAGCAAAATGGTTTGCTTGCTGATGCGGGTAAGAAGTTGCCCTTTATTGATAAGGTGATTTTTACCTTAGAAAAGGAAACTATTCCTTATTGGACCAAATTTCTACAAGGTTATTATGATGCCTCCGGGATAGCGTCAGATAGTTTTGATCAAGCGATTCAGTTCACTGGAAGTGGGGGTGCTACCTTGACGGATTCAATGAAGGAAAAGGAAATTAAGCTACAAACGTTAGTCGAGGCCTCTATTTTTTATATGGGCTTTAATATGCTTGATCCTATTGTGGGCGGGGATAGTGAGAGTGCTAGAAAGTTACGTCAGGCGATATCCATTGCGGTTGATTATGAAGAGTTTATTTCTATTTTCAGAAATGGTCGGGGTGTTGTGGCACAAGGCGTAATACCGCCTGGTATTTTTGGCTATACAGACACAAAGGCAGGTATTAATCCTTATAACTATGATTGGATAGATAATAAAGCGCAGCGTAAAAAAATTGAAGAAGCTCGGCATTTAATGGAGGAGGCGGGCTATCTAAACGGTATAGATCCAAAAACGAAAGAAGCGTTAATTTTGTATTTTGATACCGCCGCTGTCAGTGTTGATGATCGACCTACGATGAACTGGTATCGTAAACAGTTTGAGAAATTGGGGATTAAGCTAGTGGTTAGAGGGACGGATTACAATCGTTTTCAAGAAAAAATGCGTAATGGGAATGAGCAGATTTTTGTTTGGGGTTGGAATGCGGACTATCCTGACCCTGAAAATCTATTTTTCTTACTGTATGGGCCTAACTCAAAGGTTAAATATGGTGGAGAGAATGCCGGTAATTATCAAAGTGCTGCGTTTGATAAGTTGTTTGAAAAAATGCGTAATATGGATAACAACGAACAGCGATATCAGATTATTCAAGAGTTACAAGAAGTGGTTCGTCACGATGCGCCTTGGGTATTTGGCTTTCATCCAAAGAACTTTTCTTTATTCCATAGTTGGTATAGCAATCTGAAGCCTAATGTAATGGCTAATAATCGTCTTAAATATACTCGTATTGATACGCTTGAAAGAACTGAAAAAAGAAAGCATTGGAATCATCCCCAGTGGCTTCCAGTGATTCTTACTCTGTTAGTTTTTGTCTGTTTGTTAGTCTCTGCTATTCATGCTTATCGCCGTAGTGCTAAGGAAACGTTGCAATGATTCAATATATTATTCGCCGATTTTTCTATGCTTTTCCATTGTTATTAGGTGTCAATATTTTGACGTTTGTATTGTTCTTTATCGTTAACAGTCCTGATGATATGGCGCGTATGCAATTAGGTCAAAAACATGTCACTGAGCAGTCTATTGCCAATTGGAAACAGCAACATGGTTATGATAGACCTTTGTTGTGGAATCCAAAGGCTTCGGGTGAAGAAAAAGTGACGCAGACTATTTTTTATCAAAAGTCAGTGGGATTATTTTTATTTCGCTTTGGCGTTTCTGATAGTGGTAGAAATATCGGGGCTGATATCCAGGAACGAATGTGGCCCAGCCTAGCGTTAGCTTTACCGACACTGATTGTTGGTTTACTGGTTGATGTAACATTTGCTTTGATGATGGTTTTGTTTAGAGGCGGCACTTTAGAGCAGGCTGGTATTGTGTTGTGCGTTGCATTAATGTCTATTTCCTCTTTGTTTTATATCATCGGAGGACAGTTCATCGTGGCTAAGGTATTAAAACTGGTACCTATCTCAGGCTATGATGATGGTTTGATTGCAATCAAATTTCTGATATTGCCCGTTTTAATAGGTGTCTTTTCAGGTGTGGGTTCAGGTGTTCGCTGGTATCGAACCTTGTTTTTAGAAGAGGTTGAAAAAGATTATGTTAGAACGGCTAGAGCAAAAGGGCTTTCTGAGACTCAAACTCTGTTTAGACATGTCTTGCGTAATGCTTTGATTCCAATATTAACGGGTGTCGTTGTTATTTTGCCATTATTATTTATGGGCAGTTTAATTATGGAATCGTTTTTTAGTATTCCTGGTTTGGGTAGTTATACGATTGATGCGATTAATAGCCAAGACTTCGCTATTGTTCGAGCGATGGTATTCTTGGGGTCGGTGTTGTATGTGGTTGGTTTGTTGTTGACCGATATTTCTTATACCTTGGTTGATCCGCGAGTGAGGTTGTCCTAATGGTTATTTTATGGACAGATGCGCTGATATTTCTATTGATTCTTGTAGTCTGTGCTTTGGGTTTCTACTGGCATGATAAGGAACATATTAAACGACCTTTGCAAAAAATAGCAGCTAGTAAAGTCGGAGTTGCTTCTTTGGTTGTTTTGTTGTTTTTTGTATTCATCGGCTTGCTTGATTCAGTTCACTTTAAGCCAGGTCAGGGCAAAAACAATGAACTAATAAGTTGTCTGGACTATTTGGCTAAGCCTTTAATAGAGCAGGGTGAAAAAACCTATTCAGCCCCCTTTGCAGCTAGATTGTATAGCAAAGAAGTTATTGTGTTGGACGACGGTACTACGAAGTGGGGTTATCCAAGGTTGGTTTTTGGCGGTAGTCATTTGACGAATCCTGATATAGAACTGCTTCCTGATATTTTGAAAAAGGCCTTTTACGGCCTTGCCCAAGGTGTTGCCTTGAGTGGTTTGTTTATGCTGTCTTATCTAGGTATCCGATATCAGCGGCAAAATAAGTTAGCTCGCTTTGGTGAGGCTCCGGCAAGTACAAAGACGGCATTGCTAGTGACCTTCATTATTGTTTCATTGGGGTATACGTTAATTTATTTATCTTCGTACTATCATGTGTTTGGCACGGATAAGGTGGGTGAAGATGTCTTTTATCAAACTATAAAAAGTATTCGTACGGGGTTGGTATTAGGTACTTTGACCACGCTTATTATGCTGCCATTGGCAATAGTGTTTGGTATTCTTGCAGGGTTTTTTCAAGGTTGGCTTGATGATATTATCCAGTATTTATATACCACATTGAATTCTATTCCTAGTGTATTATTAATTGCCGCTTCTATCTTAATGGTTCAAGTGTATATCACCAATCACGAGCAGGACTTTACCAGTGTTATCATGCGTGCTGATATGCGATTGCTGTTTTTGTGTTTGATTCTGGGCGTGACTAACTGGACAGGCCTATGTCGCCTACTCAGAGCGGAAACATTAAAGCTTAGAGAGATGGAGTATGTGCAGGCAGCACATGCTTTAGGGGTAAAGAAATCAATCATTTTAGTTCGTCATATCTTGCCTAATCTAATGCACATTATACTTATATCCGTTGTTTTAGATTTTAGTTCGTTAGTGTTGGCTGAAGCGGTGTTATCTTATATAAACATCGGCGTTGATCCAACTACCTATAGTTGGGGTAACATGATTAACGGTGCCCGGCTTGAGATGGCGCGTGAGCCAATCGTTTGGTGGTCTCTCTCCGCAGCGTTTATTTTTATGTTCGGACTTGTTTTAGCTGCTAACCTGTTTGCTGATACAGTGCAGAACGCATTTGATCCCAGGCACAATTCGTAGCGCTTTGCATTTAAGGTTTTATTTATAGATAAAAGTGGGTATAATAGACAATCTTAGTTGGATGCTGTGTAAGAACAGTCAGTTTATAATATAGATTTAGGGAGAAACCATGCTTATATTGACACGTCGAGTAGGGGAGACTTTGATGATAGGTGATGAAGTTACCGTCACTGTTCTCGGGGTAAAAGGGAATCAAGTGCGTATAGGTGTAAATGCACCAAAAGATGTTTCTGTGCATAGGGAAGAAATTTACGAAAGAATCAAAAAAGAGCAGGCAGGATCTGTTGATTCTGGAGAATAAAAAGTTTTAGGAGAGATGGCCGAGTGGCTGAAGGCGCTCCCCTGCTAAGGGAGTATGGGCTTTAACTCCCATCGAGGGTTCGAACCCCTCTCTCTCCGCCATTACCATTGTTAATGTGTTTTTGAAATGTAGTTGACATAATTTTTATAAGTGCATATAATAAGCGGATCAATTAAGGCGCCCGTAGCTCAGCTGGATAGAGTAATCGGCTACGAACCGATCGGTCGGGAGTTCGAATCTCTCCGGGCGCGCCATTGAAAAAGATTATTCCCCTGTAGCTCAGTCGGTAGAGCGGATGACTGTTAATCATTAGGTCGGCGGTTCGAGCCCGTCCGGGGGAGCCAAATAAGAGAAAGCCTTGCAAATTTGTAAGGCTTTTTTTTTTGTTCTATATAGACATGCGCCCGTAGCTCAGCTGGATAGAGTAATCGGCTTCGAACCGATTGGTCGGGAGTTCGAATCTCTCCGGGCGCGCCATCTTTCTAAATCTATTCCATCAAGTCAGTCAGAAAATATGCCTGATTTACCGATCAGCGAATACGAATTTATTTTTTAGCAACAGCTTTAAGATGCGCTATAGCTTCTTCGGTGGCTTTTGTTGCTTGACCAACATGACCTAAATTACCGTTATCGATTGCTTTCTGTAACAGGTTTACAGCCGCATCGATATGATTTTTAGTTACACTTTTGGCTATCAACGAGGCTTCCAATGCTTCATCTAAAGCCATTCTTGCGTGAGCTACTAATGTTGATGTGTTGCCTTCTTTACCTTGTGCCAAAGCAGAATTAGCATGAGATAGCGCTCCATCGGTATGTTGCTCTGCAAAGATATTCGTACCAAAGCATAAAAGCAGAGTAGTCAAGAAGATTGTTAACTTATTCATTATTTTTTCCTCATATTACGTAGTTTTTTACGACTGATATTTAAGTTAGTGTGGTGATAATCCTGTTTTCACTGTCATTAATTTTAATATTTTGAGAGTAGAATTAAAATGCTTTACTGTCAAACTTCATAATGAATTAGCATTTGATCAAAATTTCTGGTGATTCGAATTAACATATAGATGATAATATCAACAGTGAGAGCAAATGTCAGTCTTTAACTACTCCTTATGCACCGAGTTAGCACAAATTGACACTGACCTGTCATCTTTGGTGCATTGAATTCATTTTAATGACAAATACACCAATAGATTTACACGTGTCTATTCTTCACTTATTATGGCATCGTTATTGCTGTTTCTATTGTGTCGTTCTGCAGGTATAAGTCACCTAGCCTGATATCCTGCTGGAATAATTTGTTTAACCGCCTTGTAAAAGCTAAGAATTTTTATGAGCTTACACGTAACCACTTAATGACAAAGTTAAGCGACTATTTTGATTATCGAGTTGACTCTCAAAACGCTCCCTATATGGAGGTCTTTATCAAAGGAATGACTCTGCTTAGAATACCGGCGGTTAATAAAGGTACCGCTTTTACATTGCAGGAACGTATAGATTTAGATCTGGATGGTTTATTACCGCCTTTGGTGAGTGGAATTGAACAGCAAATTGAGCGGCTTTATGTCAGTTATCAAAAACTTAAGGATGATCTTTCCAAGTATCAGTTTTTGAGGGCTATTCAAGATCGTTCTGTGGTGTTATTTTTTGCTTTGTTGGAACGACACATAGAAGAGATGGTGCCTATCGTTTATACACCAACAATTGGTTTGGCGGTTCAGCATTTTAGCAGTTTATATAGAACCGCTAGAGGATTGACACTATCGGCTCAAAATATTGATCGTGCCGAAACGATCATGTCTAAATATCCGTTGAATGACGTTCGAATGATTGTTGTTACAGATGCTTCAGCTATCTTGGGTATTGGTGATCAGGGTATGGGTGGGCTCTCTATTTGCATAGGAAAGCTGTCGCTGTATACGGTAGGTGGAGGATTATGTCCTTTTCAAAGTTTACCGATCAATTTAGATGTAGGCACTAATCGCCAGGAATTACTGGATGATCCACATTATTTAGGGATTAGAGAAAAGCGGTTAGAGAAAGAAGCGTATTTTGAACTGGTTGATAAATTTGTCAATGCAGTGAAAGTAACCTGGCCAAAAGCCATTATTCAATGGGAAGATTTTACTAAAGATGTTGCCTTTGATGTTTTATCTCGTTACAGAAACAAAATTCCTTGTTTCAACGATGATATTCAGGGTACAGGTGCTATGGCTTTAGCCGGATTATTGTCTGCCTGCCATAAAAAAGGCGAAGAATTAATTGATCAAATAGTCGTTGTTGTCGGTGCGGGCGCGGGTGGCATCGGTGTAGCAGGTATCATCAGAGCCGGTATGCTGAATGCAGGTTTAAGTGAGGAAGGCGTTAAACGACACATTTATGTGGTCGATGTGCATGGCCTAGTACTTGAAGAAGAAAATCTTGAGGACTATAAGCTGCCTTTTGCACAATTTAAGGATATTTACCAATCATGGGAGTTAAAGAACGAAACACCGACTCTACTGGAGGTTGTTAGAAATTTAAAGCCTCATGTTTTAATTGGCTTGTCGGGGGCGACTGGCATATTTAATGAGCAAATTGTTAAGACGATGACTGAACATCATAGCTCACCTGTTATTTTTCCATTTTCTAATCCGAATGCTCATTGTGAAGCGACACCAGAGGATATTATTAAATGGTCATTGGGTCGAGCAATCGTTGCTACAGGGAGTCCATTTCCTGACGTTAACTATCAGGAGGTAAACTATCAAATTAGACAGGGTAATAATGCTTTTATTTTTCCTGGCTTAGGTTTAGCTGCTGTGATTGCTGAATGTCAAAAAATAAGCGACGGGATGATTTTAGAGTCTGCCTATGCCTTGGCCGATTATATAGAGGTTAGCAATGATGGTTATATCTATCCTCCGATTAAAGACCTGAAAAAAATCAGTACCTTTGTAGCCACTCGAGTATTAGCAAAAGCACTTGAAGATGGTTCGGCAACACGCACGGATTTTATAGGGGTTGATCTTTTAAAATTAGTCGAAGCAAACTTATGGCGTGCGGAATATTTACCTTGCCGATATGCGGGTGATTCTGACGTCTAATAACGTATAAATGCCTCACTCATGCAGCGGGGGCTTGGCTTTTTGGGTGATAGAGTTGATCTATCGTTGATAATACAGAACATAGGATACGGTAATAACAACCGAGCTTGCTACTGCCGTATTACCCTGTTTGCTTGGGGTAAACCGCCATTTCTTTAGGGCTTTAGTTGCAGCTTCATCAAGCATCTTATGACCACTACTGTTTAACACCTCTACACCTTCACTGGTGCCTCTGGTAGAGACTTTAATTCGAATAATCACATCACCTTGATAACCTAAAAATATAGCCATTTCAGGGTATTCAGGGCTTGGATTATGGATATCACTGATTGGAAAATTATCTTTAGCAGAAGCTTGATCGGAAGAGGGCATCACCATAGCCGCAGAAACGCTTTGAGCGGTTTGTTGGTCTGGTTTATGGTTAACGGTTTTGCTGAGTTCTTTAACTGAATTGGCTTTAATGAGTTGCACTATTTCACTTAGATCGGGCGACTTTTCTTTGATAAGCACCTCTTTTTTTACTGCTGGCTTTTGTTCAGGTTTAGGCTTTGGTTTTGGTTTAAGTTCTGGTTTAGGTGCTGGATTCGGTGTTGGGTTGTGTGGTGGCGCTGCGATTGATTTGTTGCTATTTTTTGTAAGCAGTGACACTTCCAGTTTAAAAGGAATGGGCTGATTGCTGTCATAGGGCATATCTTGAGGGCTTTCTAACCATCTGATTGCCATAATATGCACTAACACCACTAACAAGCCTATCAGCATGAATAAGCTGATAGGCTGCTTTTCTGAGAAGGCAGCGGGGCGTTGAGTCGTGCGCTTTTTTTTAAGCATCTAAATGGTAGGTGTAACTCAGTTTGTTATGAGGATGTGTTCTATTAATAATCGCCTGGCATTTTTGGGTGGATTCATAGATGGTTTCTAGATTTAAATCAATCTCTTTATGTTTAAAAATTTCAACATTAACCCATAGAATGCCTGCAACATGAAAAATAGTAAAATAGGTTGAGTGGGTAGCAAACACAGGAATTTCTTTTTTGAAGGTATTAACCAGGTAGTTATAGGTTTCTTTATCAACTGAAGCAACTGATAATATTTGAATATTCTCCAAGAACAATTTTGTCGGATTGATGCACATATAGATTGAAAAGAAAATACACACAACAGGATCAACATAAGCTGCATAGCTAGCGTTACCGGTATTGTCTAAAACAAAAGCAATCCCGAATGCCGCTAAAATTGAGATATTTGAAAGGGTATCCAATTTCCATTCTAAAGCATCCGTTTTAAGCAACGGTGAATTAAGCTTAACCGCTGCTTTATGGGTATAAATGGCGCAAGCTAAATTAAAAACTAAGGTTACTGAGGCATATAAGAATAGAATACCGTGTTCAGGCGGTGGTGGCCCCTTGACCAAGGAACCTATAGAGCTACCAATCGCATCGATGCAAATTTCTATAATCATCAAGTTACGAATCAGGTTTAATATGGGGATAAAACCCGAATAGCCTAATGGATGATCATCTGATTTAGGTTTTTCCTGTAAACGGGATACGAAGATAGTCACCACGCTAATAATGCCACTTATAATGTAGGCGGCAGCATCGACTTCAATGATATTGGAGGTGGTTAACTCACTAAATACTAATCCCCATACCATGAGAAGCAGTACAAAAGTAAGAGAGATTATTAGGCTGGTGCGTTCAGACTGGTAAGGGTCTATTTTCTTTAAGGGTAACTCTTTTTTCATTTGACGATGGGTAAGAATTCAGATTTATTATTTAACGTATTGAACAAGTTAGTGTGTGTTTAATATTATGTTTTCCAGACTATTATAAGCTTAAACGCATCAGTTCTAAGTGGCGATTGCTAGGTTTAATGGTCTAAATTAATCGTATTGTCCTAGACTGCCCTAGTGCGTGGGATTAAAGTATCTTGACGGCGTATCTAATAGCGACCATACTCAAACGCTAGAAGTATTTTGTGGTTAATCAAAAAGGATATCATTATGTTTCCAGTCGATTTAATTAATATCGTCATAGTCGTCTTTGTGTTTTTAGCTTTTACTTCACTTCGGATTGTAAAGGAATATGATAGGGGGGTTATCTTCTTTCTGGGAAAAGTCACGGGTATTCGTGGGCCGGGTCTTATTATACTGATACCGGTTTTTGAACAAATGACGAAGGTGACTCTGCGTACCATCACCATGAACATTCCTTCGCAAAAAATCATTACCAAAGATAATGTGTCCATTGATATTGCCGCCGTTGCTTACTACAAAATAATAGACCCTCAGAGATCCGTTATTGCCATTGAAGATATTACCAGTGCAGTCAATCAAATTAGCCAGACTACGGTACGCAATGTAGTGGGGCAGTTTTCGCTTGATCAGTTATTATCACAAACCAGTAGTATTAATTTACAGATTAAAACCGTGATTGATGGTCATACCGAACCGTGGGGAGCAGAAGTGACTGCGGTAGAGATAAAAGATATTACCCTACCCGAAAATATGCAACGGGCTATGGCAAAAGAAGCCGAAGCAGAGCGTGAACGCCGTGCCAAAATTGTAGCTGCAGAAGGTGAGTTTCAAGCAGCCGTTAAGTTAGGTGAAGCGGCTGATATTATTGCCTTACATCCCGTTGCGCTTCAACTCCGTACCTTGCAAACAATGGCTGAGATTGCGACAGAGAAGAACTCAACCATCATTTTTCCCGCGCAGTTTATGACCACTGTACAAGAGGCTATTTCAACCATTAAGAATGATACTAGCAAGATTTAGTTAGGAACGAGCATGAAATAACATAGTCAATTTGCACACCCCTTTTTTTGAAAAAGGGGGAAACACACTGCGTCTATGCGGATTTAGCCTTATCTTCAGCGGCTGATAATAGTTTTAGCTCAGCCCCTAGCAATATCTCTATTTTTATTTCTTATCCACTCGCTCCAAGAGCCGGCATATATTTTTGATCCATTTAAGCCTGCGTATTCCATAGCCAATAAGTTATGACACGCCGTCACGCCTGAACCACAATAATGTACAATGTTTTCTGGGGCTGTTTTTCCTATTAATTGTTTAAATTGATCCTGCAATAGATTGGCAGATAAAAATAAGCCGTTACTACCCAGGTTTAATTGAAACGCCCGGTTTTTTGCTTTAGGAATATGACCCGCAATAGGGTCAATGGGTTCTTGTTCACCTCGAAAACGTTCAGGTGTCCGTGCATCGATGAGGATAATGGCTTGTTTAGCGAGCTTGTCTTGCACTTGTGAGGCATTAAGCCAAAGCGTGGTATCTAAATAAGGTCTGAATACGGTTGGCTTGATGCGAGGTAAAGTGGTTGTAATAGGGAATTGTTGTTGCTGCCAGTATTTAATACCGCCATCTAATACCGCGACTTTCTCATGTCCCAAGCATTTTAATAACCACCAGAATCGTCCGGCAAAGGCACCGCCTGCATCGTCATAAGCAACCACTTGGGTGTCGTTACTGATTCCCCAGGCACCCAATTTTTTAACGAGTCCATTAAAGTCGGGTAACGGATGACGACCGATTAAATCCGTAATCCTTGATGATAAGTCCTTATCTAAATGTGCATAACGAGCATTTGGGATATGCCCGTGTCGATAGGCCGTTGAGCCGGTATTGCTATTGGCAAGAGAAAACCGGCAATCAATAATGACCCATTTTGGGTTGTTGATGTTTTGTTGTAAGGCGGTTGCAGAAATAAGTGTATTGTAAGACATGGGATTTAGACCTCTAATATTATTTTACCAATGTGTTGACTACTTTCCATGAGTTGATGAGCCTGGCAGACCTCTTGGAGTGCGAAAGTGGCATGAATGATAGGCCTTATTTGTCCTGATGCAAGTAAGGGCCAGACCTTGTGAAGCAGTTGTTGGGCAATTTTAGCCTTAAATTGATCATCTCGACCACGTAATGTTGAACCTGTCAGGGTAAGACGTTTAAGCATCAAGGGTAGCAGATTAAGTTCAGTCTTGGCACCCTTTTGAATAGCAATTTGCACCAATCGAGCATCGAATCCCATACATTGTAAGTTTCGTGAAAAATAGTCACCACCGATAATATCGAGAATGACATCAACACCTTTGTTATGGGTTAGTTGCTTAACCTCGGTTACAAAATCTCGAGTGTTATAATTGATAGCGGCATCTGCGCCAAGGGCTAAGCAAAACTCACATTTATCGGCTGATCCTGCTGTGATTATAACGTTACTATTAAATGCCTTTGCCAGTTGGATGGCAGTCGTGCCTATGCCACTGCTACCACCGTGAACCAGTAAGGTTTCATTCGGTAATAATTGGGCGCGGTCAAAGAGATTACTCCAAACGGTAAAAAATGTTTCTGGTAGCGCTGCCGCTTCTACAAATGAAAGTCCTTTCGGAATAGGTAAGCAGAGTTCAGCACTCGCTAAGCAATAGGTTGCATAGCCGCTGCCTGTGACTAATGCACAAACGGCATCGCCTTCTTTGAGTTGAGTGACGGCTTTATCTTTAGCGACCACAATGCCAGAGATTTCTAATCCAGGGATATCGGATGCACCGGGTGGAGCCGGATATAAGCCTTTTCGTTGCATGATATCAGGGCGATTAATACCGGCTGCTGCGACCTTGATTAAAACTTGATGGTCTGCTGGTTTAGGCATCACCCGTTCAACGAGTTTTAGCGCTTCAGAGCCTGTTTCAATTTCTATTGCTTGTAGACTGTCGGGTAGAGGCATAAGTTGAGTATTGAAAATAGTAGGATCAGGTTATTATATGCCGCAGTTATTTTGATAAACAATCTTTATAGATAGGATTAAGTTGATGATTCGTGCAGGTATTGTAGGTGGAACCGGTTATACAGGTGTTGAGCTACTCAGATTGTTAGCTTTACATACTGAGGTAGATGTCACTGTGGTTACCTCTCGTGCAGATGCAGGTTTAAGGGTAGATGCCTTGTATCCGAGTCTTAGAGGTGTGATTGATGTCAAGTTTAGTGCGCCAGATATTGATGTGTTGAGTCGGTGTGATGTGGTTTTTTTCGCCACACCCAATGGAACCGCGATGTTAATGGCTGAGCAGTTATTAGCGTTAGGTATTAAGGTGATAGATTTATCGGCTGATTTCAGATTGAAAGACCCGGTGGAGTGGAGTCGTTGGTATGGTATGGAGCATGCCTGTCCAAATTTAATTGCTGAGGCTGTGTATGGTTTGCCAGAAGTTAATCGTGAAGCGATTAAACAAGCTAATATAATTGCTTGTCCGGGTTGTTATCCGACAGCGGTGCAGTTGGGCTTTTTACCTTTGCTTGAAGCCGGTTTAATTGATATTAAACATTTAATTGCGGATGTAAAGTCAGGGGTTAGTGGTGCGGGTCGTAAGGCGGATCTAGCGACTTTAATGAGCGAAACAGGTGAAAGTTTTAAAGCGTATGCGGTCAATGGACACCGACATTTACCTGAGATTATTCAAGGTTTGACGGCTTTTGCGGGTAATCCAGTGGGCTTAACATTTGTTCCGCATTTGACACCAATGATAAGAGGCATCCATGCGACTTTATACGGGCAATTGCTTGATCCCGATAAAGTAAGTTTGAGTGAGGTACACGCTTTGTATGAGTCTCGCTATCAACACGAATGGTTTGTAGAAGTGTTACCTCAAGGCTCACATCCTGATACCCGAAATGTGCGGGGGAGTAATAATTGCCAGATTTCAGTTTTTCAGCCCCAAGGTCATCAAGTGATCGTTGTTTTGTCAGTCATTGATAATCTGGTTAAAGGGGCAGCAGGGCAGGCTATTCAAAATATGAACTTGATGTTTGGCTTTAAAGAAGAGGCGGGGTTAAAGATTATTGCTCTTTATCCATAAATCTTGACTAAAAGACTAGGTATAGTCATAATCAATAAAATTTATTTTAAAGAGTGTTCTATTATGGCAAATCCAATTATATTTACTGATAACGCCGCTGCTAAGGTAGGCGAATTAATTACCGAAGAAGGTAATGATAATCTGAAGCTGCGCGTGTATGTTTCGGGCGGTGGCTGTTCTGGTTTTCAATACGGCTTTACGTTTGATGAAGAAGTGAATGAAGATGACACTCAAGTCGAAAATGGCGGGGTCACTGTGTTAATCGATTCAATGAGTATTCAGTATTTGGCGGGTGCTGAAGTTGATTATAAAGAAGATGTTTCAGGTGCGCAGTTTGTGATTCGTAATCCCAATGCAACGACTACCTGTGGTTGTGGCTCTTCTTTTTCGGCTTGATTTAAGTTTAAAAGAGAGGGTTTTAAATCCTCTCTTTGTTTCACTACCGTACGCTTTTGAAAGAAGCCATTGACAAATCATATCAATATCTCTTACGCATTTAAGTTTACATTGACCCTGTTATTCACTGTTATGCCTGTGCCCCCGTTACAACAAAATTTAAATATTCATGAAAGAAAAAATAACAATTGAACAAGCAATACGAGACTTGGCTGACGATTACTCAGGGCGACTTAAAATTGCAATTGATACTAGAACAGAAGAAATGAATAATGATGACGTATCTCATTATTTGATATATCGGGTTTTAGGTGTTTCTTTTTCTGAAGGGCAAAAAATTGATTTGTATCAAAATAAGGGGCGATTTCTTTACAAATATGCTGGGTCTTTTCTTGAGCAGGCAACAAAAAAATGTTTTGAGTATGCGTTTCCATTGTCAGGAAGCGAAAAAATCCCAAATACAATTGGGTTAAAGCCCAAAACATTTGAAATTGATTGTTTAGTAGAAAATGACGCTTTGGAAATAAAATGGAGAGATGCGACTACCGATGGTGACCACATAACAAAAGAACATACAAGAATCAAAGTTATTGCAAACGCTGGCTTTATCCCCATTCGTGTTATGTTTTACTATCCTAATAGAGACCAAGCTAAGCGAATTCAACAAGCACTAGAAACGCTTTATAAGGGCGTTGGTGGGTACTATCATTATGGAGATGGGGCATGGGACTATGTTCACAAAAGAACAGGTGTAGACCTGAAGGCTATTTTTGAGAAAATTGCAGATGAGCGACTTCCAAGTGAGGCGGGAATTTAAAATGCAAGAGGTATACCTAGGCGACTGCTTAGAAATCATGCGAGGATTAAAAGAAAATTCTATTGATATGATTTATCTTGACCCTCCATTTTTTACAAACAAAAGGCATAGTCTAAGTTCTCGAGATAGATGTTCACATTATAGTTTTAATGACGTATGGGATAGTTATAAAATTTATGCCGAATATATGCAGTCCCGATTAATAGAAGCAAAGCGTATCCTTAAAGATACTGGCACACTATTTATACATTGTGATAAATCGGCTAATCACATTCTTAGATTAGTAGGGGAGGATGTGTTTGGTGAAGAAAATTTTTTGTCCGAAATTATTTGGTTTTATAAACGCTGGTCAAATTCAGCTAATAGTCTTACTCCTAATCATCAAAATATTTTATTTTTTTCTAAAACTAAGCAATATAAGTTCAATAAAATATATTCCGATTATTCTGAAACCACAAATCTGGATCAGATATTGCAAAAAAGATCACGTGATATACATGGTAAGGCTATTTACGCGAAAGATCTTGATGGGAATCTTGTTTCTTCTGACGAAAAAAAAGGAGTTCCCTTGAATGATGTATGGGAAATTCCTTTTCTTAATCCGAAAGCAAAAGAGCGGATTGGCTATCCTACACAAAAACCTATTTTATTACTTGATAGGATTATTGAAATTTCAACTAATGAGGGTGATACAATTCTCGATCCCTTTTGTGGTAGTGGCACCACCTTGGTTGCTGCAAAACTAAAAGGTAGAAAATTTGTAGGGATTGATATTTCACCAGAAGCAATTGACTTAACAAAATCACGCTTAGAGTCTTTAGTAAAAACAGAATCGGCCTTATTAAATAAAGGAAGATTATCTTATATAAATGCAGATGAAAAGTCTTTGGCAATTTTATCGGGTCTTGATGTTTTGCCTGTTCATCGTAATGCTGGGATAGATGCGCTTTTAAGAAGAAATTACTTATTGAAGCCAGTGCCAATAAGAGTGCAGCGCGAGCATGAAACTCTCTCAGAAGCGATTGGGAAATTATCGGTTGCTGCGCTTAAAAAAGGGGCTGAAATTGCTTTTCTAGTTTCGACAAATACTATGCAAGATTTATTTGACCTTAAAATTGAAAATAGCATTGTAAAAATTATTAAATCACCTGCTCTTGAAATTAATTTGGTTATCGAGCAACAGGAACAAAGTAGTAACAACCTTCGTAATGGGTTGGTTAATGTTTAGTGTTTTTAATTCTTAATGGGGGCAGCCTCTGAGGTATCCCCACACATACATGGGTATCAAGAAGAAGTTTCATCTTTTATCTAATAAAATCTCCCCTAACCCCTCTTTGTAAAAGAGGGGGACTGAATAATTACTTTAAGTTTACTACGATCTGTTATTCAGCTTTTTATGGTCGATATGGGAGCGTTAGCTTGATCGTATTATTGATCTGAACCAGTTATTTATTTTCGTATAAAAAGGTACATCGCTCATTAGTAATGCAAGCTGCCGAACTCGGTATCAGCTTAAACCGACTTGCCAGTTCGAAATTAGCTTCTTAGGTTTATCGCATACCTTTTTATACGAGCCAATTCGGTAACTCCAAATCGACTCAATCAGGCGTGCATCCAAATACCTTCTTTCTTCTGTACAACTCCTCTTCAAACACCATCAAACTCAAACAAATACTGCCTGAATAATGCCCATTCATAAAATAAACAATATTTACCTTGCAGTTTATATAAATAAGCCTATAGTTATTGGCAAGCCACCTGAATTAGCAATTAATTCTGTGAATGTACTGGTCTAGCTCTATTAAATCGCACTCATCAACTACGCGCTAGTGTTCGGGAATGATAAGTTAATTCCAGCAATCAAAGTTGACTACTTGAAATACCTGTTGAATGACTTCAGCAACCCGGCTAATGACTTGGCTTATCTGGCGAACTCACTCAGCGACCCAAAAAGTGGCTCAAAATACCTGAAAGTCCACTGAGAAAACATTTTAGACTACTTCAAAAGTCCAGTGGAGTGCTGGAGAATCACGCACTTTCTTTTTTTAAAATGACCCAGTACTTAAACATAACTTTGCAGTACTTTAATAGGTTGGGCAATTAGTTCAACGTATTTTTACAATAATCCACTGACCTTTTGTACCTATCGAATGGTCTTTTGTAGCACTTCAGCATAAAGTGCTAGTACTTCAAGGTGCTTTTACACCAGTCAAAAGTCATTATTTTCACGCTGTCATGGCTTTCTAGTGCTAAATGAGTTGACTCAAACAGTGCTATAGAGTGAGTCAGTCATTCACCGTTTCGGCTAGATGCCTATTAACAATAGCAGGATGCTAAAAAATCCTTGTAGACTGTTCATTAAGGTCTGCATCACGTCTTAATTTGATCGCTTCAAAGGAACTAACTATTATGAGCACGACAACATTTATGCCAACAACGGACAGTGGAAAAGCAGATTTGCTCAACCATCTGACCACAGCCTTACCCCCTTATGCCAACTTACTGAGTCTTTCTGGGGAAGATTTAAACTTACTGAATGCGGATAGCAGCAGTTTCCGTTATACCCTCCAGAGTTCAAACGATATGCAAGCTTATTCTCAAAACTGGACGGCTTATAAAAATCAACTGCGTGATGGCACCAGTGGCTCAGCGATTTGGCCAATGCCACCCGCAGTCGCTCAACCCATACCCGCAGCGGTTAGTCCCGGTGTCATACCCCGTTTATCGGCGTTAGTTGCCCAGATCAAAGCCAATAAGAACTACACTGAAGCGATTGGCAAAGATCTATGGTTAATCGGTGCGGCACAAATTATTGATCCCAGTACCTGGAAACCTATTCTAAGTATCCAGAATCAAGCCGGACATCCGATTATATGCTGGACTAAAGGCCATGCCGCTGCCATAGAAATTTGGGTAGATCGGGGTGATGGCAATAATTTTACGTACTTAACCATCAATACTGAACCCAATACGACAGACAAGTGCTCTCTTCCCGTAACAAGCAATAGCCAAGTCTGGAAGTATAAAGCCATCTACTTGTTACATGATGAACAGGTGGGGCAATGGAGTGATGTGATTAGTGTATCTGTGGGTGGATAATTCGGATAATACACAGGTTTTGAACTAACTATTGAAAAACGATCGGGTCGGGGTAACACTGGAAGCCAACCTCGTTTGGTTTTGACGTATTAGGCTGTCAACATAGCTTAACGTTTCCAGTGGCGAAGCTAACTGATTACTCTGATAGAGTAGATGAGCTATTAAGCATCGACAATGCCTTTGCATTGATTACAGCCGCCCATATACTAACGCAGAGAACCCGAAAAGAAAGCCAAGCCCGTTACTTTACCGAGTTGGGCGATTACTAAGTTAGAAAGTGCGGCAGAGGAAGAACTGGAAACTTGGGGTGAATCTATTCTAACCGCTGACACATTGAACATGGTATTTGGCGGCGACACGACTCATTAACAGTCATTCAGAATATATCAAGAGTAAACTTAAATGCGAATGAATACATGTAGAGATAGGTCGCGGCCTGTCTTTGCATTTAAGTTTGCTCCGACCCTAGTTATTCTGAATTAAGTGGTTTACTCTGAATCAAATTAAGTGTTTTCTCAGGTAAGGGGTTACTGCTGGTGCCTTCTAGGTATCGGCGGGACTCTTCATGTACCGTGGTCATAAAGTTAATCAGTTGCATCTCATGATGCATTTTTTGGTCAACCTCTTTGGCGTCCCACAGTTGGTTTAACAAGTGTTTCGCATGATGATGAATTGTAAAAGCAACGGCTTCGGGTAGATGAGTATAGCTACTTTGAATAGAACTTTTAAGGTGATCCAAGGCCGTTAAATATTGTTTGTAATCTTTTATATCTTGCTGGCATTTGGTCTTGAACATAGTCAGTTCAGCTTCATTTTTAGTTCTTAGTATAGTAATGTCATGTTCTAACTGGACGCTACGCTTTTTTAAGTCCGCTTCTAGCGCCTTTGCAGCTAAGACACGATGATGTTTTAGTTTATTTTCTTGTTCCTGATTTTTCTCTTTCCACTGCAAGTTCTCATCCTTAATAGAATGAAAAATCTTCACTAAAGCGGTAGTCCAGTTTTTTAAGCGTGTCATGGGCTAAATAAGGGTGGCTATTTCAGACTGTAGTTTTAATAAAGCCTCAATATTGTGTTCTTTTAGAGACTGATGATAGATTTGTTGTAACTGTTGATAATGAGCTTTTGGCAAGTGCTTTTTAAGTGTCCGTAAATCGTTATGAATCGCTTTTGAAAGCGACTGTAGATGTTTTTTATTATTGGCCTGTAATAAGCGCTTTCTTTTAAGGTCACTAAAGTAGGTAATCTGAACCGTTTTAAAATAAAACAGGCTTTTTAGTTGTTCCTGTTTGGCATCAATAAACAATAATCGTCTTTCTAAGCGTTGTTTAGCTGAAATATAATCTAAAAAAGCCGTCAAGGTTAGTTTAGTCATGATAAATAAACCAGCGGTCAATAAGAGTCCAAAGGCGGCCATCAGCAGAGCCAAGCCTAGTTGTGTCAGTATATTCGCTAGTCTGGGAATGGCTAACCAGAGAACCAGATCAACGGATAGAAATAAAGCAAAAGCGCTGAACACTAATAGCAAGGCAATTTTAATGAGCATGGACGATGAGTGTTTTAGTGATTCATACTGCAAGCTTAACCGGATGTAAGTTATAATGTAACCCTATTAAATTTTAATTCCAAGTAGTAATGATGTCTCAGTTTTTTGAAATACATCCAGAAAATCCTCAGTTGAGATTAATTCATCGTGCGGTAGAAATTATTCGTAAAGGCGGTGTAATCGCATATCCGACGGATTCTTCTTATGCCTTAGCTTGTCATCTCGGCGATAAACAGGCTTTGGATAAGATACGCCGTATTAGGCAGTTAGATGATAAACATGACTTTACCTTAGTGTGTAAAGATCTGACTCAAGTCTCCAATTTTACCAAAATCGGTAATGAGGCTTATCGACTGATTAAAACCTTAACACCAGGGCCATTTACGTTTATTTTGGATGCAACCCGTGAGGTGCCTAAAAAATTACAGCATCCCAAGAAAAAGACCATTGGTATACGGATACCGGATCATCCAGTTGCTCAGTTATTGTTGCAGGAGTTAGAAGAGGCATTATTTAGTGCTACGCTGATTTTACCAGGAGAAACCGAAGCCATGACTGATCCTTATGAGATTAGAAACAGACTTGAACACGAACTGGATTTAGTGATTGATGCCGGTATTATTGAATATGAAGAAACAACTATGATCGAGGTATCCAATCAGGGTGCATCAATCATTCGGCAGGGCAAGGGTATTGCTCCTATGCTAGATTAAATTTGAGAAACAGTAATGGATGAGTTAACGTTAGTTCAACGTATCGTGATTTGGGTGTTGCCGGTTGTGTTTGCCATTACCGTGCATGAAGTGGCTCATGGTTGGGTAGCCAAGAAATACGGTGATAATACCGCTTCTATATTAGGTCGATTAACGTTGAATCCCATTAAGCATATTGATTTATTGGGGACGATTATTTTACCAGGTCTATTACTTCTTTCGGGTACCGGGTTTATTTTTGGCTGGGCAAAGCCAGTGCCTGTTGATACAAGAAACTTTAAACGGCCCTTGCAAGACATGGCAGTAGTGGCTTTAGCGGGTCCGGTTTCTAATTTATTGATGGCGGTTGCCTGGGCTTTGGTTGCCCGTTTGGGTGTTATTATTGGCGCAGGATTTGAGTCTATTTCTCATCCTTTAATCTATTCTGGTGTGGCGGGTATTTCAATTAATTTAGTATTAGCCCTGATTAATTTGTTACCGATACCGCCGCTGGATGGCAGTCGTATACTAACAGGTGTTTTGCCGAGTTATTGGGCCTGGCAATATAATCGATTAGAGCGTTATGGTTTTCTTATTCTAATGGCGCTGTTATATTTCAAAATACTGAATGTTATTTTAGAATACCCCTTATTTATTGCTCAGAAAATATTCTTTTCAATTGCTGGATTGTAGTACGAATCAAGTTAGATTTAAGCTGACATTCACGTTGACTATAACATGATTAATACTGCGGTTGCTGTTTTGGAAGAAGCGCTGGAGACTTCTTTTGCAAGGGTTAATGGTGTTCCCTTTAATCAATTGCCAGAAGATCTTTATATTCCTCCTGATGCCTTAGAAGTTTTTCTGGACTTATTTGAAGGGCCGCTGGATTTGTTACTTTATCTGATTAAACGTCAGAACCTGGATATTGTGAATATCCCTATTGCTCAAATTACCCATCAATATATCAGTTATATTCAGATAATGGGTGTGTTGAATCTTGAGTTAGCAGCAGAATATTTGGTGATGGCGGCATTATTGGCCGAGATTAAATCCAGAATGTTATTGCCAAGACAGACAGAGCAGGAAGAGGGTGAAGAAGATCCCCGGGCAACCTTAATTCGTAGGCTTCAGGAATATGAATGTATTAAAGCAGCCGCAGAAGAGATCGATTTATTACCCAGAATTGAGCGTGATATATTTACCATAGAGGTAGATGTATCGGCTTTGAATATTGAGCAACAACTGCCCGATATACACTTAAAAGATATGTTGTTGGCGTTTCAGGATGTTCTAAAGCGCGTTGATCAACTGAGTCACCACCAAATTACCAAAGAAGCTTTATCCGTCCGTGAAAGAATGGCAACCATTATGGCAGTCCTTGAAGGAGAAAATAGCCTCCTTTTCTCGCAATTATTTATCCGAAAAGAAGGTCGACACGGAGTCGTTGTCTCGTTTTTGGCCATCCTCGAACTCGCAAAAGAAGGACTCATCGAAATTATCCAGTCAGAACCCTTCGGAGACATACGAGTTAGAAGTACTAGTACTGCCGCCACCGCCTAAGAAGGTCGTCAAGCCTAGAAAAAAACCAGTTGTTGAGAAAATACCTGTTTTGGTATTGCCTGATGACTCTTTAGAGAGTCATTTAATTAACTCAGCGATAGAGACGACTACAAGGCCGATTAGATTGCGTCGGCTGGGTAAGTTTAGGAAGCAAGCTAATAAGCAACCACTAGAAACGACATTAAGTACGACGAATGATAAAGTGACTGAACCCATTGAAGTTAACGAAAAAATAAAACGTATTGTTGAGGCCATTCTATTTGTAGCGAAAAGGCCTATGACCGCTAAGCAGGTCTTGCAAGTGTTTCCTGAGTTGGAGCAACCTGAGTTGCAAGAGATACAGGTAGCGATAGAGCTTATTATAGAAGACTATAGTGCAAGGCCGATTGAATTAAAGCAGGTTGCAAGTGGTTATCGGTTTCAAATTAAGTCGGACTTATCGCGGTGGGTAGCGCGTTTGTTTGAAGAAAAACCGCCTAAATATTCACGTGCTTTGTTAGAAACATTGGCTATTATAACGTATAGACAACCCGTTACTCGTGCAGACATTGAAGATATCAGAGGAGTTAGTGTCAGTTCAAGTATTATTCAGACCTTGCTTGAGCGTGAATGGATTAGAGTGGTGGGGCACAAAGAAGCACCGGGTAGGCCGGGTTTATATGGCACAACCAAGCAGTTTCTGGATTATTTTAACGTAACATCTTTAAGTGAACTGCCGGCGTTAGGTGATATTAAACACCTCGATGAGTCGGTAGAAAACAGGCAACAACCGACGCAGGTAATGAGTGAAAAGTAATAAACCAAGTAGTGGAACATCAAAGCCGCCAAGTAATTCATCGGCTAGAGTCAATAAGTCGCCGAAACAGCAGCGCAAAAATCAGGAAAGACACACGCCTAAGGATGTTGATTACAAGCAGTCACCCGCTGCCAACGCAACTAAGAAACAATCAGGTGATCCTAAGGCGAGTGCCAAGCCAGTTAAAAAGAGTGAGAATCCTCAGGGAAGTGCTCAGGGTGAGCGAATTCAGAAGGTTTTGGCACGGGGTGGCGTGGGTTCCAGAAGAGAAATAGAGCGCTGGATTGATGAAGGACGATTGAAATTAAATGGAGAGCCTGTTAAGTTAGGTGATCGCCTAAAAGCAGGTGATTATTTACAGCTTAATGAGCGAGTCGTGCATTGGGAAAAGTTTGCGATTCAACCGACTCGGGTATTGCTTTATCATAAGCCTACAGGCGAGGTGGTTACTCGTCGTGACCCTGAAGGTAGACCCGTTGTCTTTACCCAGTTGCCGTCATTAACCACGGCTCGATGGATCTCGGTCGGTCGCTTGGATATTAATACTTCAGGATTATTATTGATCACCAATAACGGTGAGCTGGCTAATAAATTAATGCATCCATCGACTCAGGTCCAACGAGAATATGCAGTACGTATTTTGGGTGAGGTATCCGACGCTACTTTAGAAAGGCTTAAAGAAGGTGTTGAACTTGAAGACGGTAAGGCAAAGTTTGATGAAATTCATTTCTTTGGCGGGGAAGGTGCCAATAAATGGTATAACGTTATCGTTAGTGAAGGGCGTAATCGTTTGGTCAGGCGCTTATGGGAATCTCAAGAAGTCGTCGTAAGTCGTTTAATGCGGGTTCGCTATGGGCCGGTAGTTTTGCCTGAGCGTTTAAAAACGTGTACCTTTTATGAATTGACTGATAAGGAGTTGGATCTGTTATTTGAGTTTGCGGGTTTAGAGCGCAATGAGCCGGTCGCGGTGAAAGTTGAGCCGGAGACTCGTAGAGTTCAAAACCCTAGAAAACGATAAAATCTCCCCTAACCCCTCTTTATTTAAGGAGGGGGACTGAATACCTGCTAGTAAACAAAGTACCCTGTAGGTCGTTTTAAATTATTTCCTGATTGACCTGTTGTAACGCATAAAATAATTTAAGGGTTGCTTAAGTTGAATCTATTGGTATAATAATCGGCTATTGAAGTTACTTAACTTCAGGCGCGTAGCTCAGTTGGTTAGAGCACCACCTTGACATGGTGGGGGTCGTTGGTTCGAGTCCAATCGTGCCTACCAGACATCAAAGCACTGCTTAAGCGGTGCTTTTTTTATTGTAGCAACTAAAAACATAATAAAATGCCCGTAATTACTCTTCCTGATGGCTCTAGTCGTGAGTTTGACCATGTTGTTACAGTCATGGATGTTGCCCGCTCTATAGGCACAGGATTAGCTAAAGCCACCTTGGCAGGTCGTATTAATGGGGCTTTGGTTGATGCCAGTACTGCTATTGATCAAGACGTTTCATTGCAAATCATTACCGCAAAAGACGAAGAGGGCGTTGATGTTATCCGCCATTCTACCGCGCATTTATTAGCGCAAGCCGTTAAACAATTATTTCCTGAAGCACAGGTGACTATTGGGCCGGTTATAGAAAACGGCTTCTACTATGACTTTTCTTATCATAGACCTTTTACACCTGACGACCTCAAGGCTATTGAAGCTAGAATGCAGCAATTAGTGTCTGAAGATCATGTGGTTAATCGTTCTGTGTTAAGTCGTGATGCTGCGGTAGATTTTTTTAAAGGCTTGGGTGAGCGTTATAAAGCCGAATTGATTGAATCAATTCCAGCAGATCAAGATTTATCGCTTTATCAGCAAGGCAGTTTTACCGATCTATGTAGAGGGCCTCATGTCCCTAGTACGGGTAAGTTAGGCGGTTTTAAGTTAATGAAGATTGCGGGTGCTTATTGGCGCGGTAATTCTGATAACGAAATGTTACAACGTATCTACGGTACGGCATGGGCTGATAAAAAGGAATTACAGGCTTATTTACACCGCTTGGAAGAAGCTGAAAAGCGTGATCACCGTAAATTGGCAAAAACTTTTGATTTGTTTCATATTCAGGAAGAGGCGCCTGGTATGGTGTTCTGGCATGATAAAGGCTGGGTCATTTATCAGCAAATTGAACAGTTCATTCGTGAGAAATTACGGGTTAATGGTTATGGTGAAGTTAAAACACCACAACTTGTCGATCGTTCTCTTTGGGAAAAGTCAGGCCATTGGGATAAGTTTGGTGCGATGATTTTTACCACTCATTCGGAAAGTCGTGATTATGCGATTAAGCCGATGAACTGTCCGTGCCATGTACAGATTTATAACCTAGGCATTAAAAGTTATCGTGATTTGCCGATTCGTATTGCAGAGTTTGGTTCTTGTCACCGAAATGAGCCCTCAGGTACTTTGCATGGCTTGATGCGGGTCAGAAACTTTGTTCAGGATGATGCGCATATCTTTTGTACAGAAAGTCAGATTCAAGACGAAGTGTCTACTTTTATCGATATGCTATTCTCCATTTATAGTGAGTTTGGTTTTAACGAAGTCATTATGAAATTATCAACCCGTCCTGAAAATAGAGTGGGTGATGATGCGGTTTGGGATAAAGCGGAAACTGCGCTGGCTTTAGCGTTGGATAATAAAGGCTTAAAGTGGGATCTGCAGCCGGGTGAAGGTGCTTTTTATGGGCCTAAAATTGAATTCTCCTTAAAAGATTGTATTGGTCGTGTTTGGCAATGCGGTACAATCCAGGTTGATTTTTCTATGCCGGGTCGTTTAGGTGCCACTTATATTGCTGAAGATGGCTCAAAGCAAGTGCCTGTGATGTTACATCGTGCCATATTGGGATCTCTGGAAAGATTTATCGGAATTCTGATTGAGCAATATGCCGGTACCTTCCCTTTATGGTTAGCACCGGTGCAAGTGATGGTGCTGGATATTGCTGATCGACAGGCTGTTTATGCTACTCAAATCATGAAAGAGTTAGAGCAACAGGGTGTTAGGGTAAAAATTGACTTGAGAAATGAGAAGATCGGGTTTAAAATTCGCGAACACTCTATGCAACGCATACCGTATTTGGTCATTGTGGGTGACAAAGAATTAGAAGAGCAAAATATCACCGTACGTACGCAAAAAGGTGAAGATTTAGGTAGTCTGTCAATCGGTGAGTTTGCAGAACATATTAAGCAAGAGATTGCGGATAGAAAATTATAGTATTTATTGGAGGATTAGGGTATCGCTGCTAAAAAAGATGAAACGCGTCTGAATGATTCAATCACCGCTAGACGGGTGAGGGTAACAGGGGTAGAGGGTGAAGCATTAGGTATTATCTCGCTGGATGAAGCCAAACAGATTGCTTATGCGGCAGACTTGGATTTAGTAGAAATATCACCAAACGCGGATCCCCCGGTTTGTAAGATAATGAACTACGGCAAGTACCAGTTTGAGCTTAACAAGAAGCTTCAGGTTGCCAAAAAGAAACAAAAGCAAATTCAGGTTAAAGAAATTAAATTCAGACCTGGTACCGATGAGGGCGATTATCAGGTTAAACTGCGTAGTTTAACTAAGTTTCTCAATGAGGGTGATAAAACGAAAGTCACCGTTCGCTATCGTGGGCGTGAAATGGCTCATCGTGAAATTGGCATAGATTTGTTAAAGCGTATCGAAAAAGATTTGGAAGAAATAGCCATTGTCGAGCAATTTCCAAAAATGGAAGGCCGTCAAATGATTATGGTTATGTCACCTAAAAAGAAAAAATAATTTAATAACTGATTACATCGCCACTTTATTGTTGGGGTGCAGTTCTGTGAGGACATATTAATTATGTTTTCATAGTTAACAGCAGAGGAATTGCTGTTTAAAGTATTACTGCAAGTAATACTAGTAATTCTTCAGGGCCATGCATTTTGCCTTGTTGGGTTATGTCTCAGGGATTTTTATTTATATATTATTGGAGCAAACAAATGCCAAAGATAAAAACTAACCGTGGTGCTGCTAAGCGTTTTAGGCGCACGGGTAACGGCGATTTTAAATGTGGACAGTCACATCGCCGTCATATTTTGACTAAGAAGTCTACTAAGAGAAAAAGACAGTTACGTTCACCCGCAACTATTCATCCATCAGATGTGCGTATGGCCATACGTATGATGCCATACAGTTGATAGGGGATTAAGAATGCCTAGAGTTAAACGTGGTGTAACAGCCAGAGCAAGACATAAAAAAGTTTTAAAGCAAGCGAAAGGTTACTACGGTGCCCGTAGTCGCGTTTATCGCGTTGCTAAACAAGCGGTTATTAAAGCCGGTCAATATGCTTACCGCGACCGTAAACAGAAAAAGCGTCAATTCCGTGCTTTGTGGATCGTTCGTATTAATGCGGCGGCACGTTTGTATGGAATTTCATACAGTCGATTAATCAATGGGTTGACCAAAGCGAACGTTAAAATAGATCGTAAGGTCTTGGCTGATATCGCTGTTCGTGACATTGAGTCATTTGGAAAAATTGCTGA
>QVQE01000145.1 GCA_003584865.1 Methylococcales bacterium
ACAACGAACCATCACATCATTCGAATGATTATTGATACTGACGATAGAAAGGTTATTGGATATCGATGCCAAGATACAGAGGTTTATAAAAGGGATGATGAGTCTAGCACTCAATTTAGAGCGCGATTACATGAATCGGTTGAATGGGATATTGGTAAAACATCAAGAATGATATTTGAGCCGATATATTCTGATTTATGCCAAAAATAGCGGCAAGTGTTGCGGATGTTTTATTCAATAAGATTCAATGTGAACCAGTGCTAAGGTTAGGGCTAGGGTTAGGGCTAGCAGACATAAAAAAACCGATTGCCTTTTAAAAACAATCGGTTATCTTTAATCTATGGCGGAGAGGCAGGGATTCGAACCCTGGGAGGGGATCAACCCTCAACGGTTTTCAAGACCGCCGCTTTCGGCCGCTCAGCCACCTCTCCACAAGCCGCATATAATAACCTATTGATATTTTAAATCAACTGATTTATTCATTTTTTTGATTTTAATCGTTCAGATTATCAAAATATATTCATTCCTCTAACTTGGCAGCAAAACTATGAACCCAAACCAGACTGTCTGGATTCCAGGTCATGCCTGCGTGCATACTTAAAATAATCTGTTTATAGACTTCCAGGTTGGGATAGCCCTCCGCATGAGCATGTTCATCGGTCATATCTCCAATGCGTTGACGAGTTAAATCTGTCACTACAAAAGTTTCACCTTCCAGATTAAACGTTTCACCCGGAAAACCATAAATGCCATCACGACGTTGCTGGGTTTTAGTGCCTGCTTTAGTTGCTGCCACTAATTTTGGATGGGTGACTAAACGCTCTATAGAGCAGGTTCTTTCGGGATAAGTTGTAGCCACAGTAAACTCCATCTAAAGAAAAAATGCTTATTGTACACTACTAAAAACCCTAAAGACCCTGCCACAGTGCAAACAAACTAAAAAGCTTAAATAGATTTGTGATCGAGTAACGCTTCAGGCAATAGCTTGACTAACTTAACAGCAATCAAGCCGATTAATCCGTAAATCAACACGACGCCCACATAAGAAAAATAATATGACTCAATGGATGCAACATAATTAAAGAACGTCATTGCATCGAATTTACCCGAAAATAAATAAAAACTGACATTTGAGATAACAAAAGCCATAGAAGATGCTAATGTTAATACACCTGTAGCCTTTACCATCTCTAGTAACTGCAGAGACTTAAAAGTCGCCACATACCGCCCGGCTAACCACATCACCCCATAAGTGGGAATCAAAAACACATAAGCAGGAGAAACACACCAATCGCTGGTTCCGGTATTAATCGCAACAGCATCTATCAAAGCAGCCAAAACCAATAAAAACCCTAACAACGCTTTTTTACGGTAAAAGCCGGCAAAGAAAAAGACAGCTAATGAAGCATCCGGTAGATGAAATAAATCACCAAAATGATGAAAACGGGTTAATACCATTGATGCAATAAGAATGATAGGCAAAGACTCCGCTTGTAACCATCGTTTAATATTCATTTTTTCTCCTAAATAAAATATAAATAAAGTATAGAATTCATGCAGTTTATTATAATCGACTATCACATAAAACAAGTAAACTCTTAATAGTTCACTTTTACACCACCATAACCGGCCACACCTGAAGTGCCGTAACCATACACTTCTTCGTACTGTTTATTAAGTACATTATCAATCCGCGCAAAAAGCTGCACATTTTTATGGACATCATAACTCCCTGCAAAGTTAAGCATCGCGTAACCCGCTACCGTACTGGCGTAATCTGATTTTTTTCCCACCATCAGCAGGTTGACATGAAAATGGGCTTTTTCAAGAAACCGATAATCCGTATCAAAACTGGCTTTATCTCTGGGCCTACGTAACAATTGTGTGCCCGTATCCAGGTTTTGGGTTTGTTGATAGGTATAACTCCCTCTCAAAGTTAAATCGGTCATAGGACGCACTTCTACAAATGACTCTATGCCATTGGCTTTAGCCTTACTCACATTTTGATTCACATACGGGGCAACATTGGCCACTATCAGATTATTAAAGGCATTATCAAAATAACTAATCCCTAGGGTACTGAGTTTTTTGAATACATCCTGCTCAACCCCCACATCCCAACCGTGACTCGTTTCAGGTTTTAAATTAACATTACCTGTTCCATAAATGGTGTCATACAATTGGTTTAACGTCGGCGCTTTAAATCCAGTGCCATAACTGCCCCTTAAACGGGTGCCCGTCTCTTTAATGGTATAAAGTTCATTGGCTCGCCAGGTTTCATGACCACCGAACCGATTGTTATCATCATATCTAACACCCAGGGTTGTAAATGACCGATCAAATAAGTTAATCTGATCCTGTAAATAATAGCCTAGGGTATTCATAGTCTTTAACGGAATTGAAGCACTCGACGAATAACTCCAGGCTGGATAATCCGAACTTGCAGAGCTACTTAAGCTGTCAGCTTCTTCTTCAACACCCACCAGGACAGTATTGGATTTATGTACATGAAATATATTCTGATAATCCAGCTTTACTTTTTGGCCTAAATTAGTGGCCGCCGAACTAAAATTATTGAGCGAATCAACGCCATTCACATTATTTCGATCGGTACGACTGTAAGCAACACCGACTGTTTGCTCCCAAAACCCGTCAAACAGCTTAAGATGTCCAAAACCACGCGTAAACAACTCATTAAACGTCCCATAGAAATTCGGATCATCAGCACCCTTGCCGCCGCCATTATCTAATGATGATTTTCCTTCACCATATCGCAAGGTGACGCCAAAGTCTAAAGCCTCATTCACCTTAAAGCCCGTGCGACCACTGATTGTGGTATTTCTATAGCCATTGGGCATCAAGTTACCAAGATTCTTATCCGCCGCTGAAAAACCAGCCGTCTCTAAGCGTGAGGCATCAAAACTATAATTGATCCGTTCAGTGCCCCCTGAAATATTACCCCCTGTTTTCCAGGTCCCATAAGATCCCCCTTCTGCGACGCCCGTCAACTTGAGCTTACCGGCTCCTTTTTTGGTAATGACATTAATCACCCCACCAATGGCATCAGAACCAAACGCGGCACTGGCTGCACCACGCACTACTTCTATCCGTTCAATATTATCGGTTTGTAAGAAAGCGAAATCAAAAGCTCCAGTAGGACTGGAGGGATCGTTCATTTCCACGCCATCAACCAGAACCAAGGTATGATTTGAATTGGCTCCCCGCAGAAAAATCGACGTTTGTTGCCCTAAACCGCCTGTACGCACCACATCTAATCCGGGCACTGTACGCAAAGCATCTGCGACATTGCTGATGTGTCTGTCGGCAATATCCTTCGCCGTAATGACGGTCATAGCACTTGCTACTTCATTTTCAGGGGTCTCCGTTCGAGTGGCTGTCACCACCATATTAGGAAGTTCTAAGGTATTATCGGATGAGTTAACTTGAGCTTGTAACGGGTTACTAAAACCCACAAGCAATAGTGAGCTAGTGATTATTTTTTGCATGCTGTCCTCTGCGCCGCCCGCGCATAGAGTTTAAGTAATAACAGCAGAGGACACTAGAAGATGAAACGCACGAGCGCACGCAAACACACCGCCAAACAGCCCTCCGCTGTTGCGAATATGCTGACGGGCCGGTCTCCGGGCTTATAAGTGGCGTTAACCTGAATCATCACCTTCCCATGTTTAAAACACAGTGGCGTAACGATGATCCTTTACTTATATACCGTTGCGGGGGCAGCGTCGGAATTGGTATTAACCTTACCGACTTCCCGTTTAACCATTAGATTTAACTATCTGATGGAACCTGAAAGCAGCCCACAATTATAGGGCCATAGAATGATAAAGCAAGTAAGAATAAACCACTGAACAGGCGCTTATTCTTAACCCGTTGTTTAACTGACTAATTTTTTCTGCAATGGCCAATCGCGATAATTAAAAACCTGACCAGTTTCTCTGACCGTTTGACACGATTCAGGGGAGATTTCTGCAAACACCCATTGCACTGCATTAAGTTCACCGACCGTCAGAATACCATCACTTGGAAATCCTCTATCAACCGGGGTGTAAACACCCGCCGCACCCACGTTGATGTCAACCGCTTCGGACCATTCCGCATTACCCACCAAGGAAGATTGCACCACATAACACTGGTTTTCTAAAGCTCTCGCCTGACAGCCAATCTTAACCCGATTGTAACCCGCAACACCGTCTGTACAACTAGGCACTAAAATCAATACACAACCGTCTTCAACCTGTTTTCTGGCCAGCAACGGAAATTCACTGTCATAACAAATATTGATAGCGATTTTTCCGTACTCTGTATCGAAGCACTTTAATTCATTACCCGCTGTAATCAGCCATTGTTCATTCTCAAAACGGGTCATCATCAGCTTCTCCTGATAGTCATAACGCCCATCCGGCATAAAGAGATAGGCCCGATTCTTATAGACATCGGCTTCGGTTAAAACCGGAAACGTTCCCGCTTGAATAATACAGTGATGCTGAATAGCCAAGCGCTTAAACAACGCCAGAAAGTCAGCATACAGCGATTGCATGGCCTCTAATTGTTTACTTAAACAGGAATAAACCGGCTGACCAAACAACGAGGCCAACTCCATGCTGAAGTATTCAGGAAATACCAGAATCCTGGCTTGCTGTGCTGCCGCTTCTGCTACCCAACGTTCAATCTTTTGTTCATAACTCTGCCAATTATCCAGAAAACTAATATCATACTGGGCAGATGCAATTTTAACGGTCATTCTTTCAGCCAAAAGGTCATGGGTTTAGGAGTTTCATCAGTGTCATCAAGATCTTTCCAGGAGAAACTGGTATGAAGCTCTGGATGTTTAACATAACCACGCTTATTCCAGAACTGATCTAAGGGCACATAACTGGCCGGTCTGCGTGGATGATCTATGGGCCGTTCTACACAACAGAAAGTAATATGTTTAAAGCCTCCAAGATAATCCGCATGCGCTTCTCTTTGCTCAAAAAACTTCACACCTAAACCTAATCCTCGATATTCCTTATTCAAAACAGATTCGCTGCAATAAAAAACATCATCCAGATGGTAACCCTGCTCAATAAAAGGGCGCTTAAGCTCTTCCGTTTCAAACGTCATCGGCAATGCAGTAGAAGCCCCCACCACTTTATCGCCATCCAATGCTAAAACGATTACACTTTCGGGCGTATTGACATAGGTCTGAAGGTATTTTTCTTCATAATGATAATCCCCATCATACAAATAGGGAAAGTCACGAAATACTTCTATTCTAAGACGTGCAAGCTCTGGAATATATTGCACGAGCGCAGCACCACTGCATCTTTCAATGCGAATTTCTTTGGACATGGATTTATATCGGGCTAAATTAAAATGATCATTTTAGTTTAAGTGATAAATGAGACACAAGGCAAAATATACCTAAAAGGTTTATATTAACTCTTTCTTCTTAGTTATCCTGCTCAGGAAAGTAAGAAACAGCATAGCCAATGTTGCCCCCACAGTATCTGCAACCCAATCAAGAATATCTGGACTACGACCAACAACAAACGTTTGGTGCCATTCATCAGATAGGCCATATAAACTGCAAAAAATAATACTGGCAAAAACGACTATAATAGGCGTTCTAAAATAATGCCTAATAGCACGCCATATTAACAAAGCCATGATGAAATAAGCGCCAGCATGATAAAGCTTATCCTGATATTCAAACCATATTGGAGCAGGTAATGATGATTGATCAGAAAGAAAAAAAATAAACAAAAAATAGAGTCCCAGTATTAGAAAGTCTAGTGCTTTAATCATAGTGTAAGTCATGAAAAATATATTTGAATTCGCCGAAGCGTGTTTACATAATCCTGGTATTAACGAAAAACTAATCTGGACTCATCAAGCTTGGCAAGCAATGACGACAGGCAATTTAAATTTGCTATCAGAACACCCCGTGGCACCGATTGATCAAGTCTGCTTTCCTGACCTGCCGATTCTCTTAGCCCCGCGTGACATGCCAAAACGCAAGCTTGGCAGTCCTGAAGGCGTTGCCGCTTTCTTCCATGCGATTGCCCACGTCGAGTTTGTAGCCATTTACTTAGCTTGGGATATACTTTATCGATTTAGAAAAATGCCGAATCAATTTTATCAGGATTGGCTACAAATTGCTGATGAAGAAGCGCAGCATTTTGAATTAATTAGACGGCATTTACAAACAATGGGCGTAAACTATGGAGACTTACCCGCTCATAATGGCTTGTGGGATCATGCTAAAGATACCTCAGAGAATTTATTAGCTCGCTTAGCTATGGTGCCCCGCTGCATGGAAGCACGTGGACTGGATGTTACTCCAGCCATTATTAAAAAATTTGAGAACATCAATGACACCGCGAGTGTCGCGCTATTAACCCGAATTCTTACTGATGAAATTGGGCATGTAGAACGCGGTTCTTACTGGTTTAAAAACCTCTGTATCCAGCAAGGTATTGAGCCTGAAGCTAAGTACCGTGATTTAATCAAACAATTTTATCTGGGTGGCAAGCCAAAAGGCCCTTTTAATAGAGAAATGCGTATAATTGCAGGCTTTTCTGCTGCTGAGTTAGACTGGTTGGAAAACACACACTTATGAACACACAAAAAATATTTAATACGCCTCTTTTCAACTTGGGTTTCAGAGTTTTCTTTTCTTTAGCCGGATTATCTGCGCTGATTTTAATAGTACTCTGGAATGCTATCTTTAAAGGTAATTTAACTGTCGATCATTATTATGATGCAACTTATTGGCATGCCCATGAAATGCTACTGGGCTATGCTGCCGCTGTTATTGCAGGTTTTTTATTAACGGCGGTTAAAAACTGGACAAACCAACCCACCTTAAGTGGTGATAAATTAGGCGGACTGGCGCTCTTATGGTTGTATGGTCGTATCTTACCTTTTTATTCCGGTTTATTGCCTGATGCACTGATTGCGTTAGTTGACTTTGCCTTTTTACCTGTATTGGCTTATCAAATCAGTAAACCGATTATCCAGACCCGACACACAAAAAGTTTTATTTTCATAGGACTGTTAGCCGTGTTAAGCATTGGTAATGGTTTAATTCATGCGCAATTATTGGGGCTGTATGAAAACACCGCATGGACGGGTGTTCAACTTGTTGTAGCTACGATCATCCTCATGATTCTTGTGCTTGCTGGGCGCTTATTACCCTTTTTTATAGAACGCGGTTTGTCCGGCGTACTTATCATCAAAAATCCGTTACTCGATACTTTGTCCATTGGCTCTGCTACGATTGTCTTTGCTTTACAGATTGGCTCACTCTCAGGGACATTCTTAGCACTTATGGCTATCTTTGCTGCGGTCATTAACGGCGCCCGACTATTAGGATGGTATGTGCAACGAATTTGGTACGTGCCTTTATTGTGGATACTGTATGTGGGTTACGGCTGGATTATCCTTGGCTTTGTACTCACCGCCTTATCAGCGTTCCACTTATTATCAAGCGTTTTGGCGATACATGCCTTTACGGTTGGGGGTATGGGTGTATTAACCTTAGGGATGATGGCTAGAGTCTCATTAGGCCATACCGGCAGACCCCTAAAAGCCTCTAACGCGATCGCCATTGCCTTTGTGTTAATTAATATCACTGCTTTAATCAGGGTACTGATGCCCTTAGCCTTGCCTAATGGGTACGACACCTTAATCTACGCCTCTACATTAACCTGGCTGGCAGCCTTCGCGCTATTCATGTTTGTTTATGCACCTATTTTGACCCGCCCAAGGATTGATGGACAAGAAGGCTAGGATCAGCATGAGTAGTTACAATTAATCTAATTTAACCACCTTGCCACTTGCAGCGGATTCAAGTGCTGCAACAATCAAGCGGCAATTTTCTTTAGCATCGTCTAAGGATAACAAAGGCAATTTCTTATTAAGCACACAGTCACTGAAATGCTCTATTTCAAGTTTAAAATGATTATGGGGCAACAACTGCTCTTGATAATGCAGTCCTTCTTCAGTCCACCATGAAATCACCGGCACATTTTCCGGTAATTGCCATACAGTATGACATTTGATGCCGCCTTTAGTCCCTATAATTTCATACTCACAACGCCTTGCATGTTCAAAACTAAAATCAAACTGCGCATACTTACCTAAGCCAAAATCAATAACACCACTCGTGGTAATATCCGCCCCACTCTCAACATATTTTGCTAAGGCTGTTACTGCGACTGGCTTTTCATCAAAGAATAGTCGAGCTGAATGGATGGCATAACACCCAATATCCCACATGGCACCACCACCTCGCTCAACACTTTCTGATAAGCGATAAATGCGAGCCGGTTTCATCATGAAAGAATAGCTAGCACGAACAGACCTTACTTCACCAATCACACCTAAGCGAATCAATTCTTGCACTCGCAAATGTTGAGGATGAAAGCGATACATAAAGCCTTCCATAACCACGACATTATGTTTTACAGACGCTTCTTTAATGGCGTCAATGTCAGCAGTGGTTAAAGCCATCGGCTTTTCGCACAACACATGCTTGCCACTTTTAATAGCGCGTAATACCCATTCCGCATGTTCATGGTTAGCTAGAGGCACATAAACAGCATCGACATCCGTATCATCTAACAAAGCATCAAGACTGTCATAGGTTTTTACATTATCTTGCTGAGGGGCAAATTGCTTAAGCGTTTTTTCTGCGGCGCCAGCACGACGACTGGCAATAGCAACTAACTGCGCATTGTCAGCAGCAACAATTGCGGGTAGCAAACGCTCATTAATACGTGCCGCGCCCAAAATACCCCAGCGTAATTTCGAATGTGTAGATACCATAATGCCTTATACCTTCTAATGTTGTAACGTAATAGTCAATCAATTCGATCGGCATTTAATTTTGCATACAAGGCGGCTCCAACTATGCCGGCTTGATTTAAGAACGCGGCTGGTTTAACGGGCGTTTCTACTGTTAATTGTGCTTTAAACTTGTCGAAATGTTTACTGGTACCCCCGCCAATAACGATCAAGTCAGGCCAAAATAAAGCGTCCATTTGAGTCAGATAGGTATTAAAGCGTTTACCCCATCGCTTCCAGCCTAAGCCTTTTGTTTGACGAACTAAATCGGATGCATAATGTTCGGCTTTTTTTCCATTCTTCAAATATAAATGCCCTAACTCGGTATTGGGCAATAAGGTTCCATCCGTAAATAAAACCGTACCTAATCCCGTTCCAATAGTAATTAATAAAACAACACCGTCTTGACCCACACCCTCACCAAAATACATTTCAGCCAAACCAGCCGCATCGGCATCATTAAGACAATAACAAGGACATTGCGTCGCTTGAGAGAATAGTTGATTAATATTAGTGCCGATAAAAATCGGCGATATATTCGAAGCAGTCCGGGACACACCGTGTTGAATGGCAGCAGGAAACCCACAACCCACTAACCCAGTCCAGTTAAAATGATTAACCATTTCTGTCAAAACAAAGGCAACTGAAGTCGGTGTTGCTGGTTGTGGAGTCTCAATACGATAACGTTCTGTAACTAGAGAACCATTGGTAGTATCAACAATCGCCCCCTTAATACCAGAACCGCCAATATCTACGCCAAGAATCAACATAAGATTTCCTTAAAAAATAGAGTTATTATGTATGCATTGTAAGCAAAGTACTTTTAAATGCAACACTTAAAACGCCTGCCTCCCAAACAATAATACAGGCTAATCGTTTATAATTTAGTCTAAAAGAAAACAGCCTGAAGCATCAGGTTTGGTATCATAAAGCACTCAATCAATCTGGAAACAACATGCAACAGCCAATAGACACTGAACGATTATCTAATGACCTTATCATTCCGCGAATCATTCAGATCCTGATGATAGTCCTAATAATAGCTCTGGTTATCATCTGTCTATCACTCGGTGAACAATTACAAAGCCCCTTAGCAGAAACTCAGCGAATATTCATTAGATCTACTCTCTATCTGCTTGCTATCGTCGCCTTTCCTATGACCAATTTGATTCGCCATATCCAATTAAGATTAAATGAAACCATGCCATTTACAGAATTAACCGTAAGATTGATTGCAAAAAAACGCTACCGATGGACAACCACGGTGTCTATGTGTTTAATTGGAATTGTCGATATCTTTGGATTTACGCTGTTTATTTTGGGTGATGGTTATAACACTCTGTATATATTTTCAGGATTATCTGCATTGGGGATGATCTTATATAGACCCAAACTGAGTGAATACATCAGAATTATTGATAGGCTTGAATCTAAAGAAGAACATCGCGCTTAATGAGATAGCCATTAAATCTCGATGACTTCAAAATCGTGAGTAATCTCTACACCTGCTTTACCCAACATAATTGAAGCAGAACAATATTTCTCTGCCGACAATTTCACTGCACGCTCAACAACTGATTCTTTTAATCCTTTGCCACTGACAATGAAATGCAAATGAATTTTGCTAAACACACTCGGCACGGCGTCTACACGCTCGGCTGCAATCTCAGTCACACAGTTAACAATATCATTTCTGCCTTTTTGTAAAATCTGTACCACATCGAAGGATGAACAGCCTCCTAAGCCTATTAGAATCATTTCCATAGGACGAGGCCCCATATTACGTCCACCATGATCAGGTGACCCATCCATAACGACTGTATGACCGCTACCCGATTCTCCAACAAACATGACACCGTCAACCCATTTGATTGTTGCTTGCATTTTTCCTCCTAATTAAAAGTAAGGCTAGATTAACATAAAAAGCTCAGTCTAAGCCTTACCTGACATGATGCTCTTGACATATTTTTTCGCTATCGCTTACGATTAGTGGTTCCTTAGTTAATCCACAACTAAAACCCAATGCAGATTGATTAAAATAATGACAGGTTCTACAAAGGCCGAACGAATAGCTTTTATTGGCTTTTTGTAATGTTCTCAATACACTAACAAAAACGTCCTCACAATGCCCCACCTCGTCTTCAAATAATACCCTTGCCTGTGTAAATATATCATTTGCTCGGGATGCTTCCAAAAGCGCTAAACCCGCCTCCAACAAACTGAGATGTAACTTACGCCGATCAATCAAATCAACATTTTTTCTTATAAATCCCTTTTTCTCTAACAATAAAACGGTCTGTGAAACCGTTCCTCGCGTCATCCCCAAATAATTAGTTAATGCGGCAGGTGTATCACTATAACGATTACAACGCGATAAATAATCCAGCACTTGCAAATGCACAGACTGTATCCCAAGTTCACTACATTTTTTACGTTCCTCTGAACGAATTAGCGCAGACATCCTCTCTATCAAATCAAAAATATCAGTTTCTTTAGTAATACCCATCGGTAACAACCAGTTGGTCAATTGACAACGGATATTATAGTATCATACAGATCAAAGACCTGCTCAAGCCAGTAGGAATGATTAGTATTGTATATTGAAAAAAGTGTATGGTAGCTTCACTACCATACACTTTTCACTTAAATTATAGAGACCAAAATTAATTAAACGACATAAAAAATACGTGAGCATTACGCGATGGATATTTAAGTGTGTTTGGCGGCATATTAAGACTCATTGACGTGTGTGGTTTCCGAATTTGACAACAGCACATTATGTTTTTCATCTTCAATAACAGCCATTTCAATCTTTTGCCACCTTAATAGCTCCAATTCACCATTAAAATGCTCAACAATAGCGGTACAGCTTTCTACAAAATCCCCAGTATTTACATATAAAAAGCCGTTTATATCTTTTATTTCAGCGTGATGTATATGCCCGCAAATGACTCCATCCAAGCGCTGATCTTTTAAGGTGCTAACAATACTTTCTTCATAATCAGAAATAAATTGAACGACATTCTTGACTTTAAACTTAACGAAAGCAGCTAACGAAAAATTGGATTGCAATCCGAACCAACGCCTGACCGTCCTTATAATGCGATTAACCCAAATCAAAAAGTCGTATCCCTCACTACCAATTTTGGCTAGCCATTTGTGGCATTTAGCAATCGTGTCATATTCATCGCCATGCACAACCAAAAATTTCTTTCCATCAACTGTATTATGAATATCAGAGTTTCTAACAATAATGTCTCCAAAAACATAGTTATCATATTCCCTCACATTCTCGTCATGATTACCTGGCACATAAATAACTTGAGTGCCATGCCTGGCCTTTCTTAAGACTTTTTGAATAACGGTATTATGATCTCTTGGCCAATACATTTTCTTGGAGAGTGACCAAAAATCAATAATATCGCCCACCAAATAGAGCTTCTCACTGTCGTTATACTTTAAGAAATCCAGTAAAACATCACCTTGACATTGAGTAGACCCCAAATGTAAATCTGAAATCCAGATAGTTCGATAGGTTTTATTCATAATCAAACGTTAACCTTAGGTTACGAGCAACGGATAAAATGGTAGCAGAAGAACGTGAAAATAATGTTACAACCGGGTAAAATCCAAAAACAGTGACTTTTTTACTTTACCCTAAGACTTTAACATGAAAGTGACCGGCCCATCGTTAAGTAACGACACTTTCATATCGGCACCAAAGCGTCCAAATTCCACCGTGTCATAGGTCTCCTTCGCTAAGCTTTGCAAATAGCTAAAGAGCTGAAGTCCTTTTTCCGGCGGCGCTGCCGAAATAAAACTGGGGCGATTCCCCTTTTGAGTATCTGCTGCCAAAGTAAATTGAGGAATCAATAACAGTCCACCCTTAATATTCTTCAAGCTTAAATTCATTCTATCATTCTCATCGGCAAAAATCCGATAATTAAGAATGCGTTCCAATAAGCGCTCTGCGTCTTTCTGAGTATCTGCTTTTTCGACCGCGACTAAGGCGACAATACCGAGATTTATCTGTCCGACAGTCTCATTATCAATAACTACGTTGGCGTGAGTCACCCGCTGAATAACTGTAATCATAAATAAAATTAATGGTGTTATTGTAACTCTGGATGTCGCATCAGTTCCAGCCATAATTCGCTATACGCTTCCATAGAACGGCTTTTATGGGCAAACCCACCTAAAGGCATACGCTCTAAACCCATACGCTCTATATCACTCGCATAAGGAATAAGAGATTTTAAAATCTCAGGGTAATTTTCAGCCAATATATCCATAAACTCTTTATGCATTTTCTTTCGGCGATCAACCATCGAAAAAAATGGAATGAATCCAAGATGATGTAATTCGTGATCTTTTATAAATAATTTTAACTGCTCCAGTGTCCTTAATGACAGCGTCGTTGGAATAACAGGCGATAGTAAAACATCAGACGCTTCAAACACCGCCTCGGATAATAAGGAAATATTAGGCGGACAATCCAGAAAAACGAAATCGTATTCTTCTGCTAAAGGCCTGAGTAATTTTTTAAGTTGCTGAGTCGGCTTCTTTTTAGTGTCCAGAACGAGATCCATGTTTCTAAATGAAAAATCTGAGGGTAACAAGTCCAGGTTTTCAAAATCTGTCCCTTTTATTAAACCATCAAGCTCACGCTTACCTGCAATCAAATCTTTACTGCCACCTTTTAACCTAGGCTTGATGCGAAAATAATAGCTGCTAGCTCCCTGAGGGTCTAAATCCCAGATTAAAGTACGATACCCTTTACTAGCCGCAATAAAAGCTAAATTCACTGCACTTGACGTTTTTCCAACCCCTCCCTTGATGCTATATAAAGCAATAATCTTCATCAACTACTCCGGTAAAATCAATCTGTTTTTAAACCTTAGACTGATTATAATATACAACATAGAATACATTTTATAAGCGTTAATCTGCTTAGAAATATAACCTACTAAAATAAAAAATAATAAAAGATAATAAAAGATTGAAATTTTCAATTAAATTCCCTATCCTTAGGCAGTTTAACTGGATTTCATTTTCCACCAAGAGAACAATGTTCTCTTTTTTAACACCTAAAGAGGTCACTATGAAAAAATCACTTGCTACAGCAGCCGGTATCGTTTTAATCGCATTAAGCGGCTCAGCTTTCGCTGATGAACAAATTGAAGTAGGTCAAAAAATCTATGAGCGTGCTTTCGGTCGTGGTTGTGGTACTTGCCATGATATCGCATCAAACCCACAATTACCTGCAAACATCAAAGCAGGTACTTTAACGAGAGCCAGCTTTGAAAAGATTTTAAAAGAAGGCAAAGGCGGCATGCCAGTAGCTATCGCTGAAATCATGAAAAACAAAGCCGTTGAAAAAGCGGGCTACGGTGAAGATCAAGCGGTTGACGCTTTATTCGCTTACATCAGCAGCAAATAATAATAAAAAACACAGATCAGACACAAAAAAGCCGCATCTTCCTAACGGAGGGGCGGCTTTTTAATTAGAATAGCATTCAGGCTGTTATTTCTTATTCAAATATTGAATAATCACTTCTTTATAAGGCAATCGAAAACGATTTCTAAGCCAAACACCACCGACTGCTGCTAGCATCAAACCGCAAGAAGCCAGCGTTAAATAGACGAGATGCTTTAAGTGAGACATTTCCTTAACTAATTGCTCATTCTGGACAACAGTCGCTACTTCTTTTTTAACGGGTTCCGAATAAGATTTAAGCACTTGAACATCATTTTTCAAATCCTCAAGTGTACCCAATGAATTTGAAACCGCTCCTAGCCGGATACTCTCTTCCAGAACACGTAGTTTACTTTCAATCGATCCACTGACCAAGCCAACAAACTGTCCCTTTAACGTGTTAACCTCTGCTGACAACACAGGGTTAATTTCGGCATTATTAACTTCTGAGACTTTAAGCTTATTAGAAGGGACAATGAAAAAGCCAGCAATAATAATTACAGCCATCAGGAAAACAACCGTGGCCGTCAACCATCGATTAACTTTCATCAAATTTTGATGAGAAGGGATTCTTGCTAGAACCACAACCTCATTTTTCTGCTCATGCAACTCACTCATCACTCAGTTCCCCTCAAACCAGGCATCGAAAGCACCCCGGCAGGACAATGTTATTATTTATTATAGTTGTGGTAATTATTCCACTTAGGGTGATAATTATACTAGTTAAATAACAATTGTCCTGAGTTTTTATTCAGCTTATTTACGTAATTGTTTAGCAGCAGCGATACGCATTCTTAACGCATTGAGCTTAATAAAGCCTTCCGCATCTTTTTGATTATAAGCGCCGCCATCATCTTCGAAAGTAGCAATACTTTCATCAAACAGACTATCTGTTTTAGAATGCCTGCCCACGACAACCACATTTCCTTTGTATAGTTTAAGACGTACTTTACCGTTGACTGACAACTGCGAAGCATCAATCATTGTTTGCAATAGCTTACGTTCAGGACTCCACCAGTATCCGTTATAAATTAACGAGGCATACCGAGGCATTAACTCATCCTTTAAATGCGCCACTTCTCTATCCAAGGTTAAAGACTCAATCGCACGATGAGCTTTTAACATAATAGTACCCGCTGGGGTTTCATAACAACCGCGTGACTTCATGCCTACGTAACGGTTTTCAACAATATCCAGACGACCGATACCATTTTCGCCGGCTACCTTGTTCAATTGTTCGAGAACCGTGGCAGGTGAAACCGGTACATCATCAATGGCGACGATATCACCTTTTTCATAAGTCAATTCAATATAAGTGACTTTATCAGGCGCTGCTTCAGGTGATACCGTCCAGCGCCACATATCTTCTTCTGGCTCTGCCCAGGGATCTTCAAGGATACGACCTTCATAAGAGATGTGCAGCAAATTAGCATCCATTGAATAAGGCGAACTCTTACCTTTTTTCTCAACTGAAATACCGTGCTTTTCAGCATAATCCAATAAGGCTTGCCTAGACGTTAACTCCCACTCACGCCAGGGGGCAATTACCTGAATATCAGGCCGTAATGCATAAGCACCTAACTCAAAACGTACCTGGTCATTCCCTTTGCCGGTCGCGCCATGAGAAATAGCATCAGCGCCGGTTTCATTGGCAATCTCAATTAAACGTTTAGCAATTAATGGCCGTGCAATAGAAGTCCCTAACAGATATTCTCCCTCGTAAATGGTATTGGCACGGAACATTGGAAACACGTAATCACGTGCAAATTCTTCACGTAAATCTTCAATAAAAATATCTTTAATACCAGCAGCCTGTGCTTTAGCACGTGCGGGTTCTACTTCTTCACCTTGCCCTAAATCAGCTGTAAAGGTGACTACTTCACATTGATAAACATCCTGCAACCATCTAAGAATAATGGAAGTGTCTAAACCCCCAGAATAAGCCAATACAACTTTATTGATTTTTGACATAATATGTTCTTACTCAAAGTTAAAAAATTCTGCAAATTATACCCGAAAACTACTTGAACCATACATAACGGAACCGAAACACCTTTGGAACGGGTTCAGGTAAATGGACTGACGCTATCAACCCTATTAATTTCATTCCTCTTAAGACAATTCACAATGAACGCATCCAACAACCAAACAGTTCAGATTACTCCGAAAAAAGCCGAAAAGACCACCTTATCAGCGGCGCAGAAACGCTTTAATAGCCTAACAAAAAAAATTGATACTGAGCGCAATCGACTCATTGGATGGCAAGAAATCACCCAGACATATAACCAAAAACTCAGTAGTGAATATGAGCCCCAATTAAACAAATTTATCGACATTAAAAGTCAATTGATATTTCTACTGGATGAAGCCTACGATAGCCGTGCATTTAACAAAACAGATAAACAAAAAATTCACTATATTATCTGTGAACACACACAGAAGTTAATTGCAGAGTTTGATCGTGAAGAACTTAAACCGATATTCAACAAGTACAATGATTTTGGTTATGATGAAATGCGTGATGAGTCTGAATCTGAGATGTCGGATTTAATGAAAGAATTAGTAGAAAATATGTTTAATATAGAACTGGATGAGGATATTGATTTTAACTCGCCTGAAGAGCTGCATGCTCATTTACAAGACAAACTGCGCGAAAAAATGGACTCTGATCCGAAGGCTCAATCACAAGAACCCGCTAAAGAACATAAAAAAACCAAGAAGCAATTGGAAAAGGAATTGCGCCAACAGGAAGAAGATGCTTTAGCACTGCAATCAGTCCGTGAAGTCTATCGCAAGTTGGCTGCAGCACTGCATCCTGACCGTGAACAGGATCTTGATGAACGCCTTCGCAAAACTGAATTAATGCAACGTGTTAATGCTGCTTATGGTAAAAAGGATCTATTGAAACTACTGGAGCTTCAATTAGAAATTGAACAGATTGATGCTAAGCATTTAACTCAAATTGCTGACAGCAGACTTAAATATTTTAATAAAATACTTAAGGAACAACTGGAAGAACTCAATCATGAAGTCTATCAAATAGAAGGCCGATTTAGGGTCATGTTAAATATGCCTTACTATGCGTCATTGTCATCACCCAAGCAAGTCATCCAATATTTAAACCGTGATATCAATTCCGTAAAAAAGGAATCAATGTTACTCAAAATCCAGCTTGAATCATTTCAGGATCCATCGGCACTTAAGGCCTGGCTAAAGAAGTTCAAAATACCTAAAAAGCAGATCGAGGATGATATCTTCTTTGGTGACTTCTCTCCTTTTGATTTTAGATAAATCAACAACAAATATCTGTCTTAATTTCTTTTCGGCTCAATGAAACATCTGCCAGTTTTAATACTACTGCTCAGTACCCCTTTCAACACTCATGCTAAAGGGAAAGGGAAAGGGAAAGCCAAGATTAAATTGCGCACCAATCCAAACCAGATTGAGGAGGTCTGAACAGTCAGTAATGAACTCAAATTAATCTGAATACGCAAGCCGATTATAATGACGTATTTTTCTTTAAGACTAAATATATCCTGTTTTGAATGTATTGATACGGCAAGGTATAAAATAAACGATAACTGTTTCTATGCTTTACCAAAAAAATTTTATTAAGGAGTCCTTCGGACAATCATTTTGTTAAAGGGTTCCGAGTGTTTAATTAAAACAGGGAACCTTAGTGATAATGCAACCCAACTTTCAACATCACTGGCTGCATAGCGTCCCTCTGGATAAAACAATCACTCAACCCCGGATTAACTTAACGTTTCGTAAAGTGATTCCATTGAATAGCCGGTAAGTTATGACTCACTCTAAACCGTCTGATGCTGCAATAAAGAATTTATCCTGGACTAACCCTTGGCTACAATTACCCGATGCGTTTTATCAACGCATACAGCTAACGCCATTGGATACCCCCTATTTTATTCATTGCAACACTCACACCGCAGAATTACTGGGTTTATCAGCAGAGCAATTACAGAATGAAGCCACATTGCATTTTTTTAATGGTCAGCAATTACCGCCGGAAGTACAGCCAACAGCCAGTGTCTACGCTGGACATCAATTCGGTATTTTTACAGCGCAATTGGGAGATGGTCGGGTGCTGTCCTTAGGTGAAGTGGTAGGCCATAATGATCGTCGCTATGAAATTCAATTAAAAGGCGCGGGCTTAACCCTTTATTCTCGAACGCTGGATGGTCGTTGTCCATTAGGTTCTGCCATTCGTGAATATCTGGGTAGCGAAGCCTTAGCCGGTTTAAATATTCCCACTTCGCGAGCACTGTGTCTGCTGGGTAGTGAAACAAAAGTACAGCGAGAATACCTTACAACGGGTGCACTGTTAGTCAGAATGGCACGCTCTCACATCCGCTTCGGACATTTTGAGTATTTTCATCATAAAGGTGATTTTGAGAATGTAAAGAATCTCACCACGTTTGTCATCGAACAACACTTTCCTGACGTGTTAAATGAACCCATTGAGTTACGGCCATTACGATTATTAGAAGCTATTGTTGAGCGGACGGCCTGTTTAATAGCGGCTTGGCAAAGCGAAGGCTTTACACATGGCGTTATTAATACCGATAACATGTCGGTGCTGGGTGATACGCTAGATTTTGGCCCTTTTGGTTTTATGGAGACCTATCACCCTGAGTTTTTAGCCAATGCTAGCGATGATTTAGGTCGTTATCAATTTGATCAACAACCTGAAATAGGACGTTGGAACTGTTTAGCGTTGGCGGAAGCAATGTCCTCCTTGTTGCCGTCCCGTACTATCCCTGCCAAACTACTGCGACTATATCGACAACATTATCATCAGCATTATCTGCAACGCCTACGTTTAAAGCTCGGCTTAAGCACACCACATCCTGACGATGCCAAGTTGATAGAAGTCTTATTAACCACCCTACAACAGGGTAACATTGATTACGCCCTATTCTTTCGGAATTTAGCAGATTTTATTAATGTACAAGAGAAGAATCCAGCGCTTTACACTTTAACAACAGACTCCGCTAACTTAATGCAGTGGCTAAGCCTTTACCAAGATCGCTTGCGTTTAGAGACTATTTCCTCGCAAGAGCGCCAAAAACAAATGAATCAAGTCAATCCTTGTTATGTACTGCGCAGTCATTTATTAAAGCAGTCGATTACTGACGCAGAGCACGGTGATTTAACCGAGTTTTATCGTTTGTTAACCTTATTACAAAACCCTTTTGAAGAACAAACCGGTATGGACTTTTATGCACAACCCTATAATCCAGAAGCAGGCTAAACATCCTAAGCTCACAAACTAATATCTAAGTTAAAGAATAGGTTATCTATATTCTATGCGCGAACATTGGGACTGTAATTTATGCTGAATTTATAGATAAAAGGTCTGTAAAAGTAAAGCCTACTAACTTTGCCGCAGTTATTTCAAAATCTCATCACCCTCAACCGATGAAACGCTTAACTCAACCGATTAAACCCTTCTTCCGCCCGAAGATACATTGAACCCGTCCGAATCAACCCTTCTTCCACCGGACGGGACCCTTAGTCCGACCGACACAAGCCTTCATCCGACGACTCTGGATATTATTGCAACTTGGAGAATAATCAAGGCACAACCAACAGCGGGAAAGTTCGATAGGTCGCCCATTAAATGGCTACTCGGTATGAAATAACTTGCTCAGAAACCCGGTATCATTGTGTAGCTGTTCAATCCGCTTTTTTGCGGCGATACTGAATTGGGAATCCGGTTCTTCATTACTGAGTCGTTCAAGCACTGACAGGCTTTTTTTGTCCAATAACTCAATGGCATGAAGTCGGACTGCTGGATAATAAGCCCGCAGGGCAGCAAGTTCTCTAAGATAGGCATTCGCTCCATGTAATTGTTTGAGCATGACTCGCTCAGGATTATCAGTAAAAAGATCGCGTAACAGATTACCGTAAGCCAATCAGGATATTAGCAATCGTGGGATTAATTTGGGTAAACAGATAATGAGCCATTTCATCTAAATAACCCAAAAAGTTCAAAGCACCTACAATCATCATGGCACCATAGAAAAACAATAGCGTATCCCAGTCAACCCCTGCAATACATTTAAAAACATCAAAGCCCTTTTGTGAATCAATCGCCTCTTGGGTTTCAGACAGTAAAAAGTGACCCAGTTTCTCTGATTTAGTTAAATAATAGGCGAAAAATTGTAATATCGCCAAGCCTAGCATCATCCCGGCAATGGCAGGCATATCAAGAAAGACATTCGATAAAATAGTCATACTGAAGGTCAGTACAAAGATGAATATAATCCGCTTACTACCGCGCTTTAAAATCGGCGTTGCTTTAACAAATGCGGGCGTTGCTTTAGAAACTGAAAAACTCATAATAAAGGCTGGCACCAGAAAGTTAACAATACATGGCAGCGTTAAGGTAAAAAACTCCGTGAAATGCAACATATTTTGTTGCCACACGAAAAAGGTAGAAATCCCCCCTAACGGACTCATTGTGCCCCCGGCATTCGCGGCAACTACGGCATTTAATCCCGCCAGACCGACGAACTTAGAATCTGCTTTTCCTATAACCAGTATAATGTAACCCATTAACAAGCCCACTGTTAAACTGCTAATCACAGTAGATAACACAAAAGCCAGCACACCTGTAATCCAAAATAGTTTTCGATAGCTGTATTGTCTATTAGACAAGACAATACGCAAGGCATCAAAAATACTCCGCTCTGTCATAGCATTTAAAAATGTCATCGACACGGTAATAAATAAAAATAACTCTGCATAAGCCGTTAAATTACTTTGAAAAACGACAGCTACATTTTTGGCTGACCCAAACTCCACGCTATAGTAAACAAAAATTGAGAGCCAAATTAATGCCGAACCCAAGACCATCGGTTTTGCTTTACTCAATTGGTGTAAATCTTCTGTCATGGCAATGGCATACGCCAAAACAGTAATGGCAATCCCTAGATAGCCAATAAAATGATGCTTTAAATCTAATTGTGTTGCCGATTGGATTTCTTCAGCAAAACTCACCGATGGTAAAAGAAATGCGGCTATTATTAAGCATCCCCACCGGCTACTCCTTAAAACCCTGTTACCACTACTACGATCTAAGCGGAAAGCAAAAAATGCTAATAATAAAATTAGAGAGGTACTGTCCATCGGTTAAACCTTTCAAGCTAGTTTCAACAATGGGTTATGGTAGTGTTTTTAGCATCAAGATTTCGTAAGAATGCGAATACCTGACAGAAACAGAATGTTTCTTTATTGGGTACTAATAACGATTAGTCAACTAAAACAGAAAAGGATGGTGATTTACGCTTGATACTCCCAAAAGTTACTACAATGAAGTTTCACAACCACTGAGTTTAGCTTTTATTAAATATCTTGAGTACCAAGTCATAAAACCACCGTGGCCGAAACAATAAAATCCAAATTAAAAATAACGGGGTAATAGGAACGGAACGGGGCCAATTTCAATTATAGAAATAAACAAAAGTACGAGAATACAAAGAAAGCGCATAATTTATTATTGTATTAAGGTGAATGAAACATAATTTGTCAATGAGACATTTAATTATCTATGATAATTCCAATTGTCGTCATATATTATCCGAACATAATTAATAACCATATAAAAAACATTGCTAAATGCACTATTTGATGTAAAGATGACGCCATCAAATCATAGCCTAATTCGTAACCACAACAACACATGCATGATGTATCTCAACAGGGTCATAGCACCAACTTAATTGGCTTGTCGACGGCCTGTATAGCCAGTCTTGACTTTAACGAAACACCTAAACCTCTCCGTATTGCTGGCACCCGTGAATCAGCTTCTGGATTGTTTGAGCAATTGTTCAAACAATCAACACGCGAGGCGTGTGGACAGATATTTCAGGACTATATGTGCGTGGTGTTCGGCTTTGAATCTGAACAAAGACTCCGTGATGATGCTTCTGGAAGACGCCGATACCGAAACAGTTATCTTAGACTTATTCAGGATTGGGGGTTAGATTCAAACAACGCCCAAGGCGCCGTTTTTAAAGGCTGGGTGGAAAGCCGTTTTGGGTTATTCCCTAACTATCATAAACAGCGTATAGCCAGTTTCAGCTGTAAAGACTGGGTTATGTATATTGAAGAAAAGATGAACAGTCGATATCACAACAACTGCATTTACATGCAACTTGATCTTCTTTACGAATATTGTCAATGGGTTATTGAACGTTTTCAGTTTCCATCGGCAACGCATAAAACACTATATCGGGGCGTTAACTCTCTGGAGGATCATTGTTTGGTTCAGGGAGAAGATAATCACCATAAAATCGTGCGGTTAAACAGTCTTGTTTCTTTTACTGACCACCGCAGTATTGCCAGCGAATTCGGCGCGTATATTCTAGAAGTTGAAGTACCGATGGTTAAACTGGTTTTTTTTAATGAATTACTACCGCATCACGCTTTGCATGGTGAGGCCGAATATTTGGTCATTGGTGGTGATTATAAAGTCAAAGTACAGAGGTAAAACATGACAAACGAACACGTACTCGACAGAGCGCTGGGCGCTTATTTAGGTTTTGCCTGCGGCGATGCGCTGGGTGCAACAGTAGAGTTTATGACACCGAAACAAATTCATAAACACTATGGTGTTCATCAGGATATTATTGGAGGCGGTTGGTTAAACCTGGAAGCCGGACAAGTGACTGATGATACGCAAATGTCACTGGCATTAGGGCAGGCTATTATCGATCACCAGGATTGGAACATTCAGGCCGTTGCCGATAACTTTGTGACCTGGCTAGAAAGCAACCCGCCCGACATAGGAAATACCTGTAGACGCGGTATTATACGCTATCGGGATAGTGGTGAACTATTTGGTTTACCTCGCGAGGATGATGCAGGAAATGGCGCTTGTATGCGAAATCTACCCGTGGTGTTGGCGACCTTAAATCGGCCCGATCTTTTTAGGATATGGAGCTTACAACAAAGCCACATTACCCACAATAACCCTTTGTCTGATGCTGCAACCTTAACACTGGGTCTGATAGTCAAACATTTAATTACCCTAGGGGATAGTGACGCATGTCAGCAAGAGTCCGATGCGTTGATTAATCAATATAACCAATTCTCTTATACGCCTTATTTGGGCAAGGCCTCCGCTTATATTGTCGATACCGTGCAAACCGTTTTGCATTATTTTTTTAACACAGACAGCTTTGAATCCTGCTTGATTGCAACCGTTAATCAAGGCGGTGACGCAGATACAACCGGTGCATTGGCTGGAATGCTTGCGGGGGCGAAATACGGTGTTCAACAGATACCCGAACGTTGGTTAAATCAATTGGACGCTGCGATTGTTGTTAATATACTCAGGCAAACGACAGCGCTTATTAAGACTACGCACATTTAGATCAGTGCCTGAACGGTAATCTATGATTGTAGGGGATTGGTCTGGGATAAGCGAATACACCGTGTACGAACAGCTCTATCTGCTATCACGAAAAGACTATACGACCCTTCGAATTTCTCCATAGCCGTTAAACGCTAAGTGAATACGCTTTTATCAAATAAGGCTAGTCACTGGTTTGCAACGGGGCCTTGCCTATCCCCTAAAGTTGTTATCGCATACTCGCGACGGACTTAATGCTGACTATCAAAGGGCTTAAGGGTTAGTCTTAAGGTGCTGGTTACTGACCGCCTTAGTATTTTATGCTTAAGCTGAACTGTGCCATGCCTTTTTTGTTGTTGTCATCTGCCTTTTTTACGCTTGACTATGCGCTTTTTTACACACAACTGATTACAGTCTGGCTATTTGCCGTCAAATAGACTAGACTTCAAGGCTAAGGCCGCGACCTTTTTAGACGCATGCATAAAGATGACCTCGATGAGTATTCTATCAGTCGACTGATTATTAATGTTGTGTACGTTTAACTCACCCTTAACTGATAGGAATTCTGTATGCAACCCAAATTGATTGTCGCATTTGATCGTCTTAATAACAGGGAGTTATTAATAAAGTCCGGCGTTATCGTGGCTGGATTAACCCAGAACCTTAATTATCCTGAGCCCTGGTTACCTCTATTAATAACTTTGAGTGACTTGACCACTGCCCAGGCCGATTATGAAACAGCTTATCATGACGCCTTATCACAAGATAAGTTTAAGATTTCCCATCGTAATGATTGTCGTGTTGTGTTAATCGGGATATTAAAAACTATAGCACCTTATTTTGAGTTAGCGTCACAAGCCGATGTTTCTAAGCTAGCAACCAGCGGTTACGATTTACGCCGTGATACCACCCATAATAATACCTTTGATATTTTACCCGCCCCTTTAGATTTTAGCATTATGCACGGAGCCTTTAGTGGCACGATAGATATTAAAATCAGTCGCTTAACAGGGGCCGCCAGTTATGAAGTGCAAATAACGCAATTAGATCCTATGGTCGAGGAAAATTGGAAACATGCTTTATGGTCTACCACAGCCACGCACATTCACCTGCCGGATTTAATACCCGGTCAATCTTATTGGCTACGGATTAGGGGGATTGGTACGAATGGGGTTGGGCTGTGGACTGATCCACTGCATATGATAGTGGTTTAAGTAGGGCAATATCAACGACTCAATTCCATGGTGTTACTGTCTATTGGGAGCGGTCTGCGTTTCGGCCTGAAGTTTTTTCAATTCAACTTCAGGTTGTTTACCCAGTTTACTCAGGATTGCAGTCCAGTTGCTGCTTACAGTTTCAGTGTTTGGATGTTGCCAACCTAAGCTACGGGCAAAAATCAGCGTTGCACGTCGGCTTAATGGCTCGGCCTCGGCGTAATGCCCCCTAATATAAGCTCCCCATCCGCTTGGGGCTTGATCATAAATTTTTGAGAAGTTTGTCATATTCGCTATGCGGGCCAATCCAGAACCAAACAATGGTGTCGGGATATTTCACAACGCCCAGCGCACGCCAACCGATACCCGCTCGCACAGAATAGACTGGCTCGGAAGTATTAACTTTCTTGAATTCAAGACTGGGATGATGATGGTTTTGTTTCCATAAACGGTAATTTTTTCGCGCGGTTTGTTTAACTCGCTCCGGCAAGTTGCGGAAGCATTCCACAAACTCTTGTGTTAGCTCAGATTTCATCGAAACCCTTTACCAAGGTTTTGCCTTGGCTGGATTGTAGTAAAGCTTCCTTTGCCAGTTTTGACAATTTATCTTGTGGCTGTTGTAGGGTTCTCTGCCAGCCTATTTCATTTTCAATGTCTTCGAACCATTGCTCGGCTATTTCATCCTGAATTTCGATAGGCAGGGTTGATACCCGCTGAACCACTTGCTCAAGACGACTAGACATGTTGGTGTTCCTTGAAGTGCTTGTTTTAGAAATTACTTTTTTCCCCTTACACTTCCAGCTAACAACCATAGCAAACATTGGAGAAGTAAGTAAAGGTTTCAACACATTATTCAAAAATGATTCGCCTGTGTAGCTATCATTACGTTCTACAGTCTCAACTACCACATTTTGATCATTCTGCAATTCAACATATTGACTTCCTTCCCTACATGAAGAAAGGAGATTTCTAGTTTCCTAGGAGTGATTATGTATCGCTACTGCTCAGTGAGTTTTAATTATATCCGAATTACCCAGGAGTTGTAACTGTTCACCTACCCTAATTATCTCAAGCCGCTATTTTGTCAGGTACAGATAATTCTTCTTGAGGCAAAATTATAGGCGGACATGTAGGTGGTGGTGTTTCAGACATGGTTTTTTCTATGGGTTGAGGATTTACAGAAAAAAATTATAAAACACTATTAATTAATTTTTCAATGGCTTCAGCCCCAATCACAAGATGCGACCTTATTACGCCTAAGTCATCGATAGAAACCGCCGAAGGAATGCTCGATACTTGAAACTGGTTGGAGATTTCACGGTCATTCTGGCGCAACACAGTCAAACCGGTATAATTTTCCAAGTTTGATTGTGTATTAATGCCGCGTCCTAGCAGCACAAAATTTAAGTTTTTTGCATAAGCCTCCTGCCATTTTCTAATGCTATCAACGACGGTTAAACAAGGCTGACAGTTTGCATCAAAAAACACCAAAACTATCATTTTTTTGGCTTCCAGCAATGACCAGAATGCAATGGTTTCACCCTGTAGATTGAGTGCATTAAAATTAGGTGCCTGCGAACCCGCTGGCAACCCTTTAACCGACGCAAATGGGCGTGATTCTAGCGCATTAATACGCTGGTTTAGTTTGTGTTGCTGCAAAAGTAAAAAAACAATCAGCCCTGTTTGGCTAGTCAGAATCAACAAGGCTATCGTCAATAAACGAGCCTGATCCAATGCCATTGCAAGGTTCAAGGGCGAAGGATTGACCCATAAAACCAAGCTTGTTGCGGCGATAAAAGCACCATTGCGCACTAAGGTAAGCCAACTAATGGCTGTGGGTCTTAGCTGCCCAAAACAGTTACATTGTGGGTTTTTTCCATTGCTTAATTGCCAGAAAATTGCCAAGCTAAACATTGACAGCAATAACAGCATTCCAACAACCGACCACTGCGCAAGTGCATTTATCTGTAAGGTAATGGCCAACACCAATTCCCCCACGGGTAAAAAGTAGCTAACTGGAATTTGCAAGATGGTCGGTATACCGAAATTGTTTAGCGTTTCGCGAAAGCTTGCCAACGCAAATAATTTAGCACTGCCTGTAACTAAAAAGAGCAGCATTAAGCCAAATTGTGCGATCAACGCAAAGCAATAAATCAAATCTAGCATGGATTTTTAGATTGCTTTTCGTGAACGACTCTTGTATTGGATTTATGGATACGGTATTTCAGTGCAGTTTGCGCTTTCGAGCCAGTCACAGACAGAAAGCTCAGCATTAAAATGCAAACCTTCTGGACACTGAAATAAATAGGCCGTACCCCAATCACATTTGTAAAAAGAACCACAATCATACGGATTGGGGAGATGAAGTGAGAATTCTGGGTTTGCAGCGGGACAGTCGGGGGGTGGGGGGGGGTGTCAGACATGGGTTTTCCTTATTTGTTTATGATATAAGGGAGAGACTATAAGGTATAGGTATTCCCCATTGTCAAGACTGAGCAAGCATCAAAGCATCCTTACATCCCCGCCCTGAAGAGACGGGGTATTCCAGCTACTCCCCACCCAACAAAGTCTTAACATGAACAGCCACACTAGCCGCCAATGCCTTAAGGTCATACCCCCCTTCCAGCACTGAAATAACCCTACCCTTACAATACTGCTCTGCACAATCTATTAACTCTTTAGTTATCCATCTAAAATCATCCTCTACCAAGTTCACAGAACTCAAGGGATCATCCTTGTGGGCATCAAAACCTGCTGATATCAACAACAACTCAGGCTTAAAGCTTCTTAACGCAGGTAAAATAATTGATGTGTATTTATGCCTAAACTCAGTACCGGTATCCCCTGCCCTCAAAGGCACATTAACAATATTCCCCAGACCGATCTCATTCGGATAGCCTGTGCCGGGATAATTGGGCATCTCATGACTGGACGCATAAAAAACAGCCGGATTCTTATAAAATGCAGCTTGCGTGCCATTACCGTGATGCACATCAAAATCTATAATGGCAATACGCTTAAGTGAGTAATGCAAGCGGGCATATTCTGCAGCAATAGCTACATTATTAAAGATACAAAAGCCCATTGAGAGTTCGGGTTCCGCATGATGACCTGGAGGGCGAATCGCACAAAAAGCATTATCTGCCTGATCAGTCAATACGTTATCAACCGCATCACAAACAGCACCCACGGCCTGAAAAGCCGCCAGCTTTGAATACGTTGATAACACGGTATCCGCATCCAGATAAGTACGTCCCTGCTCAGGTACGGCATCTATAACCGTTTCAAGATGAAATTGTGAATGTATCAGTCGTACTTGCTGCTCTGTACCCAGAGGAGCAAGCATTCTGATTAAATTCGAAAACTCGGGAGCCTCTAATGCCTGATCAATGACATTGAGACGATCGATACACTCTGGATGATCGTCTCCGGTATCATGCAACAAAAAATCAGGATGTGCATAATAAAGGGTAGCCATGGACTGTTAATACAAACCGAGTTGTACTTGTGCGACTTCTGACATCATTTCTCGAGCCCAAGGGGGATCAAGAACCACTTCTACATTAACACGCACAACACCCGGTAAAGCCCGAATAGATTTTTCAACATCACCTTGAATAACCGGCCCCATACCGCAACCCGGAGCCGTTAAAGTCATCTTGATCTGAACTTCATTTTCGCCTATCCCCACCGGTAATACTTCACACCCATAGACTAAGCCAAGATCAACAATATTAACGGGGATTTCTGGATCATAAACCGTTTTCATCACTTCCCAGCAATTCTTCTTAACGGCTTCAGAACTGGTCTCCGAAACTAAGGTATGCAATTGATGAATTTCTTTACCCAACGCATCTGCATCCACACCGGCAATACGAACCATATACCCCCTTTCCGTGACAACTGTGTAATTACTACCCAAGGATTGATGTATAGTGACTTCTTCACCTTTGCTTAAAACATTGGGTGTGCCATCGGGAATAGTGACAACATTAACATCTCTGGTTAAAACAAAGCTTTCTCGTTCTGCCATAAAATTGCGTTATAAATGAAAAGTAGGAGCATTAATAATTTGCCCTGTGACACCAATACTTCTAGCATCAAACAGGTATTGGTAAACAGGCTCTAAGGAGGCCATGGCTGGCAATTTAGCTTTATCTTCTGCCGGATAGGCGCGTTTTCTTAAAGGCGAATCAACCGGTCCAGGTACTAAGGTATTGACCCGTATTTTATGACCGGACTCCAGTTCTTCGGCCAATACCTTTGCCAAGCCTTCCATCGCTATTTTGGAGACACCATAAGCCCCCGAATAAGCATGAACCCGTCTGGCAGAAGAATCGGATGTAAAAACCACTGAGGCGTGTTGACTCTTGTCTAAAACAGGCAATAACACCCGTGTTAATAAAAAAGCCGCATTTAAGTTCACATTTAAAGTATGCCCCCAATCTTTCGTATTAACTTGGTCAATCGGAGAAAAAGAGCTAAATTCTACTGCAGAATGTAATAGACCTTGTAATGAACCGTATTCTTCAGCCACTGTATTAGCGAGATCTTGATAGTCGTTTTCATTAGCGCCAGCAAGATCAAAAGGATAAATAATAGGTTCCGGTGCATTAGCAGCCAATATCGCATCATAAATGACTTCTAATTTAGGGATGCTTTTATCCAGCAAAATGATATGTGCACCGGCTTTAGCCAATGCCAATGCCGCCGTACTGCCAAGACCACCACCTGCGCCGGTGATTAAAATTACTGGGTGTTTCAATGTCATAATAATGAGTTTATCAAAGCAGTTAATTCTTGTGGAGATGCGATCAAAGCATCTGCCCCCCATGTTTCTGGACGATCATCATCCTTAATGTAGCCATAAAGCGCCACCAGTGTTTTCATTTGAGCGTTCTTACCGGCTTCAATATCATGACTGGCATCACCGATGTAGAAACATTCTTCAGGATTGACATGGGCTATTTTACACGCCGCTAACATAGGTTCTATATGAGGCTTTGGATTACCGGTGGTATCTCCACTGATAATACAAGCCGCCCGCTCGGTCAAATTTAACGCTGACATTAAAGGATTAGTAAAGCGCTCCCTTTTATTGGTAACAACGCCCCATTTAAGACCTTGAGCTTCTATTAGTTCCAGAGTCTCGGTCATCCCCTCAAAAAAGACACTGTGTTCAGCAATGTTCTTAAGGTAAATGTCTAGCATGGCTTCAACAATCGCCGCTTTGGTTTCAGCACTAGCGGATTGTTGTAACAGATTATCGACCAATACCACGGCACCATGAGAAATGGAGGGCTTTATTTCATTAATAGAAGCAGGTTTATAACCGTGTTGGATCAACGATTTATTAAGGCAGACAACTAAATCAGGTGCGGTATCGATTAATGTTCCATCGAGATCAAATAAAACACAGGATAACTTAAAGTCAGCAAACATTAATGGCTACACCGTCCGTTTAAAGGCCGCAATATAGTTAACATCAATATCTTTGCCCAATCTAAACTGTTTATTAAACGGGTTATATTCAATACCCACCATACCCTGAAGTTCAAGACCTGCTTTTCTGGCTGATTGGCAAAGCTCAGAGGGCTTGATAAACGTTTTATAATCATGTGTGCCTTTAGGCAACATTTGCAACACATGTTCTGCCGCGACAATCGCCAGTAAATACGCTTTAGGTTGACGATTCAAGGTAGAAAAGAACACCATGCCATCGGGTTTTACTAAATGCGCACAAGCCGAAATAATTGAACCCGCGTCAGGTACATGTTCTAGCATTTCCATGCAAGTCACATGATCAAAACTGTCTGGCTGTTGCTCTGCCAAGGTTTCAACACTGATTTTCTGATAATGCGCATTAACTCCAGACTCCAAGCCATGCAAATCGGCCACATCAATCAGTTCTTCACTTAAATCAATACCCAAGGCATCTGCACCAGACTTGGCTAAACCTTCAGTCAAAATACCACCACCACAACCCACATCAACCATGCGTTTTCCGGCAATATCTACAAAACTCTGAATAAATTGCAGTCGTAAGGGATTAACATCATGGAGTGTTTTAAATTCTCCCTGAGGATCCCACCAGCGTTCTGCCATCGAACCAAACTTATTAATCTCGTGCAGGTGTACGTTTTCTTTTGCTGTCATCTTGCTTAACCGATTATGTTTTATATAGTCTACTATAATAGTAGGTTATTCGTCATCTGTTGTTGTGACGAATTATTTGTTAATTAACGGGATGATGATTATCCCGTTAATTTTGACTTAATTCTTCTCTTCCAGAGCCTGAATCTTCTCTTCCAGCATTTTTACCTTTTTCAACAGCTCAGGCAATTTACTGATTGCAATCTGTTCTTTATAAGCCGTCTTCTTGTCTTTAGCTGGACTGCCAAAGACCTGAGCCCCGGCTTTGACATTACCGGCCACACCCGAACGCGCCATGACCACAGCGCCCTGACCTATAGTCACATGATCAGCAACGCCCGAACTGCCAGCGAGAATGGCATAGTCTTCAATAGTAC
>QVQE01000134.1 GCA_003584865.1 Methylococcales bacterium
CGGGAATTCTGGTCACGTGACTTTCTGGTAACGCCTGACGTTTTGATTCCTAGAGCCGATACCGAATTATTAGTCGAACTGTGCTTAAGCTTAATTCCACCCAACGCACCATCAAGCATTATTGATCTAGGCACCGGCTCTGGGATTATAGCCATCACTTTAGCGGCAGAATGCCCACATGTACAAGTCACTGCGACTGATTATTCATTCGCAGCCCTGCACATTGCCCAGCTTAACGCAAAAAAGCATAACATCAATAACATTCAGCTTATTCAAAGCGACTGGTTTAACGAGATTACTCCGACTCAGTATCATCTCATCGTCAGCAACCCCCCTTATATCGCGCCCGATGATGAGCATTTAATACAAGGTGATCTCCGTTTTGAACCACTTTCTGCTTTACGTTCTGATGAACAAGGCTTAAGAGACATTAAAATCATTGCCGAAACAGCACCTCGCTATCTACTCCCCCAAGGCTATTTATTAGTTGAACATGGCTATGATCAACAACAGGCTGTTCAAGCACTCTTTAAAGAAAATGGTTTCAGTCAGATTCAAACATTCACCGATTTATCAGGACAACCACGAGTGACTCGTGGACAATGGCTATAAAGCCTTAACCATAGTAACTTCCATAAATAAATCATAAAAGACAATGAACCCTAAAGAAATACACCTACCTCGTAAAATAGCAAACCAACTTTTACATCTGGCCCAAATATCACCGGATGCAGAAATATGTGGCTTAGTCAGTAGCAAGCAAGGCAAAGTAAGCCATTGTTATCCAGTCAAAAATGTTGCGAACCACCCTCAACAACGTTTTTTACTGGACGCCAGCGAACAAATCACTGCTATGGCTCAAATGCGCGAATTAAACGAAGACTTATTTGCTATTTACCACTCCCATCCCACTGCCCCTGCACAACCATCCATCCATGACATTGCCCTAGCGTCTTATCCAGAAGCCTTGCATCTGATTATTTCACTCAATACAAAAGGGGTTCTTGACATGCGTAGTTTTAAAATTAACCAACACACTGCCCTAGAGATTCCGCTGATTATGGGTGATTGATGAGGCGTTGTTTTTAACTCAATAAATCATTAATTACTCTGCTCAATTTGCAATAAAATTAAAAAGGATCACAGAGATAATTACAATTTGGTTAATAACCTAGTAAAATATCGACTGTTATATTGTCTGAAAAAGATAATCATCAAAAAACGTCTTCTAACTGATTTTTTAAAGCCTATGCAAAACATTATTAACTTTAAAAAACTAATATAATCGACTCAAATTGAAAAAATTCATCATGTTTATTGAGGTGTTAGCGTGGAGCTAAACGGAGCACAAATCGTAGTTCAAAGTCTTATAGACGAGGGCGTAGAATATATCTTTGGTTATCCTGGTGGTGCGGTATTGCATTTATACGATGCAATCTTCCAGCAGGATGAACTCAAGCATATTCTGGTTCGACATGAACAAGGCGCAACCCATGCAGCAGACGGCTACGCCAGAGCTACTGGGAAACCGGGCGTTGTCCTGGTCACATCAGGCCCGGGAGCAACGAATGCCGTAACAGGCATAGCGACTGCATATCTGGACTCCATTCCTATGGTCGTAATTTCTGGTCAAGTATCACTGCCCGTCATTGGCAGCGATGCCTTTCAAGAAGTTGACATGATTGGCATTACTCGCCCCTGCGTAAAGCATAACTTTTTAGTCAAAGACGTGACTAAGTTAGCTGAAACTATTAAAAAGGCGTTTTATGTTGCAACGACCGGCCGTCCAGGCCCTGTTGTTATTGATATCCCTAAAGATATCACTGCACCCAACATAAAAGTAACGTATTCATACCCGCAAAAGGTGTCTATCCGTTCTTATAACCCAGTGTTAGTCGGACATAAAGGCCAAATCAAGAAAGCAGTTGATTTACTGCTTAGCGCCAAAAAGCCTATTATCTATTCAGGGGGCGGTGTTGTTTTAGGTGAAGCCAGCAGCGAATTAATAGAGTTTACCAAAACCTTGGGATACCCTATTACCAACACCCTAATGGGTTTAGGATCGTACCCAGCCACAGATAATCAATTTGTGGGCATGCTAGGTATGCATGGTACTTACGAAGCAAACATGGCGATGCACGAAAGTGACGTTATTATCGCTATCGGCGCCCGTTTTGACGACCGTGTAACAGGTAAATTAGATCTATTTTGCCCCTACGCCAAAATCATTCATATTGATGTTGATCCTGCATCTATCTCAAAAACAGTTCGCGTTACTATTCCTATCGTAGGTGACGTTAAACCTGTGCTTGACCAAATGATGGAACTCATCAAAGAAAACAAAAACAAAATTGATGGCGTTGCCCTGGCAGAATGGTGGAACCAAATCAGACAATGGCAATCGGTTAATTGTCTTGAATTTGACCGTAGCAGCCCACTGATCAAACCCCAATACGTGATTGAACAACTTTATGAAGTCACCAAAGGCGATGCTTATGTGACCTCTGATGTCGGGCAGCACCAAATGTGGGCCGCACAGTATTATCCCTTTACCAAACCACGTCGTTGGATAAACTCCGGTGGACTGGGTACGATGGGCTTCGGCTTACCGGCTGCTATCGGCGTTAAGCTAGCGTTTCCTGACGCTGATGTCGCGTGTGTAACCGGCGAAGCCAGCATTCAGATGTGTATTCAGGAACTGTCAACTGCCCTGCAATATAAGACACCTGTTAAAATCATTAACCTTAACAATCGTTATATGGGTATGGTGAGGCAGTGGCAAGAATTCTCATACGAAAGTCGCTACTCACATTCGTATATGGATACAATTCCTGAATTCGTTAAATTGGCAGAAGCGTATGGCCATGTCGGCATTCGTATTACTAAACCTGAAGAAGTCAGACCCGCTCTTGAGCAGGCATTTGCCTTGAAAGACCGTACCGTATTCTTGGACGTTATGACTGACAGAACCGAAAATGTTTACCCGATGATTGAAGCAGGAAAAGGTCATCACGACATGAAACTGAGAGTTGCCACCGGCACATCGACAGACAGAGAACTCGCATGATCAGACACATTATTTCTATTCTGATAGAAAATGAATCGGGCGCATTATCACGTGTGGCCGGTTTATTTTCAGCACGTGGCTATAATATTGAATCACTCACCGTTGCCCCAACCGAAGATCCAAGTCTTTCAAGAATGACCTTGGTCACCCGGGGTAGCGAAGACATTATTGAACAAATAACAAAGCAGCTTAATAAACTCATTGATGTGGTAAAGCTGATTGATCTGGCCGAATCTAATCATATTGAGCGTGAATTGTTATTGATCAAAGTCAAAACCTCACCTGAGATGCGTGAAGAAATCAGAAGTCTGTCTGATATCTTCCGTGGCAAGATTATTGATGTGACACCGACTACGTATATCATTGAAATGACGGGGCCATCAGAAAAGCTGGATGCCTTTGTTGCAGCCATCGATCCAGATTCAATCATTGAAACTGTTCGCTCTGGACCAACCGGCATATCAAGAGGCGAAAAGGGCTTACACCTTTAAATACATACCAAGGCCTTTTAATTCAGGCCTGGTTTTTATTTACTTAACTTTAAATTAAAGAAACACAGGAAAACACATGCAAGTTTATTACGACAAAGACGCCGACCTCTCAATCATCAAAGCTAAAAAAGTAGCGATCATTGGATACGGCTCACAAGGTCATGCTCATGCCCTTAACTTAAAAGACTCTGGCGTTGATGTCGTTGTTGGCTTACGTGCTGGCTCACCTTCAGTCGCCAAAGCAGAAGCGCATGACTTAACTGTTCAAGACGTTGCTGTTGCCGTTGCTGGCGCTGACGTTATTATGATTTTGACTCCTGATGAATTTCAATCAAAATTATATAAAGAAGAAATTGAACCGAACATCAAACAGGGCGCTGCATTAGCATTTGCTCATGGCTTCTCGATTTTATATAACCAGGTTGTGCCAAGAGCTGACTTAGACGTTATTATGATTGCGCCTAAAGCACCTGGCCATACAGTTCGTTCTGAATTCGTTCGTGGCGGCGGTATTCCTGACTTAATCGCAATCCACCAAGATGCGTCTGGTCTGGCTAAAGCCATTTGCTTATCTTATGCGTCTGCCATCGGTGGCGGTCGTTCAGGCATTATCGAAACGACTTTCCGTGATGAAGCTGAAACCGACTTATTCGGCGAACAAGCGGTATTATGTGGTGGTGCAGTTGAATTGGTTAAAGCCGGTTTTGAAACGCTGGTTGAAGCCGGTTATGCACCTGAAATGGCTTACTTCGAATGTTTACATGAGTTAAAACTGATTGTTGACTTAATGTACGAAGGCGGCATTGCCAACATGAACTACTCAATCTCAAACAATGCCGAATACGGTGAGTATGTGACTGGACCACAAGTCATTAACGAAGAAAGCCGTTTTGCAATGCGTGAAGCCTTACAAAACATTCAAAATGGCGAATACGCTAAAAAGTTTATCCTTGAAGGCTTAACCAACTACCCAGAAATGACTGCAAGAAGACGTTTAAATGCAGAACATCCCATTGAAGTAGTGGGTGAAAAGTTACGTAGCATGATGCCTTGGATTAAAGCGAATCAAATCGTCGATAAAACCAAAAACTAAGCATTAACTGCACGATAACGTTATAGCCTAAAAAAGCCTATCACCTGATAGGCTTTTTTTATGTCTGCAAGAAACTTTAGTGACACACTCAGATTCTGGATTATTCTGTAATAAATTATAGCGTTACTTAGAGGTCATTTACTGCACATTGTTTGGAGTGCCTCGTGGACATCGCTCTTCATGGGAATCACTCGATCCATTCTAGTTAGGCGGAATAAAGCGACTACGCTATCCTTGGCGTTACAAATCGTTAACTGGCCCTGAGGTCGAAGGGCAATCATAGTAGCGATAATCGCACCCAATCCGCTACTATCTACGAAATCGATGTCGCTCAAGTCGAGCACGATTTGCAGATGACCCTCTTGTACAATGTTTTTCATATGAACCTTGAATTCATCGGCCACATAGGAGTCCAAACGATTCTCCAGTGGTTTAACGACTATGGCTTCAAGTTCTTGGCGTTCATCAAATTTCATTTTGGTTTCCTTGTTCGTGCCGTTTTGATGTATAGAGTAATTCTTAACTTAAGAGAAAGTTTATAACTATAACATTCCCCAAATGTCCTGAGCATATTCCCGAATGGTACGATCACTGGAAAACTTGCCCATCCGCGCGACATTTAAAATAGCTTTACGCGACCACAATAACGGTTGCGAAAAATCCTCTGCAGCAAGGGCCTGAGCATCGCTATAAGTATTGAAATCCGCTAAGTGGAAATAATAGTCACCTTCATGAACCAGCGCATTGAATATCCACTCAAAAAGACCCGGTTCTCCAGGGCAGAACAACTCGCCTTTGATCGCATCCATCACGCGTTTCACACGATCGCTATGCAGGTAATATTCTTCTGGCCTATAGCTGTTATGTTTCCGCATGTCTAGAATGTCTTCTGTCCTAAGACCGAAAATGTATATATTATCATTGCCCACTTCCTCAAGAATTTCGATATTAGCACCATCCAATGTACCTATCGTCAAGGCTCCGTTCATGGCCAGTTTCATATTGCCGGTACCTGAAGCCTCCATACCAGCGGTTGAAATCTGTTCTGACAAATCAGCAGCCGGAATGATACGTTCAGCCAGTGAAACACGGTAGTCGGGAATGAAGACGACCTTAAGTTGGTCGTGAACACGTGGGTCGTTGTTGATGCGCTGCGCGACATTGTTGATGAGCTTAATGATCTGCTTAGCGGCCCAATAACCGGGTGCAGCTTTGCCTGCAAAAATACACACGCGTGGCGTGGGCAATTGTTTACCATCTTCCACGATGATCAGATATAGATAGACAATGTGCAGAAGGTTTAATAGTTGTCGCTTATATTCATGCATGCGCTTGATCTGAATGTCGAACAGCGCCAATGGATCGATGCGTACCCGATTGGTCACCCATACAGCATCAGACAACAGACGCTTATTATTCAGTTTCACATCAAGAAAACGCGCCCTGAATGATGAGTCATCGATATAGGGCTCTAAGCCGCGTAATTGGTCTAGATCGGTAATCCATCCTTCGCCAATGGTTTCAGAAAGCAGGCCGGCTAGCCCGGGATTCGCTTTCAGCAGCCATCGCCTGGGCGTTACGCCATTGGTTTTGTTATTGAATTTCTCTGGCCAAAGGGCGTAAAAATCCGGCACCAGGTTTGTGGTGACCAAATCAGAATGTAATTTAGCAACACCGTTGACCGAATGACTACCGATAATGGCTAAATTGGCCATACGTACAAATTTAGTTTCTCCTTCTTCGATAATAGACATCCATGCCAATTTTTTCGTATCACCCGGCCAGCGTGTCTCGACTTGTTCCAAAAAACGTCGATTAATTTCATATATAATTTGCAGATGCCGTGGCAAGACTTTCTCAAACAGGGATACCGACCACTTTTCTAAAGCTTCTGGCAGCAACGTGTGGTTGGTATAACCCAATGTCGCTTGGGTCTGTTCCCAAGCAGCATCCCATTCAAAATGCTCTTCATCGACCAGCGTGCGCATCAGTTCGGCAACTGTCAATGCAGGATGGGTGTCATTTAGCTGTATCGCGACTTTCGTAGAAAGTTCAGCAATAGCATGGGTACCGTGTTCTTTTTTGTAACGCCGGAAAATGTCGCGCAATGTGCAAGCAACTAAGAAATACTCCTGCAACAACCGAAGTTCTTTCCCACTTTGCACGGTATCGGCGGGATAAAGTATCTTGGAGATAGTTTCCGATGAAATCTTTTGCTCGACAGCACGCAGATAATCACCCTCATTGAATATCTGCATGTCGAAATCCTGCGACGAATGGGCCGAATAAAGCCGCAGAAAATTGACGGTATGCCCACCATAGCCGGGTATTGGCAAATCGGAAGGCACCCCTACCAATACTTGCCAGTCCAACCACATTGGATTATAACCTCCGTCTGAGTCGACTCCATTTTCAATACGCCCATAAATGGGTACGATACAGGCTTCCTCGGGTCGTTCAATCAACCAAGGCGATCTCAAGGCATTCCAGTGATCAGGCTTTTCTTTTTGATAACCGTTGCGAATCTCCTGCCGAAACAACCCAAACTCATATAAAAGTCCGTAGCCGTAACCGGCGAGACCGAGAGTAGCCAATGAATCCAGAAAACAGGCGGCCAAACGACCCAAGCCACCATTTCCGAGCGCTGCATCCGGTTCGGCCTGACGAATCTCCTCAAGATCTATGCCCATATCCGTTAAAGCACCTCGGCAAACTTCGAGCAACCCCAGGTTGTAAAGGCCGTTACCGAGCGCTCTACCCATCAGAAATTCCATAGATAGATAGTAAAGTCGTTTTGAGCCTTGACGGGCATACCTTGCTTCGGTCTCAAGCATGCCATCGATCAACTTCTCTCTTAAGCTGCGAGCCGTAGCCTCAAAGGCTTCCTGGTTCGTTAATTGATCATCACCAATACCCATCCCATAACGAGCATTGTAACGTATCCGTTCTACGAAATCGGAGCGTTTTAGCTCTGGGTTCGTGATTTTCGGGGACATAGAATTTCCTCCGTTGCAGATTGACAGCATTAAGTCAACCAGTATTGGCTAACTGACCCGCTGCGATTTGGTATTATAGATCTTAATAGTAGAAAGCTAAATCGTTCTGAGTGTAGAACTATCCCCAGCAAAAGCCGTGATGTACTCTCCTTAGATGCTACCACATTAGTTCTTGATAGCGCCAGTGTACTTAATCAATAGCCAGCGATTATATTCATTCCCGTTTTGATAACTCACTTCATCCATGCAGCTTTTCACAATTTTAAGCCCCCTGCCACCTTCAGACAAATTTTCAAGATCGATATCATCGCAATCAAAATTGGCGTTAAGATTATCCAACCACTCCGGTTCTATCGCCTTTCCTTGATCAATCAATTCGATAGACAATCGGTCTTCGCTCAGTAAAAACTCAATAGTGATTTGGTGTTTATCAGATTCTGCGCACGCATGTTCAATACAATTGTTAACTGCTTCGACAGTAGCCAGTTCAATTTCTGCGAGCGCTTCATCGTTAAATGTCCGGCAAGCTATTTCTCTGGCGCACAAACCAACCAACCGTGAGTTCTCTAAACTACTGACAATTGTTAAACTTATTCTGTTCATGGCGTTACCTTTTTTAATTGCGTTAAGACTCGTCGTTTCCCAACCTAAGGTATATGGACTTCCGTGAAGTCTACAGTAATACTAGGCTCATACAGACATTTCCAACGCTAAAACAGAAATGTCATCTTCGAACTTATCACTTCCCCGCCATAAACGCATACACTGTTCGAGCCGAGTTAAAACCTCGCTTATAGGTAATTCACGGGTTTCGTTGATAAAATTCAGTAACCGCTCAGCCCCGAACATCTCTTGATTCATGTCCATACACTCAGTGATCCCATCAGAGTAAAAAAACAGGCGATCCCCAGCGGCATAATTCAAATGAGTAGAATCATACTCTGCCAATATTGTGATGCCAACGGGAAACCCACCATCACCGATGAATTGAGCTGCGCCTTCTGTAGGCAAATAAATGGGACTCGGATGTCCGGCCTGGCATATATCAATGGTGTGCAAATGCGTGTCTATCACCCCGTAGATCATAGTGAAGTATAGGGTATGAATATCATCCATTTGAAACTGAAGATTCAGAGCTTCGATAACGGCAGATGACGACTTTACAATCCCATTGTAGGGCACTTCCGGCAGACTGTACTCGATAAGCGGGCAGCCCCGATTCATCTCAGGTGTCAGCAATTGGCTAAGCCTAGAAGACAACATCGCAGCGGCAACACCATGCCCAGACACATCGATCGCGTAGAAACCGACGTGTTCCTCGTCCAGGCGGAAAAAATTAAAAATATCTCCCGAAACATGAACAGAAGGACAAAATAGACAATCAATGGCAATACCTTGAAGGCTTGATGAAGCGGTGGGTAAGAGACTACGCTGTATGGTTCCTGCCAATTGCAGATCCCAAGTGATAATTTTTTGAGCCGCTAACAAATTGTCGCTGAGTTCTTGTAACTTAACATTGCGATCCTGAAGGACTTTTTCCAATTGTAACACCCGCTCTCCAGCCCTGATACGGGCTAAAAGCTCGTTCATTTGAATGGGTTTATGGATAAAATCGTCCGCCCCCGACTCCATACCATCGACCAATGACTGCGCATCATCCAAAGACGTGACAAGTATGATATAGGTGTAAAAAGGCTTATTTAATGCTCGAATTCTACGACATAAAGTTGGGCCGTCGCCGCCAGGCATAACCCAGTCGGTTAGGACAAAGTGAATAGAATCACTCAAAAGCAATTCGGTTGCGGCATCAATGTTGTCGACTGAAACAGCCTCGTACCCCCATTTTTTTAAGGAGCGCTCTAACACCATGCGAGAAGCCGCCATATCATCTACAACAAGAATGCGCATAATTTTATAGCTCAGTAAACGTTTTTGCCTCTGGAAGAAGAAGGCGTGACCCCTTCTAAGTTCGTGTAAGGCCTAATAGCCGCTCAATAGCGATATTTAACAATCTATTGAGAGGCATCTTATGTGCTTTATGCTAACTTGTCCAACACCAATTGCCAATTCTGACCAATGAGTCTTCTCAATGCATACACCAGCCTCCACAGGGTAAAAGACCCTTTTACCCTGCTCGTATAATAGTATGTTATTTTTATCTTTTTCTATGTCGTTCTTTCTTTTCTGATGAATGTCGCCCTTTCTTTTCGGATGAATGTCGTTCTTTCTTTTCGGATGAATGGCGTTCTTTCTTTTCTGATGAGTGTGAATGTCGTTTTGTACTTGCCAGTGAGGTCAGATCATCTGCTTCCTTTTCAAAACAATTATAAACGGCTGTTTGTATAGGACAATATTTAATCCAGTCATTTTTATCTGACTGACCTTTAGAGGCACAGCCGTCAACTTTAGTTAATATTGAATTAAAATCTGCCAGTGCTTCTCTGTACTCTTGCTCATGAATATCTTCAATTAATGAATTTATCTCTTGAGTCATGATTTTTTGCTGGTCTTTATTGACGAACACGGATTGCTTTGATCTTTTAACTGATATATGTCGAGGCAACCCAGCCACTAAATTTTGGCATTCCTGGATATTACTGATTGTTTTGGTTTTTAGAGTAATGGCAACAATTTCAGAAACACTGGGTAAACTGTCGACATACCCATCATTAACAGTTAATTGTACCAGATAACTACCCGGAATATCGGGCGCGAATGTAGTTTTGACTGATGTGCTATTAGAAAACTCAACTAAACTACCTTTAGGGATAGAGATAAAACTCCATTCATAAGTTAGCGTATTTCCATTTGCATCGGAACTGCCACTACCATCTAAATAAACAACATTACCCACTAGCCCTGATTGATTAAGCCCAGCATTAGCAACAGGTGCAACATTATTGAAACTAATCGTTACATTACTGGGTGTACTTTGTAGTCCCCATTGATCAGTGACTACTAATTGAATAACATACGAGCCACGTACATCTGCAATAAATGTTGGGCTAACTGAGACTAATGAACTCAATTGAGTTTGGCTACCCACAGGTTGACTTAAAATTGACCATTGATAGGTGATATTATCACCATTTGGATCATAACTTTGAGTTCCATCAAGCTTTACAGTCGAACCAATTGAAGATATTACTTGATTCGCTCCAGCCTCGGCAATGGGTTTAAGATTGGTAGAGCTTATTATTACAGAGGATGGCGCACTGTTTAATAATCCATCATTAGCCACTAACTGTACTACGTAAGTGCCTGCTAAGTCAGCAGTAAAACTTGCACTTAAAGCGGTTGGATTGTTGATTGTTGCAGTACTGCCAGCGGGTACAGCCGAAAATGACCATTTATAAGTTAATGGGTTACCATCGACATCCGAAGCGCTACCATTAAGCCCTACAATTGTACCTTCATGTATAGATTGATCAAGTCCTGCATTAGCAACAGGCGCGGAGTTAATGGTACTGATGGTCGCTGTTGAAGGGGCACTGTCAACGATACCGTCATTCACGATTAATTGAGCAACATAGTTGCCGGGTTTATCAATGGTGAAGGATGGATTGACGGCATGAATATCACTCAACGTAGCATTACTGCCAGCGGGCTTGGTAATCAATGCCCAGGTGTATGTCAATGCATTACCGTCCGCATCAGAACTTGCAGAACCATCCAGGGTAATGATATCGGTAACGTGCCCTGATTGGTCAGAGCCTGCATTAGCAACAGGTGCAGAGTTAATAGTACTGATGGTCACGTCAGCAAACGCAGTTTCTCCATCTGCCGTAGAAACGGTTAATCTGACAACATAGTCACCTGTTTTATCAGCTTGAAAAGTTGGATTAACGGTGTTGGCATTTGCTAGCGTTGGATTACTGCCGGCAGGACTGGAAATAACAGCCCAAGCGTAAGTTAAAAGATCTCCACCAAGGTCATGACTTCCACTGCCATCAAGTTGTATGGCTTGACTGTCTTTAATGGTTAAAGGTTGTCCAGCATCCGCAACCAAATCTGAACCGCCGATCATGATATCATCAACTACCCAGCTACTAACCCCATTGATAGAAACGGTATCAATTTGCTTGTAATTTAAAGCTAATATTTGCGGTGTCGTTGTTGTAACCGAGAATGAATTCGAATATTGAACCACGCCATTTTTTATCCCCTGAATTGTAATGGATTGAGGCCCCCAAACCGAGGTCAATTGTAAAGATGTCAAATCAAACGTAGATGAATTACTAAAGGTCAGTGGGTTTTGGCCGCCAGAATTAGTTAGACTAACATTTCCATCAGTACCATAAAAGTAGCCTGAACCTGGATAGAAATTTTTCCCTACATCGACAGCAATCGTCGAACTCCAATTAAAGCCTTGATAATTATCAGGGAGCCAAGCCCCAGCTGTGGGTGTTAAATCCTCAAAGTTTATTATTTTACTATCAGCAACTGCCTGATTTACAGTTAGCAGCAACAGAGTCAAGAGAAGTTTTTTCATTTTTTATACCCAGTTAATATTATTTTAATATTATTTATTTGAACATCGATTTGTTTGTATTATGAGAAATTACTTTTTAGCAGGGTTATCATTTAGCAATAGCAGTATTGTTAATTAATTTTTTGTCTTCTGGACTCTGAAGTTATGGGTTATAGGGTAGACTTTGCGTGCCTAGTCTCCATTATAATAAATAACTGGATTCAAAGTATAGTTTTTAAGATGTTGCCACCTTACATGATTATGATCTTCATTGAAATGAATGATAAAATGACTTACAGAACGACATTATTTTGAGCATCTTAGACGCTCAAAAGTAGTTGGCCCTTTTTAACATCCGAGTGTTGGGTAATGGGAATAGATCTCTGCATTGCGCTATAATTGATTATAGCGCTTATAAATCGAATGTTGAAACTCTGTGTAAACCTTGACAACAAAACAGTAAGATGGGTATGTTATCCAGACCACTTAATAACGTGTAAGGTTTCCGAATCAACGCAATGACAAATCCATCCTCCCTAGTTCGAACCGTTGGGGTTTTCGACTCCGGCGTCGGCGGCTTGTCTGTACTGAAAGCCATAAGAAGAAAACACCCCACAGTTGATTTTATCTACATCGCAGACTCGGGGAATGCTCCTTATGGAAGCCGATCAGCAGAATTCATTGAAAACCGAGCTTCTCACATTACCGATTCCCTCGTTGACGCGGGCGCTCAGATCATTGTCGTGGCCTGCAACACCGCGACTGCGATAGCCGTTGCAAAGCTGCGTGCAAAACTGACCATCCCAATTGTCGCAATGGAACCCGCTATAAAACCAGCGGTCACTCATACAAAGACCGGCGTTATCGGCGTTCTTGCCACTGAAAGAACAATAGAAAGCCCCACCGTAGCAAGGCTGTGCAGGGAATTCGGTCAAGGCGTGAAGATACTTTTACAACCCTGCCCCGGCCTGGTAGAACTGGTCGAGCGAGGCGAACTCTCATCCGATTATACCCACGAATATCTCAGAAAGCTTATTTCCCCGTTGATAGACCAAAAAGCCGACACCCTCGTACTCGGATGTACCCATTATGTATTTTTGGAACCAGCGATACAGCTCATTGCAGGAGTGAAGGTTTGCATCATTGAGTCATCAGCGGCTGTTGCCCGCCAAACCATGCGGCATTTAGGCAATGAGAAAAATATCGCCCCAGGAGAACACGCAGGTCGAGAGCTGTTTTTGACCACAGGTTCACCGGAAAATGCTCAGGCTATCTTTTCACAGCTCTGGGGTAGTCCGGTTGAGGTTCAGGCACTTGAAGATAAACAATTTCACTCAGGAGTCTAAATTATCCCATAAGTACCTACTTTTATGTTGTTGAATGAATTATTTTAATTATTTTATGGCATCAAATTTAACCTGATCTCGTTTTGAGCGTAATGATTTTCTAACTCATTTCCATGCGAACCTTGATGATCTTGGCGATTTTTCAACATATTATTGTTATGGCTACTAACGGTCGACTTGCTAGTTTGCGCCCTAAAGCGGTGCACTAACACACCTAATTATTGCTTAAAAATGGAGCGTAATCTGTATTGTTAAGGCTATTATGCTATTTAGTAGTAAGGATCTGTAACGGTTGATAGTCTATTGGCATAGCTATTGCTATTATTATTGCAGGCGCTTGAACTCTCCTGTGTGTTGCCTTTAAAAGGCACTTAATTGACGTTAAGTGCCTTCTTTTTATTCAGAAATTTTAAAAGCTATTGGATTGATTTATAGGTTTTTAAATACGACTTCTGCATCAGCGAGAGTTTTATCTAAATTTTCATCTGAATGTGCTGCTGAAACAAAGCCAGCTTCAAAGGCAGACGGCGCTAAGTAGATGCCCGCGTCCAGCATTTCATGAAAGAAGCGTTTGAATAAGACTTGATCACATTGCATGACTTGTGCAAACGTTGAAACTTCAGGTTCTGGGCTAAAAAACAGACCAAACATACCACCCACTTGATTAGTTGTTAGTGCAACGCCTGCTTGTTTGGCAATTTCTTTTAAGCCACGGGTTAGTTTTTCTGTTTTGATGGTTAATGCTTCATAAAAACCGGGTTGAGCGATGAGTTCGAGCGTTTTTAATCCGGCTGCCATTGCTACTGGGTTTCCAGATAAGGTTCCGGCTTGGTATACAGAGCCTAAAGGAGCAAGATGCTGCATAATTTTAAGTTGACCGCCAAAAGCACCAACCGGCATTCCACCACCGATAATTTTACCCAAAGTGGTTAAGTCGGGTTTAATGTTATAAATCCCTTGTGCGCCATTGAGTCCCACTCTAAAACCCGTCATCACTTCATCGAAAATTAATACGCTATCATACTGGTCACAGACTTGGCGCAAGGTTTCTAAAAAGCCGGGTATGGGTGGAATGCAATTCATATTACCAGCAACGGGTTCGACAATAATGCAGGCAATTTGCTCACCTATTTCTTCAAATAAGGTTTTCACTGCTTCAGAGTCGTTATAAGTCAAAGTCAGCGTGTCTGCGGCAACAGAAGCGGGTACGCCCGGTGAACTGGGTACTCCAAATGTTAAAGCGCCTGAACCGGCTTTTACTAGTAAAGAGTCAGAATGACCGTGGTAACAACCTTCAAATTTAACGATTTTATCTCGTCCTGTATAGCCTCTAGCTAAACGAATAGCGCTCATGGTGGCTTCTGTACCGGAGCTAACCATTCTTACTAAATCACAAGAGGGCACTAATTCACAAACCCGTTGCGCCATCTGGGTTTCAATTTCAGTAGGGGCACCGAAACTTAAGCCTTTTTCAGCCGCCGATTTAACCGCTGCAATCACTTCGGGATGAGCATGACCTAAAATCATGGGGCCCCAAGAGCCCACATAATCTATGTAACGTTTACCTGTGCTATCAAATAAATAAGCACCGCTGGCATGATCAATAAATACGGGAGTCCCTCCTACACCACTAAAAGAGCGTACTGGGGAGTTAACACCACCGGGTATAAATTGCTTGGCATCAGAAAATAAAACAGTTGCTTCGGTCATAATATGATTTTTTAAGGTTACAATGAAGTACGAAAAGAATACGATAACTTTATCATGATTGAATGCCTTGAGTGCGTTCGCTACAGTAAAAAAGTTGTATTTTCTTGCTAAATAATTAAATTATGGAATAGCTCATGAAATCAAGAGAAAGACGACAAGGCTTGGTTGTTGTTAATACGGGTGAAGGTAAAGGAAAGTCTTCTAGTGCTTTGGGCATGGTTTTTAGGGCAGCAGGCTGGAATATGAAGGTGTGTGTTATCCAGTATATTAAAGGTCAGTGGCAAACAGGTGAACAAAAAGCGGCTGCACGTTTTGATAATATTGAATGGCACGCACTGGGTGACGGTTTTACCTGGGATACTAAAAATCCAGAACAAGACATTAAAACCACTCAAGAGATTTGGGAGTTGAGTAAAGAAAAGATCTTATCAGAAGAGTTTGATGTTATTTTGTTAGATGAGATTAACTATTGTTGCGGCTATCAGTGGCTTTCTGGACAGGAAGTTGCGGACTTTATTCTTAAAAATAAACCCTCATGGTGTCATCTAATTTTAACAGGACGCAATGCGGCACCGGAGGTAATAGACATCGCTGATACAGTGACTGAGATGTCGTTAATAAAACATGCGTTTCAGAAGGGCATTAAAGCAGAGCAAGGCATTGAATTTTAATTTTATGAATGATGGAAAGATATTGTGACACCTTATCAGTGCTTAATGCCTTTCTTGTAGTATTTGAACACGACTGTTTATTTTATTGAGAACCCTATTTATGGAAACTTACTTACCTATTGTTAACGGCTTACTAAGCGATTGGCTTGCACTGACTTTAAATAATCCTGTTTATGCTTCTGTTTTAGCGGCAGTGGTTTTCTTCGTCACTGCCATTCTATATGGCTTTCGAATTTCTTCTTTAAAAAAGAAGGCTATTGCTAGAGAAAATGCGCATAATGAGGAGGCGACTAGGCTTAATGCTGAACTGACTATATCAGAACAGCAGTTACAGGCAATGCAAGAGGTTCTGACCGCTAATAATGAGCAACTGAAAAAAGATCAGCATACCGCTCAAATAGCAGTAGAAAAAGCTAACAAATATGAGACGCAACTCACCCAGCGAAATACCCAGATTGCAGCTCTTATTCAATCTTTAGCGACCCGTATCGATTTAGGCGAGCGTCCGCTACCGATTATGGGAGATATTAAGGCAGAAGGTTTGTGGCAACAGCATGACAGAGTGGTTAATCTTCTAGTGACAAAACTGCTAACCGAGCAACAGGTCAAGGCTCAATTACAAGAATCTTTTCAAGCTGAAAAGATAAAAAGCGCAGAGAGCGAAGTGTTAGTAAAATCGGTACAGGCCGCGTTAGTCACTCAAGCCAATCAGTTGTCTCTTTTAGAGCAGGCACTTGAAGATCAAAAAGCGATCCTGAAAGTTCAACAGGATAAAGCGCAGCAAGTTTTAGCAGAGACGATTGAAAAAAGTAATGCCGAGTTGGCTCGTATTCCTGAGCTAGAACAGCAGTTGCTGAGTTTAGCTAATACTCAGCAACAATTGAGTGAATTAAAAGAAGTGTTAACAACTAAAGAGGCTTTAATTCTTCAACTAGAGAACGTTAAGATAGTCCCGGCTCCTGACGTCAAATTAACACCTGAAGTTAAAAAGGATGAACCAAAACCGATCTCGATAAAGCCTGAGGTTAAAGTATCAGAAATACCGGTTGCTATTGAGAAAGTTGAACCACCGGTTTTAGTTGAATCTTCTCATGGGCAGACAGATGTACCTGGTTCGATTAAAAAAGAACCCGCAAGTGGCTTGACGGGTAAGTTTAAAGGACTGTTTGGAAAAAAAGCCTCAACATCAATTGATGAAAAAACAGAGCCTGTTGAGACTGTTTCTAATATTCCTGACATTGAGCCTGAACCTTTGTTTATTGAACCCAGAGACGTACGTCCACTAGAAGAGCGCCCTACCGGTGTAGCTGGTAAGTTTAAAGGATTACTGGGGCGTAAAAATACTGTAGCACCGGTTATTGATGCCCCCAAAGAAGTTGAAATAATTCCTGCTGTCGTTAATGCCCAACCCGAACCCATTGTTATTAAGCCACAGGCTGAGACTGTTATTAAAGAAAATAATGTGGGATTAAGTGGCAAGTTTAAAAACCTGTTTGGTAAGAATAACTCAACGGATCACGTTGTTGAACAACCTGAAGTGGTTGAGATAGTGCCTGTTGTGGTTGAATCCGAACCTGAGCCAGAGCCTGTGCAGTTAGCTGTTCCATTGGGGTCTATCGAGGTTATTAAGGAAGATGTCGCTAGAGTAACGTCTAAGCTTAAAGGTTTGTTCGGTAAAGGAAAGTAAATACTCAAGAATTCAGTTAGTAAAAATAGGATGCAGGTGTTCCAATCTGCGGAACTTTCAAATAGTTAATATCACCGACCGTGAGTGCTTGTGGTTAGCGCATCGGTCGGTGACAGATAACATTTAGGTATAGTGTTAGAAGTTATAACAGTGATTGATCAAATAAATGCAATTTTGCCGCAAACCCAATGTAGAAAATGTGGCTTTCAAGGCTGTCGTCCTTATGCTGAGGCCATCGCTTCAGGGCTAGCCGATATTAATCAATGTCCTCCAGGGGGCGATTTAGGCATTAGCGAATTAGCGCGATTATTAAACATTGATCACAAACCACTTAACCCAAAATTTGGCGAGCACAAACCTAAACAGATTGCTTTCATCATTGAAGACGCCTGTATTGGTTGTGTTAAATGTATTGCTGCTTGTCCTGTCGATGCTATTTTAGGTGCTGCAAAATTTATGCATACTGTTATTGCCTCAGAATGTACGGGTTGTGAGCTTTGCATTGCACCTTGTCCAGTGGATTGTATCGTGATGCAGCCTGTATCAATGAGTGCTGATAAATACGCTGCTGCGCAATTGGCAAAGAAACGCTATGAAGCGCGTTGTTTACGTAAAGTGAAAGAATCTGAAGAAAAAGCGGAACGTGCAAAACAAAAGAAGGCCGAGCTGGGTATACTAAAAAAAGGCACATAATCGGTGTATTAATGCCTGCTAATGGCTGAATTAAGCTTTTTTAAACTTCACTACTTTATTCAGCGGGCTTAAGTTAATTTCATCTATGACAATTTGGGCTGGCGAACTTAAGACATAAGCCACTGCTTCGGCAACATCTTCTGGAGCAATACTATTGGTTTCATGATCACCCGGCTCAAAGGTAAGTTGCTCAAAAAAGGGTGTTTTCACCATACCCGGATTAATCAAGCTAACCCGGACATTGCTTTTACCACAATCCTCTCGCAAGGCTTGGGTAAAGCCTCTTAAGGCAAATTTACTGGCACAATACACCGCGCCTTTACGACTGCCCTTTAATGCTGCCTCAGAACCTATATAGATTAAATCACTGTAGGGTTTACGTTTTAAATCAGGTAACAGCGCCTTAGTTAAAAAGACCTGGCTGGTAAAATTAACCGTCATCACTGATTCTATCTGCGCATAAGAAAACTCTTCTATTGATCCGAATTGACCGATGCCTGCACAAAAAACCACGGCATCTAGGTTCGGATAGGTTTTCTGTAACTCACGTATTTTCTCAGGCAATGCATTCAATTGGCTTAAATCCAATGAGACTAGAATAAAGTTGTCAACACACTCATTTACTAAAGTAATGCGCCGAGCAATACCGATAACGGTATGCCCCTGTTGCAATAAGTTTTGTACAACCGCCAGGCCAATGCCCGAACTAGCACCGGTTACTAAGATGGTTCGTTTTATAGTATGCATGGAAAAAATAAAGACTTGGGAATATAGCGTAATAGTTGTTCTGAGCAATCCGTCATAATTTCTTGCTCTAATTCTTTTTTATAAGAAACCATGCCTTGTTGATGATCAAACGGGCTAACAAATAATTTTTCTTCAGGGTAAAGCTTATGCACCTTTTTAAAATAACTTTCGGGCAGTCTAAATACACCTAGACTCACTGAATGCAATTGATCCAGGTTGATTTGTGAGAACACCTGCTCAAACAGCCGCTGATATTGTTGTTGATAACCGGTTTGATAAATAATCGGATCAAAACGTAAGCCAACTTGCCAACCGTGTGCCTGTACTTTACATAAAGCGTCGAGACGACGTTCTAAGGGTGGCGCTTTTGCTTCTACTTTAGTAGCAATCTCTTCAGGATTCAAACTAAAGGCGACGACACAACGATCAAATGCTTCTGTATTTAACAAACTTCTTACCTGAGTACTTTTAGTTCTTAACTCTAGCCAAGCATTGGGTATTTTCTTAAAAACGGGTAAAAAGTGCTCAGCAAATCCTGTCACGGGTTCGAGGGCGAGACTGTCACAATCGTATCCTGAAAAGAAATGTACCGGCTCATTCGGTGTTTCGGCACTTCGTTGTTGAATCTCTGTCTGAAAATCTTCATAATTAACGAATAAAACATAGTTGGCCGATTGATACATGCCCTGTAAAAAACAATAGCGACAATCGTACAAACAATTAAGCATGTGTGAGAAATAATAGTTTTTGCTTGCACCAATGCCATAACCTAAAGGAGCTGGCATGGTAAAGTGCCGGTATTTTTCTGCCAGTATTAACGCAGGCTTTTGCTTTTGTAATCTAAAGTTCTGCGCTTTAGGATTAAAGACTTCTCCATACCGATCACAGGTAATCGTTCTAGCTTGAGGAAAACGCTTTATAATCTCGGTAACACGCGGGTGTTGCAGGATCTTTTCTTCTATATAAATAGTTTCAATCATTAATTGGATTATCGTTTCATACGAAAAAGTATATATTTAGTGACTCATTTTATAGGAAAACGCTTGTGAATTATTGCACTGACCTCATATAGGTTAAAATATGTTTAACCTCACCTAACCTTAATAAAAATGAATACACAAAAAATTGGTTTTATCGGCGGCGGCAATATGGCATCTAGCTTACTCAGTGGTTTAATTGCCAGTGGCCATTCTCCACAACATCTTTGGGTTTCTGATGTTAACCCGGAGGCACTTAAATCATTAGCTGAGACGCTTCATGTTAATACTTCAATAAATAATGCTGACGTGATTAATGCCGTCGATGTTGTGGTATTAGCGGTCAAGCCACAAATACTCAACGAAGTTGCAATCAATGCAGCCCCGTTAATTCAGCAAAAGAAATCGCTGGTTGTCTCTATTGCGGCGGGCATTAGCCAAACCAGTTTGAGCCAATGGCTAGGCGCAGAGACAGCGATTGTTCGCTGTATGCCCAATACGCCAGCCTTAGTGTTAACCGGAGCCACAGCTCTCCATGCGAATACTCAGGTCAATGCAGAACAACATGATCTGGCTGAAAATATCATGCGCTCTGTAGGGATTGCCTTATGGGTTGATAATGAAGGTGACATGGATGCGGTTACTGCAGTTTCTGGAAGTGGCCCCGCTTATTATTTTCTATTAATGGAAGCCATGGAAAAAGCCGCTTTAGAGCTAGGCTTAAGTGAAACAACGGCTCGTTTGTTAGTGCAACAAACGGCCTTGGGTGCGGCTAAAATTGCCCTTGAATCCTCTGAATCTCCAGAACAATTGCGTAAACGGGTTACCTCTCCGGGTGGTACAACACAACGCGCTATTGAAACGTTTGAACAAGGTGGATTTACCGAATTAGTATCAAAAGCTCTACACGCAGCAAAAGACCGTTCAATTGAAATGTCCAAACCTTCGGAGACTCACTAATGGGATCTACTTATGTCACTGACCCGATTATCTTTGTAATCGACACCGTTTTTTCTCTTTATATTCTAGCCGTATTACTACGCTTTTTATTGCAATGGTGTGGTGCTGATTTCTACAACCCTATATCTCAGTTTCTGGTTAAAGTAACGCATCCGCCGTTAAAAATCCTGCGCCGCGTTGTGCCCTCTATAGGAAAAATAGACACCTCTTCGCTGGTTCTTATTCTCGCCTTACAAATGCTGGCTGACTTTTCTATCAGCTTCTTAATGAGTGGCGGTCTGATCAACATTGGTGCTCTGGCACTGACGGCCATTGCTCAATTGATCTCCTTGCTGCTGAATATATTTGTCTTTACGATCTTCGCGAGTGCAATACTGAGCTGGGTGAATCCAGGCAGTTTTTATTCGACGGCTTCAATTTTAACTACCTTATCGAGTCCCTTGCTTAATATCATTCGTAAGGTCATTCCTGATTTAGGAGGCATCGACTTATCTCCATTAGTCGCATTGGTTTTTTTGCAATTAGCAAAAATGCTTATTTTGCCTCCCTTGTATCAATTAGCAAACTTGCTTAGCTAAAGAAATAAGCAAACAATAATCGAAAAGGAGTGGCTTTCGCCACTCCTGTAAAAAGGCATCTGTTTTAAGTCTTCTTAGCTTAGCCCAACTTAACTATAGGCTGCTTTATCCCGTACCGTTCTTAACAGTAATGTGCCTACCCCTTGATTAGTAAACAACTCAAGTAATACGGCGTGCTCTACACGACCATCAATAATATGAACGCTATTAACGCCGCCTTTTAAGGCATCCGTCGCACAGCGTGTTTTGGGAATCATACCGCCCGATATCGTGCCATTTACTATTAAACCGTCAATATCATCAACTGATAAGCCGGTTAGCAAACTACCTTCTTTATCCAGAATACCGGCAGTATTGGTCAGCAAAATCAATTTTTCTGCTTTCAATACTTCTGCAATTTTACCTGCGACTAAATCCGCATTGATATTGTATGAACGACCATCTGCCCCCACACCAATAGGCGCAATAACGGGAATAAAATCACTATGCCCCAACATAGCCACTACCGATGGATCAATGCTGCTGACTTCTCCAACATGTCCTAAATCAATTATTTCTGTAGCATCGTCTTCAACTGAGGGTTTCAAATGAATTTTCTTAGCCCGAATAAAGTCTCCATCTTTACCTGTTAAGCCAACGGCTTTACCGCCATTCCGGTTAATCAGGTTAACGATTTCCTTATTAACTAAACCGCCCAGAACCATTTCAACGACATCCATCGTTTCGCTGTCCGTAATACGCATACCATCAACAAAACCGGTCGTTTTTCCTAGTTTAGTTAACAACTGCCCTATTTGGGGGCCGCCACCATGAACGACAATGGGATTAATCCCCACCAGTTTCATTAACACGATGTCTCTAGCAAAACTATGTTTAAGTGCTTCATCCACCATCGCATTTCCGCCGAACTTAACCACGACGGTTTTACCTTTAAATCGTTGGATATAAGGCAGTGCTTCAATCAGCACATCAGCAATCTGGTGAGGCGTTCTTTCTTGAATCATTTTCTGATTTTCCTTCATTAATAAAAAGGGTTGCTAGAGTAAGCGGTGTCGGGATTTAATGACGACCGGTATGACCAAAACCACCGTCACCTCTATCGGTGTGGGTGGTAAATGTATCGACTAGTTTAAGAGCGACTTGAACCACGGGCATAAAAAGTAATTGAGCCATTCTTTCACCGGGCTGAACGGTATAATCAGACTCACCCTCGTTATGTAAAATAACGCCTATTTCTCCGTGATAATCTGAATCGATAATGCCTAAACCTTGTCCCACCCGAACTTGGCTATTGAGGCACAGGCCACTTCGACTGGCTACGACTGCCACTAAACCAGGGTCTTGAATATTAACGGCTAAGCCTGAGCCAATCAGTTTGTTTTTACCTGCTTTAATGACTACGGGTTCTTCGATACAGGCGATTAAATCCATGCCTGCAGAGCCGGTCGTTTTATAAGCAGGTATACCGTATTTTTCAAGCAAGGGATTAACCACCCTAGTTTCAATTAATCTTTTCATCTACCCAGTGCCCTTAAAAATCGTACATTATAACTCAGCGTTAAACGAGTTAAACCGATCGATGTTTGAGAATAGTAAATAAATCCTGACCAAGGCCAATAACTAGCATTTATCCAGGATTGTAGTAAATTATGAATTATTTTAGTTAACGCACAGACAAAAACTATAATAAGATAGTCGATGTTTTTACTATGAAGAGTCTAGCCGCCATGCGCCGTTTTATCCTACTGAGTTTTCTTGCTCTACCCGCATTTGCTGTTGAAGAGCAACCTCCTAAACTTGAAGCTTTGCCTGAAGCTCCAGACCCTATTTTGCCGGCTCAAAGTGGAGAAACCTTAGAGCCAGACATCACGATTACTCGTAAAAGTACAAAAACAATAGAAGAGTATCGTAGGGGTGGCAGACTTTATATGATAAAAGTAGTACCCATTATTGGCCCGGCCTATTACTTTATTGATAACGATGGTGATGGACACATGGACGTGCGTCGGGATGATTTAGATCATGGCAATAGTAGTGTTAACATGTGGAAAATATTCGAGTGGTAAATGCTCTAAGCAATGTCTACTTAAGGTGTCTTTATTTCAAATGAAAATCATTTGCATCTAAATAGCTATCAGACTACAATGAATAAACTGACTAGCTTAGGGTATGCAAATGATCAATCAGAAACAATCAACAACAAGATATTCCTTAATTACGCTACTGATGGCGGTTAGTGCTTCAGCAGGTGCTTTAGAAAAACCTAAAACCATGGACGATATGTGGAAAATTATTCAGGCTCAGCAAAAGCAAATTGATGACATGAAAGCGGCTATGGCGACCGCATCTACTTCAGCTAAAACGAACATAAACACAACAGCCATCGTTGCTACGACAACGCCTAAAGCTGATGTTACCAACGGTACTCAGCAATCTGCGGAAAATGTTAACCAAAATACAACACCCTCAACGACCAGTGTGAAAAATCTGGAACGTAAGACGAATATCTTAAGTCAAGAAGTTGAGAAATTAAGAACTAACTTAGCGATACCTGAAGAAAAGCAGCTTAAAAGTGCCTATGGTATGGGGCCTGCGGCTTCTAAGGTTTATCAGGTGGGTAAAGGGCTTTCTATTGGAGGCTACGGTGAAGGGTTTTATCAAGATGTGTTAGGTAATAAAGGCCAAATGAACTCTGATGGTACTCTTAAAAATTCAAGTAATGCCGATCTTGAACGAATGGTAGTCTATGTGGGTTATAAATTTAGCGATAAGATGCTCTTTAACAGTGAGTTAGAATTTGAACATGCATCCTCAGGACAAGGTTCTGAGTCGAAAGGAGAAGTGTCCGCCGAATTTGCTTCACTTGATTTCTTTTTTAATCCAATGGTCAATGCAAGAGCGGGGTTGATGTTAATGCCGATGGGTATGACCAACCGAATGCATGAACCCTTATTCTATTTTGGTAATCATCGCCCCGTAGTTGAGCAACTTATTATTCCGACTACGTGGACGGAAATGGGCGCTGGTATCTTTGGCTCTATCACTCCTAATTTGAGTTATACCACTTATGTGGTGAATGGCTTAGATGCTAAATCTTTTACTTCAAATGGTATTTATGAAGGTATAGGCGGAGGTAGTCGGGCAAAGGCGCAAAGTTTTGGTTATATTGGTCAAATGAATTATGACCCTGATGCCTTACCAGGTGTCACGGTCGGCGGCTCTGCGTATGTAGGCAATGCCGGACAAGACCAAGTCTTTAATGGCTTAAAGCCTAATGTGTTAACACAATTATACGAAGGACACGTGCAATGGAAGTATCGTGGCCTAGAATTTAGAACTTTAGGGTCTTGGGGATTAATCAATGATGCCGCTATTTTAAGTGCGGCCTCTGTTGCTAATGGTGGCACAGTGATTGGCTCACAAAACTACGGCTGGTATTCTGAGGTGGGTTATGATGTGTTACCTTTAATTATTAAAGATACACCGCAATATTTAGCTCCGTTCTTCCGCTTTGAAAAACTGAATACGATAGCAAAAGCACCGACCGGTTTCTCAACTGATCCAACTAAAGATTGGCAAATATTCCAATTCGGTTTACAGTACAAACCACATCCACAGGTGGTTTTAAAAGCGGATTACAGAAACTTTACGGCTAAACAAGGCACACAGCCTAGTGATTTCAATCTAGGCTTTGGGTTTATTTTCTAGGTTTTAGTGCCAACTCATTTATTAAACAAGAGTAATGAACATATTTAAACAGCTTATTTTAGGGATGGTATTAATAGCGGCTAGCGCTTCTAGTTCTGCGACCGTTTTTTATAGTAAAACAGAAGCGATGGAAATGGCGTTTGGTGCGGGGGCGATGATTGAGTCTTTATCTTTATTTCCGGATGACGCGCAAACTGCCAAGATTCAGCAGATCGCTAAAGTGAACCTAGAATCCGGTATGTTTACTTTTTATGTGGGCAAGCATCAAGATAAGATCCTCGGTTATGCCGCGATTGAAAGCACTCAGGTTAGAACTAAACCAGAAACCCTGATGATTGTTTTAACCCCAGAGGGTGAGTTGAGCAAAGTGGTCACGCTAGCGTTTCATGAGCCTGCCGAATATCAACCACCGGATACCTGGTTTGAGAAACTGTACAAGCGCCCGTTGGCTGATATGGATTTTAATAAAGGCGTGGATGGTATCAGTGGTGCCACGTTAAGTACTCGGGCTAGTCTTACCAGTGTTCGTAAAGTGATGGCGATTTATCAAGAAATGATAAAAAATAATAAAGGAACAGATTAATGCGGTATTTTGTTACCGGTGAGCAACAACGTAAATCGTTATTGAATGCCTTGGTACTGATGTTTTTAGGTTATATTGTATTACTATGGCTGAGTAATGCGTTGATGTATTTTCATCACATGACCTTAATGCCAAGTTCTGTCACCGCTTATTATTTGGGTTCTGAAGAACAGTTTATTCCACCTAGAAGTTATGAAGGGATGCTTGAAGTATCGCATTTTCATTTATTTTCTATGGGGATGTTAGTGGTGACCTTAACGCATTTAATGTTAATGACCGAGTTCTCGGTTCGATTAAAAATTGGCTTAAGTGTTGCTACATACTTGTCCGCTATCTCTGATGAAGCGGCTGGTTGGTTAGTTCGTTTTGTACATCCTGGCTTTGCGTACTTTAAAATAGCCGCTTTTTTATCACTAGAGATTTCCTTGGCTTTGCTATTGATTGTAGTGATAACGGCATTAATTCGAGCGCGGTCAAAGTTGGCGTATGAAAGAGATTAAGGTATGGAAAAAGCCTTACGATAGGTAAGCAATAGCGGCAAAAAAACATTAAGTGAGGACTTGTGAGACCTCAACCAGGATGTCGGCACAATCACGGATTTTACTGATATCAACACCCTCCATGAGCTGTCGTAACTCCGCAATCTGCGCCCTGATTTTTGCTTCATCCGCTTCGCTAATGTAGCGGAAATATTCATTCAGCGAGAGTTCGATTTCAAAGGCAAGGACTTCGGCGTAGTTACGAACATCCGCCAGTTCTCGCAGCTGATGCACAGTATTCGCATAGTCTTCGGCCTGCTTTATCATCCGGCTAATATCTGCTTCACTCAGGCTTGAGCCGCCTTCGATACGTATTTCCTGTTCGTTACCGGTGATAATATCTTCGGCTTTCACCTGAAGGATACCATTCGCATCAATATCGAAAGTGACATCAATCTCGATCAAACCGCGTCGTACCGGTGGAATATCAACCAGTCTGAAAGTACCTAGGGATTTATTAAAAGCCGCCATTTCTGACTCGCCCTGAAGAACATGAATCTCGACTGATTCCTGGTTATCTTCTGCCGTCGTAAAGGTCTTGATCTTACTGGTTGGAATACTGGTATTGCGCTCAATTATTTTTGTAAACACCCCGCCCTTGGTCTCAATCCCCAGTGACAGCGAAGTAACATCCAGCAGTAACAGGTCTTTCACCTCGCCGTGTAAGATGCCGGCCTGAATTGCGGCACCAATGGCAACGACCTCATCAGGGTTGATATTCTGATGCGGTTCTTTACCAATCAATGCTTTTACTTTATTCTGAATGGCTGGCATACGGGTCATGCCGCCAACCAGTACAATGTGATCAATGGCGCTGGGGTTCATGTCCGCATCAGCAAGTGCCTGCATAACGGGGAATACAGTACGCTCAATCAGGGGGGCGCATAGTGTTTCTAATTGTGTGCGGGAGAGTTCTATGCTGAGGTGTATAGGGTCGTCTTGATGTGTGGTAGCGATAAATGCCAGATTAACGTGCGTTATTTGTAGGGTTGAAAGCTCAATCCTGGCTTTCTCGGCGGCTTCGTAAAGGCGCAACAGCGCAATAGGATCGGTGGCTAAGTCTATTGCTTGTTCATGTTTAAAGGTGTCAATCAGCCAGTCAACGATAGTTTTGTCAAAATTATCGCCGCCCAGATGATTATCACCATGAGTGGCGATGACCTCAAACAGGCCAGCACTTAGCTCAAGGATTGACACATCGAACGTCCCCCCGCCCAGATCAAAAACCAGAATCGTTTGATTATCGGCCTTATCGAGTCCATAGGCGAGTGAAGCGGCAGTGGGTTCGTTGATAACCCGTAACACCTTAAGACCGGCTATTCGACCCGCATCTTTGGTGGCTTTGCGTTGAGCATCATTAAAGTAAGCCGGCACCGTGATGACGGCTTCTGTTACACGTTCACCCAGATAGTTTTCAGCATCCGTCTTCAGTTTATTAAGAATAATGGCGCTGATCTCCTGAGGCGCGTACTGCGCACCGTTTACAGTGACGATAACGTCACCGTTCTGGTTTTTGTCAATAGGATAAGTGGCTAGCGCTATTTCTTCTGATACTTCGTCCCACTGCCTACCCATAAAATGTTTGATGGAACTGATCGTGGTGTGCGGATTGTTAAGTTGTTGCAGTCTAGCCGGTGTACCGATGAGCCTTAAGCCTTCTTCGGCAAAGGCGACCACCGAGGGGGTGGTTCGTTCTCCCTCTGCGTTTGGGATGATAATCGACTCACCATTGATAAGTACGGCCATACAACTATTCGTTGTGCCAAGATCGATGCCGATAATTTTGTTCATGCAGAATACTTCGAGGTCGTTGTGCGAGCCAATAGAGCACCTTTGTCATCAGTGATAAAGGTTTTCTCGACGGCTTCTTGGGTAAAGGAGAACGTTATAGATTTGTCCTGTTCTGAAAAGTCAGGCTGGCTCTGACAATAGGCTTTCACTATGTCGTAGGCAGCGACCACGGCTTTGGTGTTTTCTGCGGCTTGTGGGTTATCAGGATTTTTATCAGGATGAAGAGCGAGGATTAACTGCCGATAGGTCGATTTTATCGTCTCCCAGGATGCCTGCTCTGGCAATTGTAATAGTTGTCTGGATTTATCTACCATGGCAAAATTGCCTTGGTTTAATTCGATATTAACAAAGCTATAAGCTGGCAGAGGGCCTATATAACGAAACCTGAGTCTGTCTTCAAACTCTGTTGCGACTAGGTCAACAGCCTCATCAAATAGGGCTTCATGATCTTTTTCAACCAGATAACTGCGGTTAAAAATCATTGCTTCTGTTTTTAATGGCGCGTCTGAATACTCTTTTGAGCAAGCTACTAGTTGTTTATGAATGGCGGTAACAAAGCTGCTTTTTTTTATCTCGGCAGCTTCAAAAAGAAGTCTACCGGTTTGTACGGGGTCGGCTGCGCTGGCTAACTCAGGGCTATCTTTTATAATACCCTGAAGTATATTGGGTAGATCCCATGTAACCTGGATGATGAGTTCGATTGTTCCCTGAAGCTTATCAAGGTAAGCTCTCAGTTGAACGTAGGCTTGTTCCAGCACTTTTTCAACATCTTGACGGCTCGTTGCGGTAAAGCCGAATTTTAAAGGTAACATGCCACTGCTGCCCGTCTTTTTAAGCAGAAACTCATTAACCTGCTGATATTTTAAAAGATACGCTTGCTGAGTTTCTTCCTGTTCTGTCGATGAAGTACCTAATAAAGCATTGACATCAACACGACTGACAACAGCGGCAATATCTCGATAACACACTATTTCAAGAGGAGCCGAGTTAATGCCACCCGCTTGAAATTCGGCTATATTGGGTATAGTCGACTGATTGTCGATAGTTGCATAAATAAAGTATTTTTCTGTCATATTGTAGAATGGTTACAGGATAATTTTTGTAATAGCTCTTATTATACACGGGTAACAACGAAAGTTAGACCGTTTAGGCGGCTATCGACTTAGTTAAAACGAACGATTGAGCGCCAGGCAGCGTTGTTTTATTGAAGAAATTAACGTTATCTGTGATAGCATTATCGCCACCCGGAGGTTCGGGTAAGAAAACTATAATTTCTAACAAAAGAGGACATGACTATGAAAACTAAAATAATGATAGCGACAAGCCTGTTTGCTTTGGCATTGGTTACAGGTTGCGATAAAACCAGTGAAGAAGCAAAAGCACCAGAAGCTGCTGCACCAGCCGCTACAGTAGCGCCTGCGGCAGCACCTGTTGCTGCACCAGCTCCTACAACGGAGGCAGCCCCTGCTCCCGCACCTACAGAAGCGGCACCCGTTGCGCCAGCTCCAGCCGCTAAATAATAAACATATTACTAACGCCCAATTCTTTAGTTGGGCGTTATAGCCTCAATACAAACCATGATGATAAATAATGGAGAAATAGCTGAGGAGGCTCTTCGAATAAAAAGTCAGTTACCCTACTAAAATGTATGTGTGTACTGAATACTGAAAACGTCTATGTTGCTATTATAACTGCCTTGAAGTTGACCGGTTACCGTAGTACCTACCGCACCTTGATTTATCGGCGCATTGTTAATAAAGATATGCGTATATCCTGCGTCAAAACTACTGCTGGACGTGAGCTTGTAGTTGGCACCCACTGACATCCAAATGCGATTATTATCGGGAATGCGTGCCGTACGATAAGCATCCTTAACCGGTGCTTGATCATAAGCCGAACCGACGCGGAATTTTAGTTTTTCGGTGTAGCGATAACTGGCACCGATAGAATAGCGCATCGTGTCCTGCCAATTTTCTGTCTGATTATTAAGCACTGTGCCTGAAGTCGCCACGACTTTTAATTGTTTAAAGAGACTCCAGTGTGTCCAGGTTGCATCGGCCAGTAAATCCCATTGCTTATTCAGTTGGTGGACAAGACTCGTGGAAACTGAGTCTGGCACAACAAAATCTGCCGTTACAGCACTGTTAGGAAAGTAACCGGTCAACGGCGTAGCAATATTGCTAAAGGTAGCATTGCCTTTCAGCGTGTAGTTAATTCTTGAGCGGTAGGCAACACCGATACGAGTAGACTCGATGGGGCGAAAAATAACCCCCAGATTGTACCCCACGCCCCAGTCATCGCCTTTTATGCTGACGTTACCATCACTATTTTGTGGAGTTAGCCCCATTGCACCACAAGTACGCGGATTAACCTTGCCATAACAGATAGTACCCACATCTAGTGCGTTGGTTAATGTGGTCTCTGCATACTGTATATTGATGCCTGCACCTAATGACAACCAATCATTGGCTTTAAACGACACGCTAGGATTGATGTTGATGGTTTGAAGTTTGGAGTTTAAGGCTTGATAACGCCCAATCCAGCTACTGTCATACTGCGTTTCAAGACCGAAGGGTGAATTGACGCCCAGTCCCAGATGAATCGAGTCCGTAACGGCCTTAGCGTAATAAAAGTTGGGTAAAAACTTCCAGTCGGCAGGATCTCCGCCGTTTCCGCCGCTCAGACCAGTAGGAGTACCGAGCCGACCAATCGTTTTTGAATCATTGTTATTAAACTCGACGTTAGCCTTAATGGCTTGTCCAGCCACTACAAACTGACTGTCAGGTAAATAGCTCATGCCGGCTGGGTTAAAGTAAATGGTACTGGCATCTTCCGCGACAGCGGCCGCTCCGGCAAATGAATTACCCATGCCGCTGGAATTTTGATCGATTAGTGCGTAACCGGAAGCGTTTACCAAGTCGGGTGTTCCAATAGATGCTACCGTTATTAATACAGCAGAGGCTAGTTTTAGTTTAATAGGTCTTCTCCCGGTTAGCGGTCATTATATTATATCCCCAAGTCTTGAACAG
>QVQE01000111.1 GCA_003584865.1 Methylococcales bacterium
ATCAATTTCACCGTATTTAATATCCGGCGCACTGTAGTTAAACCAGTCTTTAACCGGTAAATCACCAAAGAAAGGACGTAAGCGTTGCTCAGTCCACTCTTCAGTTAAGATGTTTTTAGGAATAACCTGATGAGCGGCGGCCACCAACAGTTTCTTTTGCCGAGTATTGTTAGCACAACCGGGCTTTTCATAGAATGTGATAGTGACCATTAGATAACTCCTGAATTAGTGGGATTGTAATTCTGCCATCGCTTCAGCCATTTTTTCGGGTGGAATGCCCGTTAAAGAGCCTGGCGGATTAATAGCAACACCAAAAGAATCTAAAATTGCGCCTTCTATGGGACAAATACTGGCGCATTGAAAGACTGGAAAATCACCTTCGCATTCAGTACATTTTTTGGGGTCAACCATGAAATGCGGTTTTGCTTCAGAAATCGCATGGCTGGGGCATACGGGTTCGCAGGCAAAACAATTGACGCATAAATCAATAATAGATACTGCCATAGTGGACTCCTAGAATCGTTGATTGGTTTAGCATAAGCATCACCTAATAATCCAGACTGTTAGCTTTGACTTGGGTTAGCTAAGTACTAACCCAATCCCCGGGTTTAGTTATGCGTTTGCGCGGACGGCTTCGTTCTTTTCATCCAGTTTGCCGGCAGCAGCCATTTCTTTATATACAGCCAAGACAGCATCTTCAATCGGCTCCATAGCGTGTTCACCATTCGGTGCAATGCCCGCTGCTTCAAGCATCTCCCAAGGTTCATAACCCACTTTTGAACACAATACCGCTTCACAACCTGCGAGCGCTCTGATGGTTAGTTGTAAGACACTTTCACCATCACCACAGCTGGTATCTCCGCCACAATATTGATCCGCTTTACGATGACTGATGAAGCGAACGCCTTCAGGTGAGGCTTCATAAATCAGGAACTCTTTAGCATGACCAAAATGCACGTTGATAACCCCTTGACCACTGGTCGCCACAGCCATTAATACCGGACGGGTGTTAAGTTTAGGTTCCTGTTGATGTTGCTGTGCTTTGACAGCTTTTTCGAGACGTTTACTGTCCATTTCTTCTTGAATGGCTTGATGGATGACTTTACGTTTTTCCATGGCGGCCTGATAATCGATATCCATTTCTTCAATCTTGTCCAAGGTAAACTCATCACCGCGATCTTCACCCAGTAAGCCCACTGCATCTGCGCGGCATTGACGGCAATGACGCATCATGTTCATGTCACCAGAACAGCTATCCTGTAAATCTTGTAATTCCTCTGGAGTAGGGCCACGTTGTCCCATGACGCCATAGAAAGTACCGTGTTCGGCTTCAGCAATTAATGGCATCACATTGTGCAAGAAAGCGCCTTTGGATTTAACTACCTTACTGACTTCGGCTAAGTGCTGATCATTAACACCCGGAATCATGACCGAATTGACTTTAACTAAAATGCCTTTTGCTATGAGCATTTCTAGGCCTTTTTGTTGTTGTTCAATCAGGATTTTTGCACCTTTAACACCTTTGATACGTTTGTTATTCCAGAAAATCCAAGGATAGATTTTGGCACCAATCTCAGGGTCAACGGTATTAATGGTAATGGTAACGTGGTCAATATTATGTTTAGAAAGTTCTTCAACCGCATCAGGTAAAGCAAGGCCATTAGTCGACACACAAAGCTTAATGTCGGGGGCTTCTTGACTTAATCGGCGGAAGGTTTCAAACGTGCGTTCTGGATTAGCTAATGGGTCACCGGGGCCTGCAATACCCAGTACGGTCATTTGTGGAATGGTAGCCGCGACGGCCATGGTTTTCTTAACCGCTTGATCAGGTGTTAATAACTCTGATACTACACCAGGACGAGATTCGTTGGCACAGTCGTATTTTCGATTACAGTAATGACACTGAATATTACATGCCGGTGCCACCGCCACATGCATGCGTGCAAAGTAATGATGTGCATCTTCAGAATAACAGGGGTGGTTTTGAACTTTTTCCCGAATTGAATCGGGTAAGGAATCCATCTGATTGTCTGTTGTTCCACAAGAACTGGCTGAACAGCCACCCTTTGCCCCATGCTCTGCTTGGCTTGGGGTATTGTTTAATACTGGCAATTGCATGGCTTTGACCTCTTAAAGTTAAGTTTACCTTAAGTAAAAGCACAGGTCGTGCCAAGTAATTAATCTTATATATCTTTATGATTTTAAATTGAATTGTTATTTGTTGCTATTTCAATTGTAGCAAACATAACAGTGTTCATTGGCTATTTTGTTATTAACAGCACAAGAATATTATCTTTAGGTGATACTCAACTTTAATTGATCTCTGGCTAAGTGATACTTAATTTAATACAATGAATCTCAACTTAATAAAAAATTAGCCTCCAATTGATGATTTAATCCTGTTTCCGTGGTTTCATCCTTTAAACTCACTCCAGATAATTGTAGCTGTTCAGCTCCATCAATCAAGAAAAGCAATTTCTTTAAGGCTTGTTCATAACTTAAGCCATTATTATGGATGTTAGAAATACAGTTACGATCTGCATCGGTGCTGACGCCAGATTGCGCCTGATAGGTAAAGTAAATGCCCATGCTATCCGGTGAGCTTAGACCGGGTCGTTCTCCAATTAATAGGATACACAGCCGCGCTTTAAAATGTTCTGCAATCGCATCACCAATAGCGACACGGCCCTGCTTAACCAGACACAGCGGTGGGATATGATAAGCCTTTGCCTGTAACGCCGGTAATAATAGCTCTATAAAAGGCACAGCATGATGCTCAATGGCTTTGGAGGATAAGCCATCTGCGATGATAATAACGGCATCAACGGCAAGAGGCGGTTGAGCCTGTAATTCAGCTAAAGAGTTTAAACTGAGTAATCGTCCCAGATCAGGGCGTTGTAAATACATGGATTCGTTTTCAGCCTGACTTTGTAAGGCTTGGGTTGCATAACCTAGCTTATTTAAACGTTGTTTGAGTTGGATAAAATCCAAGGGGATATGCACAGCATCACGTGCCAGAGCATAGGCTAATTGAAAGTCTAAGTTCGCTCGTGTGGGTAAACTCATTCCCGTTCGACCTAAGGCAATACGAGCAGGAGTAAATTGGCTTAGGTGTTGCCAAGGGTCGTAAGCAACGGAGGGGTTTTTAGGGTAAGTCATGATTGAGAGTTCTTTAACTGTTGTAAAGACGCTTTAAACAAAGGGGGTATGTCAGTCTGTTGACGCAATTGATTATGTGCATCAAATAGCTCGTGGTGTTGCAGCCATTGTTCAAATTCGGGTGCGGGTCTTAAGCCCAATGTTTGACGTATATACAAGGCATCATGAAATGAGGTTGATTGATAATTTAACATGATATCGTCGGCGCCCGGCACTCCCATAATAAATGTCCCACCCGCCATAGCAAAGGCACTGAGTAACATATCCATATCATCTTGATCGGCTTCGGCGTGATTGGTATAGCAAATATCACAACCCATCGGCAAACCGAGTAATTTTCCACAGAAATGATCCTCTAAGCCGGCGCGGATAATTTGTTTGCCGTCATAAAGATATTCAGGGCCAATAAAGCCGACCACGGTATTAACCAGCAGTGGCTTAAATTTACGGGCGACTGCATAAGCTCTGGTTTCACAGGTTTGTTGATCAAGTCCTTCATGAGCATTAGCTGAGAGAGCACTGCCTTGTCCGGTTTCAAAGTACATGCAGTTTGTCCCTACAGTACCTCGTCTTAAGTCTAAGGTGGCTTGATGCGCTTCAGCGAGTAACCCTAGGTTAATCCCAAAACTGTCATTGGCTTTTTGGGTGCCCGCAATCGATTGAAACATGAGGTCAACCGGAGCGCCTTGCTCAATGGCTTTTAAGGTGGTCGTTACATGGGCTAAAACACAGGCTTGAGTGGGTATTTGAAAGCGTTCAATAACATCATTCAGCAGGTGTAATAAACGTAGCGTGGCTTCCAGATTATCAGAGGCTGGATTAATGCCGATAACCGCATCACCACAGCCATACAATAGTCCATCGATCAGACTGGCCGCAATACCCGCTGGATTATCAGTTGGATGATTGGGTTGTAAGCGTGTGGAGAAGCGGTCTTTTAAGCCAATCGTGTTACGAAATTGGGTGATAACGCGGCATTTCTTGGCGACCAGAATTAAATCCTGAATGCGCATCAGTTTAGAGACAGCCGCTACCATTTCGGGTGTTAATCCAGGAGCAATAGCCGTTAGCGTCTCAGTAGTGGCTTGTTCTGATAATAACCAGTTACGAAAATCACCGACGGTTAGATGGCTAATGGGCGCAAAGGCGAGGCTATCATGATCATCAATAATCAGGCGAGTAATTTCATCCGATTCATAAGGAACCAGTGCTTCATTCAGAAATTGTTTTAAAGGCACGTCCGCCAGTGTCCATTGTGCGGCGACACGCTCAAGGTTATTGGTGGCCGCAACACCCGCCAGAACATCACCGGAACGAGGCGGCGTGGCTTTAGCCATTAAGTTAGCTAAGGTTTTAAAGTCATAGCCTAGATGCTGGATTGTTGATTTATACATTGAGTGGTTCCATAAATCGGTTAGCTCTTTAGTATAGCTGAGTAATATTAAAGTATTGTGATGAGTTATACAGTCTTCTTTATTGATATCTATTGCTGGAATCAGCCATTATTTTGGTACACTCGTCAGTAATTAAACGGCTATTTAATTTCTGTTAGTTAAATCATGAGTAAAAAAGTAAAAATAGGGTTTGTGTGTGATCAGTGTGGTGCTGATTATCCGCGCTGGGGTGGACAATGTACCCGTTGTGGCGAATGGAATACGATTAAAGAAGTTCGGTTGGGTTCGGCCAGTACAGAGCGGAGTAGTCGTGCTGGATATGCAGGGAGTCGTTCGGAGGTTAAGTTATTATCTGATGTGAGTTTATCTCAGGCTGAGCGGATCTCCACTGGGATTTCAGAGTTTGATCGTGTCTTGGGTGGCGGTATTGTCAGAGGCAGTGTGGTGCTGATTGGCGGTGCACCAGGGGCAGGGAAGAGTACTTTGTTATTACAAGCGATTGCAAATATCGCTGATCGGGGTGTGAGTGTACTGTATGTGTCGGGTGAGGAGTCTTTACAGCAGATTGCTGAAAGAGCCTTGCGCTTAAAGTTACCCGCTGAAAAGATCATGATGTTGATGGAAACATCAGTACAGCGAATCTGTGACACCCTGGATGAAGTTAAGCCGCAGATTTTAGTGATAGATTCTATTCAGGTTATGCACACGCAAGAAGCTGATTCTGCACCGGGTTCGGTATCTCAGGTGCGAGAGTCTGCCAGTTATTTGACGCAATATGCAAAGAAACATCATGTGTCTATTTTTATGGTCGGGCATGTGACAAAAGATCAATCCTTGGCGGGGCCGATGACCTTAAGTCATATCGTTGATACGCAAGTCATGTTAGGTTCAACCGATGATGCCCGTTTTAGGGTGTTAAGAGCAGATAAAAATCGCTTTGGTAGCGTCGGTGAATTAGGCTTCTTTGCTATGGATAGCTCAGGACTAAAAGAAGTTAAGAATCCTTCGGCGATGTTTTTAAATCGAGCTGAAAAGCCGTCTTCAGGCAGTGTTGTTACGGTACTATGGGAAGGAACACGGCCTTTATTAGTCGAGATTCAAGCCTTAGTGACAGAATGTCAGTATGGTAATCCAAGACGCTTAGCTGTGGGCTTTGATCAAAACCGCTTGGCGATGTTGCTGGCGGTACTTCATCGACATGGCGGTATTTTTACTGCACAGGATGAGATTTATGCCAATGTGGTGGGTGGTATTAAAGTCACGGAAACCAGTTCTGATCTGGCGATTGTGATTGGGGTGGTGTCGAGTTTAAAAGATAAGGTGATTCCACATGATGCCTTTTTCTTTGGGGAGATTGGTTTGAGTGGTGAAATCAGGCCGGTTGCGAATGGTCATGCGCGTCTGAATGATGCGGCCAAGCATGGCTTTAAGAAAGCGATTATTCCTAAAGCGAATGTCCCCAAAACGCCAATTAAAGGCTTGGAGATTCATGGGGTGTCTATCTTATCTGAGGCTTTGGATATTCTTGGGGAGATGTAACGCTCTCCCAGCGCACTAACAACCTTAGTGAGGCAGTATGAAGACAAGTTTTGCCAGCAAGGCAATCGTACCGGTTGACAACGCTATCGACATCCCGACCATCCAGCGTAATAATTTCAATTCGCCGTTGATTTCGGTACGCATTTCGCGCATTTCAGAATGCATTAAAGCTATATCAGTCTTGGTAGACAAATCTTGTGCGTTTGATGCAAGTACATCCGCTAATGCTTCAGCTTCGGCTTTAGCATGTTCTCTAGGTATGCCGGCTTTTTCAAGTCGCTCGGCATATTTGAGTGTGTCGAATGTAATGGTGGTCATTGTTATCTCCTTGTATTTAATGAGATCAAGATAGCGGTATGATGGGATGTTGTCAAACTTTAACGCCAAAAAGGATATTCAGACACTCCGATGGCTTAAAAACAGCTCTTTTTGTTAGCACTTTAATGGCTTATTACGCGTTTTTTAGGGGTATCTTGGGGTCTGCCTTCATGAGTGTTAGTTCCTTTTTCGTTACCAGTCGCGTAATGTAGCCACTGGGGTTTTAATCAAGTCAGCAAAAGCTTGCTGGGTTTTACCAGATTTATTCCGGGCAATCCGTATTAATATCTGTTCAGGCGTATGAGTCCGTCCGGCAATGCTTAGTTGCATTTCAGCAAGGCTTTCAGTCAAGCCAGGTAATGCTCTTCCGGCATCGGCTTTAATAGCGTTAGCTATTTTATCTATGTTCATTATGACTAAACCTTTTTAACTATTTCGTTGGTAGTGATATTTTCTTTTTCTGATTTCTGGTAAAGGAATTTGTTGATCTTGGTATTTTATTCACTATGCTTCGGTCTTTGTTGTTAAGATAGGCCTTGATATACACACCCAGTCATCAGGTAACATTATGAGCCCCATTAACAAACTTTCTCAACTGGATTTAAACGAAACCTATAGTTACGCGGATTATTTAACCTGGCAATTCGATGAGACCGTTGAGTTAATTAAAGGTAAGATCCAAATGATGTCACCTGCGCCTAATGTGCTGCATCAAAGTATATCCTGGTACTTTACCGGCACTCTTTTTAATTATTTCGTTAACAAATCCTGTCGCGCCTTTGCAGCACCCTTGGATGTGCGTTTATACAATAAAAGAAAATCGATATTGACCAACAAAGAAATCTTTACCGTGGTGCAGCCTGATTTATGTGTTATTTGTAACCCGGAGCAACTGGATGTTCAAGGCTGTAATGGCGCACCGGACTGGATCATCGAGATTTTATCCAAAGGCAACTCCAAGCGTGAAACCCAAGAGAAATTTACTCTTTATCAAGAAAGCGGCGTAAAAGAGTATTGGATAGTTTATCCTTATGAGCAATCAGTACACCAATTTGTGTTAAATGAACAAACAGAAAAATACGAACTCATTACGATGTATTCAGGTGAGGATAAAGCCAGTCCGGCTTTATTTTCAGATCTGCTGATTGACTTGGCTGAAGTATTTGCCGAGTAACTTTAGACAAACCCTCAGGTCTTAGGATAGCTTTTGTATTTAAAACCCAAAGCCTGTTCCTAGTCCCGAAGTAGTGTGTTGGAAACGCCATTAGCGATGTCACTAGCCGTCAGTCCTTCAGTCATTACTGCTGATGGGTCTTCAGTTAAAATCATTGGCCGGGTTGTTGCAGTACTTGGTTAGGTGTTTCTAGTGGTCAAATTTGATTGCTGAAGCTAAAGTTATGACTGCCGAAAATCCTTTACGGGCGTATCAATCTTCTTATCGACTTTATCACTTTGTACGCTAATCGATTCAATTAGACCGTCTACCCATTTATCCGCAATCTTTTGTAATGGCTATCTAATTAACTGTTATAGTAGGTGCATTTTTGGTCATAAAGCATAAGGTTAGTTTTGATGAGTTTTGGGTATACTTTATCAGGTTTTGCAGTCGGAATATTAGTCGGAATTACGGGTGTGGGTGGCGGATCTTTGATGACGCCATTACTGGTGTTCTTATTTGGTTTCAATCCCGCAGTTGCAGTGGGTACAGATCTTTTATTTGCAGCTATCACTAAAACCGGCGGTGTTTGGGTGCATCATGGTAAACATGGCTCAGTGGATTGGAAAATTGTTGGCTGGATGGCGCTAGGCAGTATCCCTTTTGCGGTGACGACCTTGTTTGTACTGAAGTATTATCTGTCCGTTGGCAAGGAAATAACAGGTACCATTACTTTTGCATTAGGTATCGCTTTAATTTTAACCGCCTGCGCACTGCTTATTCGTAGTATTTTGTTGAACAGAGCGAAAAATATTAAGCCCATTGATGATGAACACAGTAACCCTCAAAATGCGGCACGGTTTAAGCATTTGCAAATTCCAGCGACTGTAATAATTGGCGCTATATTAGGTGTGTTAGTTACCTTGTCCTCTGTAGGGGCTGGAGCCTTGGGTACTGTGGCTTTGTTATTTCTTTATCCTGGAATGACGACAGTGAAAATCGTGGGTACTGACTTGGCTCATGCGATTCCTTTGACGGCTGTGGCTGGAATTGGTCACTTGAGTTTGGGAAATGTGGATGGGGTTTTATTAGGTAGTTTATTGATTGGTTCTTTACCGGGTATATGGATAGGGAGTCATTTAAGTGCAAAGATACCTGAAAAATATTTACGCCCTGTGTTGGCAACGATTTTGTTGCTCATTGGATTTAAATTTGTTTTACATTAAAGCCCGATGGGTGCCCACCAATCAAGCTATTAAGAACCTGTTCAACTTTATATTTATAATCGGTTTTTAATACTTAATTTTTGAGGTTTTATTTTCTAGTAACAAAAAGGTTTTAATAGTTAATCCGAATTCCAATGGAGATACCACGACCTGGCTCCGGAGCAAAATTGCGCAAATAAGACACTGAGTTACGAATATTTTCATTAAGCAGATTGTTTCCTTTTAAAAACAACATGATTTTACTGTCGTGAAAGGTATTCACCTGGTATTCTCCACCTATACCTAACAGGTAATACCCTGCTGTGGGTGTATCGTTTACGCCGGGTCGATCTTGTGCTTGGGCACGAGTAAAGCGTAGATTGCCTGACCATTTATTCTGGATATAATCCAACTGAAACCCAAAGCGTAATGGCGGCATACGGGGCACAGTTGCTCCTGTGGCAATAAATGTTCCATGGGTGTAATCACTGAACAAGGTTAAATCTAATGCACCTTGCCAAGGTTCAGCAACAGGAAAAACCAGTTTGCTTTCGTAGCCTCTAAAGATAGCGTTACCCTGCATACTGGCTGTCACAGGGGTACAGGCACTGGTAGTTGATCCTGTTTGGCAATCCGCGTTAGCTGTATTTAAGGTATTACCTAAGGTCGGAATGAAGCCTTGAGGTACAAACTCCCCTGTTCGTTGCTGGTAAATGTAATTGTTTGCCCAATTATTAAATAGATCCACTTCGGCTCGCATCCATTGGGTTTTAAATTTATAGCCGAGATCCAGGTTATAGGACGTTTCCATTTGTAACACAGGGTCACCCAGTTCGTAAGTCCGAGTGGCGTCATGATAGCCATTGGAGAACAATTCTTGCACCTGGGGCGCACGCTGGGAACGGGTAATTGCCAAGTTCAGATTGTTAATCTTATCCAGTTTCCATAACGCCGAGGCGGAAGCGCTGATCGGAGTATAGTTATAGGATGAGCCAATCGCATAGTTAGTGGATGAGCTGCTATTAAGTCTGTAGGGTGCCGTATAAGTATTGCTGGCATTGGGCGTGAGGGTGGTATCTTCTACCCTTAACCCGGTTTGATATTTGACGCTCCCCCATTCTAATGATTCTAAACCGAACGCCCCAAAACTGTTGCTTTGCGTGGCGGGGACTATATTGGTTATCGTGGAGGGCGTTGTGGAAAGATCAACCGTTGGCACGCCGCCAGTCGGAAAATCAAATGCATTAAATTGACTGGAATTGGCCTGAAAACCCACAGTTCCATTTAACGGGCCGATGGCTTTGTGAGCTAGTTCGATTCGTCCTTCGTAGGTCTTGTTGCTAAACGCTGTGCCTGGGCTGTAAGGTATGCCTGGAACGCCGCCGTTCAGTTCCGTATGAGAATAGTCCGTATAACCCAGGCGCATACTGAGTTTGTCAGCAAAACGGAAGGGGATATTCAATTCACTCTTGAAGTCGTATTTTTTTTGCCGTTGATCGATACGGGTATTGGGATCTGTGTAGGTCAAACCGTTTGAAGTAAAAGTCCCACCATCTGGCGCGATGCCGTAATTATTATGTAGCTGATTAAAGGCCAACCCAGCAAAGCCCTTATCCCCAACGTAAGAACCACCCACTGAGCCGTTAATGTTTCTTCCAGCTGTATTTGGAATTACGCCGTGACTGTTTTGAACGACCTTGAGTGTGGGGTCAAGAGATTCTGCAGCGGATGCATCAATAGCTGAGCCACCAATGGACATATCCCCCATATCCCGAAACACGCCGTCGAGATGATAAGCCAAATGGCTATTGCTACCTTCTGCTTTCAAAGCAGTACTGGATTCGTTGTACGCCGAATCATAGCGTTGATCAAACACGAGATTAACGGGTTTTGCAGATAAGTGGGTAGGGATGCGGTTATCAATGACATTGACTACGCCACCGATTGCACCACTACTGTACAACAAGGTAGCAGGCCCGCGCAGTACTTCTATACTCTCGGCAAGGGACGGGTCAATACTGGTGGCATGATCCGGGCTTAATTGAGAGAGGTCATTACTGCCGATGCCGTTCTGTAAAACACGTACTCTAGGGCCACTTTGACCACGTATTACAGGTGTACCCACGCCGGGACTAAAGGACTGGTTGGTGATTCCCTGTTCCTGCTTTAAAGCATCACCGATAGTATTGCCCAGTTTCATGGTCAAATCATCACCGCTGAGCTTTATCATCGGCAGTGCCGTATTAGAAGGCTTGGCTTGAGCATCCGCTGTAACTGTTATCGTTTCCAGTTCAACAATCGACTCATCAGATGACTGAGACGGAGTTGACGTCAATAAAGTCGGGTAAGTGTGATCCTCGGCATAAGCAGTCAATGTAAAAACAGAAGTAGTCATTACTATTAAAATGAGTTTTTTAGGCATAGCGGATTCAAAATTAATCAATTTTGCGATTTGATATAGCATCAATCCAAGCGCAATGTGCACATATTCAAGTTCCTTGGTTTAATTCAGCTCCAGCTCTGAATTGCTGTTGGCTGAATATTTATTTACTTCCAAATACTGACAATATTAGTAAAGTCATCCGTCCATGGTTGCATGTCAAAATAGAGGGGCATTTTTTGCCAATTACCCAAGCGACTTAGACTCAATGGAGCAAGCGTTTGGGAATCCTTTGCCATGACTACCCAATCGGTAGCAACGACTAAGGGTAATTCCTGTTGAGGTTTGAACTCTTCTATGAGTGCTGAAAAATGCATTTTTTCAGCATGAATGGACAAGACTTTCTTTAACAAGAGATGCCGATTGGTAATATGAAAAGCCAGGATACCTTGGGGTTTTAGCTTCTTAAAATACATTTCAATCGCTTCTTGAGTCAGTAAATGAGTGGGTACAGAGTCTGAGCTAAAAGCATCCATGATTAACAAATCAAATTTGCCGTCAGGCTCTTTCTCTAATGACAGTCGGGCATCACCTATACTCATTTTAGAATCATAAGAGCAACGCCTTAAATAGCTGAAATACGCTGGATTACTGGCGATATCTATAACTAAGGGATCAATTTCGTATAAAGTCCAGTGTTGTGAGGGTTTAGCGTAACACGCTAAGGCGCCTGCACCGAGTCCAACAATGCCGATAGTCCAATTTTGATTGTTATTATCATATTCTTTAAACAGTTGTCCCATGGGGCCTGGGCGACTGTAATAGGTCAGAGGAATGGTTGCAAGTGCTTCCGGTAGGCGTTGTGCACCGTGTTTAGTCGTACCATGAAAAAGTTCATGATAGGTTTCTGGTTGATTTTGTTCTGAAGTGAGTACACTTTCTCTGACCGCGAGAACACCAAAAAATGAGCGTTCCTGATAAAGCGTATGTGACGATAAGCCATGTAATCCTAAGGCAAGGAAAATAATAGCACCTGTGGTTAAGGCAAAGGCAACGGGCTTGGCTCTAAGAAAAAAAGTAATCAGCGTTAAGACAATTAAACTGATGACTATAATGTCAAAGTATTGCAGTAAGTCTTCTATGTTGGCATAAAGCACTAAGCCGATGATAACCAGTAGGACAGGGATTGCAATTTGCAGTAATAAGCCTTTTTTAATGGAGTCACGTGGCCAGGGTCTCAGCAATAATGCAGCAACAATCATGATTGGGTATTCATAGATTCCATTGAATATGAACGGCGCGACAAAGGTATTAAACATGCCACCCAGCATACCGCCAAAAGACATGATCAAATAAAATGTGGTTAAATGCTGGGTGTTAGGTCTATTTTTAGCGAGTTCACCGTGACAGACCATGACAGCAAAGAAAAATGCCAGTAGGTGTAGGATTAAATACGCCCAATAAGGCAAATCTGCCGGATTAATAAAGGCGTAAGCTATAAAAGGTAATAAGATGACCGGCTGTAGCTTGACTATAGTAGGATGTATGTTGTCATTCCATTTGGAAAAAACAATCACGAAGGACAGCAAATATACCGTTAAGGGGATAATCCATAACAAAGGCACGGAAGCAATATCTGTGCTGATAAAATTGGTTAAGCCTAAGAGTAGGCTAGAAGGTACAAACGCTAAGGCCAACCAATGGAGTTTTTTAAAAACACTCAGTGTATTTTCTTCGCTGGTTTGATTTTGCGCGGTACTTTGACGGGTTTTACTCTTCCATAAAATAGCTGCACAGCCTGCGATTAAAAGGCATAGGATTACATAGCCTATGCTCCAGTAGGTTTTTTGATGAGCAAGTCCAATACTGGGTTCAAGTAAAAAGGGGTAACTTAACAGAGCTATCAGGCTGCCGGTGTTACTGGCGGCATAAAGAAAATAAGGATCATCACTGGTTTGATGACCGATATTAGCAAACCATTTTTGTATTAGCGGTGAGGTGGTTGATACTACAAAAAAAGGCAGACCAATCGCTAAGAGTAGTGTCCAAAGCAGCCAGAATGTGGGGTTGCTTTCAGTAGGCGGAGCGGTATTTTCTGGTAAGGCAAGGGGTAAGGCCAGGAAACTGATCAGAATAACAAGGGTATGTATCTGTATTTGTCTGTGTTGAGTAAACCGTGTAGAAAGGGTATGCGCGTAAAGATAACCCAGAAACAGAATGGTTTGATAAAACACCATACAGGTATTCCAGACCGCAGGAGAACCACCCAGTAGAGGTAAAAGGATTTTACCAAACAGGGGTTGCAGAACGAACATCAGTGAGGCGCTGACAAACAATGTCCCCGCAAATAATAATGTCCAAGATAAACTTCGGTTGATTTTTGCGGGGTCAGTCATTGTTTCTAAATCGTTTTAGGCGTGTTATTAATAGGTCGCCTAAACACGATAGACGAACTTATATTTGAGGAATACAAAATAACTTAGAGTAAACCATCCGTACGGAGATATAGCAGTTCAAGTTATAAAGCGATCTTTCCTTAATTAAGTTGAGAGACAGCGTTTTTAGCTAAGTCACTTAATTCTGATCCATCTTCGTGCAAATACGCAATAATATCGCTACGCATTCTGGGATCCCATGATCTTGTGATGTGATTTATTACGCCTTTAGCAGCGATCTCTTTATCCGGTTCGGCATTAAAAAAATCACTAATATCATTGGCCATTCTAATAAGGGTTTCAATTTTATTGCTCATAATACATCGCTGTTATGGGTTAAACGCTGAGGATGGGTGTATACAACATGCTGATCATTTCTAGCAAAGCCAATTAATGTAAGGCCGGTCTCATTGGCTAGTCGTATGGCTAAACCTGTAGGCGCTGAAATAGCGGCCAATAGATTAATGCCTACCCAAGCTGTTTTTTGGATCATTTCATAACTGGCTCGACTCGTCACAATAACAAATCCTGTTGATAGGTCTTTTTCTGTTTTTAATAAAAAGCCGATCAATTTATCCAGTGCGTTATGTCGTCCCACATCCTCCCTAATATCAATTATACCTTGTCCCGGAACTACCCAAGCAGCCGCATGAATAGCGCCCGTGATTCGATTAAGATGCTGGTGTTGATGCAGTTCTGATAAGGCAGTGCGTAAATCAGTAGCTGAGAGCACAAGGCTACCATCAACCGCATTAGGTTGACGGATAGCCTGTTTTAACGTACTTGCACCACATAAGCCACAACCGGTTCGCCCCGTCAAATTGCGGCCTTTATCAGACATGCATTGAAATCGATGCTCAGGAATCTTTATCTGAATCTCAATTCCATTAGAACGATTATAAATCCGTGTTGACAAGAGTTCTTGCGGATTTTTTAAAATACCTTCAGTAATACTAAACCCTAAGGCAAATTCTTCAAGATTAGTGGGCGTTGCCAGCATAACAACATGAGGCAAGCCATTATAAATTAAAGAAATAGGGACTTCTTCAGCAACATAATCCTGCTTTTGTTCCTGTAAGTCACCTTTCCAACGATCAACAGTCACTTCTTTATAGCTGGGCCAGCCCAGATCTAATAATAATTCATCCACGATTAACTCACACCCAGCTGTTAAGAAGGGTGATGAGAAAATTCTCTCGATGGTTATTATTACGAACCATTGCTAATGCCTTGCTCAAGCAAATCTAATTGCAACTCTGAAAAAGCCTGATATTCTTTTTGCCATTCAGAAGGTTGAAGCACCTTGGTAATTTGCACAGCAGTGACTTTATACTCAGGGCAATTAGTGGCCCAGTCAGAGTTATCGGTGGTGATAACATTCGCCCCGGATTCAGGGAAATGGAATGTAGTGTAGACAACGCCGGGTTGAACACGATCAGTAACTAAAGCACGCAACACCGTTTCACCGACACGGCTTTTAATGCCGACCCAGTCATTTGATGTTACGCCACGATCTTCAGCATCATGAGGATGAATTTCTAATATATCTTCTGAATGCCAAGCATTATTTTCAGTACGGCGGGTTTGAGCACCCACATTGTATTGAGATAAGATACGACCTGTCGTTAATATCAAGGGGAACTTTTGAGTGACCTTTTCTCGGGTTGCTACATATTCGGTCAACATAAACAAGCCCTTACCATTATCGCGCATAAACTCATTACTATGCATAATGGGTGTACCTTCGGGGGTCTCATCGTTGCAAGGCCATTGTATACTACCCAATTCGGTTATTTTGTCATAGCTTACACCGTTAAAACTAGGTGTTAAGCGAGCAATCTCATCCATGATTTCAGAGGGATGACTATAATTCATGGGGTAGCCCAACGCATTGGATAGCAGTTGAGTGACTTCCCAATCAGCATAGCCCGCTAATGGACGCATAACCTTACGCACTGGCGAAATACGACGCTCAGCGTTAGTAAAGGTGCCGTCTTTTTCTAAAAATGAAGCACCGGGCAAGAAGACGTGTGCAAATTTTGCCGTTTCATTCAAGAAAATATCTTGAACAATAACGCATTCCATGGCTCTTAGCGCCGCATGAACATGTGTAATGTCTGGATCAGATTGGGCAATATCTTCACCTTCAATGTACATGCCCATATAAGTGCCATCAAGTGCGGCATCGAACATATTTGGAATTCGCAATCCAGGTTCAGTACTTAAGGGCGCTTGCCAGGCTGATTCAAACAATGCGTGTGTTTCTGGATCAGAGACATGGCGATAGCCGGGGAGTTCATGCGGAAATGAACCCATGTCACAAGAACCTTGCACGTTATTTTGTCCACGTAAAGGGTTTACACCCACGCCATCACGACCTAAGTTCCCAGTTGCCATGGCTAAATTGGCGATACCAATCACGGTAGTGGAGCCTTGGCTATGCTCAGTGACTCCTAAGCCATAATGAAATGCACCATTTTTAACTGTTCCATATAAACGGGCTGCTGCTCTTATATCTGCAGCGGGAACGCCAGTGATGGCTTCTGTATTTTCAGGTGAGTGGCGAACATCGGAAACAAAGGCACGCCATTTATTAAATGAAACGACATCGCAACGGGCATTCACAAAGTCTTCATCGACTAGGTTTTCAGTAACAATGACGTGAGCTAAGGCATTGACTACCGCTACGTTAGTGCCTGGGCGTAATTTCAAATGATAATCGGCCTGGACGTGAGGCGTTTTGACTAAATCAATATTACGCGGGTCAATGACAATCAGTTTTGCGTCTTGACGTAAACGCTTCTTCATCATTGAGCCGAACACAGGATGTCCGTCGGTAGGATTAACCCCCATCACCACAATAACATCTGCTTGCATAACGGAATCAAAGTTTTGCGTGCCAGACGATTCGCCAAACGTTTGTTTTAGACCATACCCCGTTGGAGAATGGCATACGCGGGCGCAGGTATCGACATTATTGTTACCAAAACCAGCACGAATTAATTTTTGTACTAAATAGGCTTCTTCGTTGGTGCAACGAGATGAAGTGATCCCACCAATGGCATCTTTACCGTATTTTGCTTGAATACGTTTTAGCTCAGAAGCGGCATGATTAATGGCTTCTTCCCAACTGACTTCTTGCCATGCATCTTTAATGCTGGCGCGTATCATGGGTTTAGCAATGCGATCTTTGTGAGTCGCATAACCAAAAGCGAATCGGCCTTTGACACAAGAATGACCGTGGTTAGCTTTACCATCTTTATTGGGCACCATTCGGATGACTTGTTCGCCTTTCATTTCTGCTCTAAAGGAGCAACCAACACCGCAGTAGGCACAGGTAGTAATAATGCCGTGTTCGGGTTGACCATGGTCAATCACCGATTTTTCCATTAAAGTGGCGGTAGGGCAGGCTTGAACGCAGGCACCACAAGAAACACATTCTGAGTCCATGAAGGTTTCATTTTGTCCGGGTGATACTTTAGAATCAAAACCACGACCATCAATGGTTAAGGCAAAAGTACCTTGGGTTTCTTCACAGGCTCTTACACAACGTGAGCAGACAATACATTTACTGGGGTCAAAGCTAAAGTAAGGATTGCTTTCGTCTTTAACGGCGTGAAGATGGGTTTCAACTGGGTTGTAACGAACTTCACGCAGGCCTACTGCACCTGCCATATCTTGCAATTCACAATCACCATTAGAGGAGCAGGTTAGGCAGTCTAAAGGATGATCAGAGATGTACAGCTCCATGACACCACGACGGACATCAGCTAATTTCTGATTTTGGGTAACCACTTTTAAACCTTCAGCCGCAGGCGTAGTACATGAGGCGGGCATACCGCGACCACCTTCAATTTGCACCACACATAATCGACAAGAACCAAAAGGTTCAATGCTGTCTGTTGCGCATAGCTTAGGAATATCAATTCCAATTGAAGCCGCTGCACGCATAATCGACGTGCCTTCTGGAACCGTGACTTTAAAACCATCAATTTCCAGGTTAACTAATTTACTTGATTGACTGGCAGGTGTGCCAAAATCTTGTTCTTTATTGATACTCATGATGGATTCCTCGTGTCGTGGTTATCAGGCAGCGTTTACTTTTCCAGTGAGACCGAAGTCTTCAGGAAAATGATTTAAAGCACTTAATACAGGATAAGGGGTCATTCCGCCTAAAGCACAAAGCGAGCCGTTAAGCAGAGTGTTGCAAAGGTCACGTAGTAAAGGGATGTTTTTATCAAGTGCTTGACCTGCAATAATCTCGTCCATGACTTCATAGCCACGGGTAGAACCAATTCGGCAAGGTGTGCATTTGCCACACGATTCTGCGGCACAAAATTCCATACTATAGCGAGCTAATTCAGCCATATTGGTCGTATCATCAAATGCTACTACGCCACCATGCCCCAAGACAGTCCAATTCGCTGCGAAGGCTTCGTAGTCTAAAGGCGTATCAAATTGAGATTCGGGCAAATAAGAACCTAAAGGGCCGCCAACCTGCACAGCCTTGATAGGTTTACCGGATGCGGAACCACCACCAAAATCATAAAGGAGTTCACGTAAGGTCATGCCGAAAGCGACTTCAACTAAACCCGTACGTTTAAGGTTACCGGCCAGTTGTAAGGGCAAAGTACCGCGTGAGCGACCCATGCCAAAATCCCGGTAATAGTCACCGCCTTTGTCTAAAATAATGGGCACAGAAGCCAAAGAGATTACATTATTAACAACAGTCGGTTTACCAAACAAGCCACTGATGGCAGGTAAAGGGGGTTTAAAACGGACTAAGCCACGTTTACCTTCTAAGCTTTCCATGAGAGACGTTTCTTCGCCGCAAACATAAGCACCAGCACCTAAACGCACTTCAAGATGAAAGGCTTTACCACTGCCTTGAATATCATCACCTAAATAACCCGCTTCATAAGCTTTTTGAATGGCAGTATTCAGCGCGATGTGCGCGTGCGGGTATTCTACGCGTAAGTAAATATAGCCTTGTGTTGCACCTACAGCGATACCAGCAATCGTCATGCCTTCAATTAAGACGAACGGATCACCTTCCATCACCATGCGGTCAGAGAACGTGCCAGAGTCGCCTTCATCAGCATTACAGATAATATATTTTTGTTCTGAAGGAGTATTAAGGACGGTGTTCCATTTGATGCCAGTCGGGAAGGCTGCACCACCGCGACCCCGTAAACCAGAGTCAGTGACGGCTTTAACAATCTCAGCTTGTGATTGTTTAAGTGCGTTACCCAGTCCTTGGTAACCATCAAGTTTAATATAATCGTCTAAGCTGATAGGGTCAGTAATACCAATACGGGCAAAGGTTAAGCGTTGTTGTTTTTTTAGATAGTCCAGTTCTTCAGTTAAGCCCAAATAGAGAGGATGAGCGCCACCTTCGGTGAAGTTTGCATCAAAAAGACTGGCTACGTCTGTTACCTGAACAGGGCCATAAGCTTTTCTACCTTCTTCAGTAACCACCTCTACCAGTGGTTCTAGCCAATACAGACCTCTTGATCCATTACGAATTAACTGGATATCAAGGTTACGTTTTTCAGCTTCCTTAGTAATCGCTTTGGCAACGCGATCTGCGCCGATTGAAACAGCAGTCGAGTCACATGGGACATAAATTGTAATACTCATGCAAGTTCCTCGGTGGCGTTGATAATACTGTCAAAATTGTCTGCCGAAACACGCCCGTAAACTTCATGGTCTATTTGTATGGCAGGAGAGCAAGCACAATTACCCAAGCAATAAACGGGTTCAAGAGAGAATTTTCCATCTTGCGTGGTTTCATGGTAGTCGATGCCCAGGCTGTCTTTAATATGTTCTTCCAGATGTTTTCCACCCATTGCCTGACACGATTCAGCACGACAAACATGTATCGTTTGTTTCCCCGGCGCCGTATCACGAAAATAATGGTAAAAGCTAATGACGCCGTGAACTTCAGCGCGTGAAAGATTGAGTGCTTTTGCAATAGCGGGAACGCTATCGGTTGGGATATAACCTAATTTATCTTGTATGGCATGTAAAATAGGCAGAAGTGCACCCGGTTTATCTTGGAGTGCAGTAATGATAGTTTGCACGGTTGCTTGTATTGTGGTCGATTCAGTCATTCTGTACTCTCAATGGCAATTCTGTTGTTAAAACAACACGCATCCCTGGTGCTACCTTAAAATAGTGGAATAGCATAGCACAAGTAGATTTTTGTGTAAAAGACACAATTACTAGGTTTTTGCTTTTGCTTGATAGCAAGAGTCAGATTAAAGCGGGTTGGTTTTACAGTCGTACTAAACGACTTATTATCTGGATTTTAGCAGGAGGTGATTTGTTGGTGCGGGGCATAAAAGCGGCAGCCTGAAGAGTCAAGCTACCGCTTACAGCATTAGATGAGAGTGACTTCTTCTGCTTGTGGACCTTTTTGACCTTGAGTAACAGTAAACTGCACTTTTTGGCCTTCATCAAGCGATTTAAAGCCGGAGCTGTTGATGTTACGGAAGTGAACAAAAACGTCAGGGCCATTTTCTTGTTGAATAAAACCGAAACCTTTTTCTGCGTTAAACCATTTAACTATACCAGTAGTCATTTTTAATCCTGTATAAAATATGTAATTGAAGCCTTTAGAGGCTGGTGGCGCTGAGAAATTTAAGAATTACTTATGATAAACAGGACGAGCAATATATGAAAAACTTCGTAGAGATAAGCATAACGGTAAAACAATTTTCAAGCTGATTGAATTCTATAGGGATGGCTTAATAAAGTCAATCATAAACTCATCGAGAAGTTATAGTACTTGTATGAGTTTATTGGGTTTGCCTTGTAAATAGGAACTGTTGGGGTCAATAATAAAGCGATTATTCATGGTTGTTCTGCCAATGAGCATACGAAATAACATGCTATCTCTATTAGTTAGAGTCATTTCAGCATTTATCCTTGACTGGCCTAAAACCAGTTGAGTTTCTATCACATAGCGACGTTGCTTATGACCGCCTGAGTCTGTTACGATGCGTCGATCTTTAATCGGAGCATGACATTCAATAAAAACATCTGAATGCCGCTGCTTAGGGTGAATGGCAAACATAACCCAGCGTTGCCCATTCTTTCTGTAAGGTTCTATCGCAAATGCATGTAATGCAGAGGAGCGTGCGCCGGTATCAATTTTTGCTTTAATTTGATGGATATTGAGTTCGGGTAATTCCACCCATTCACGCCAACCCAGCATGGGCATCGAGGATGTTATATTTGACATCTTAAAAAGCCTATAAACTTATTTATCGTTTAATTTCTTGGTATTGCCAGTCATCTTGTCTGGGCTTCTGAGTTCTGTATTAACATCCCGTTTTCGACCTCTACGTAACGGGTTGTTGCCACGTTTTTTGTTATTGCGCGTTTTTACTCGTTTAATATCGAGTTTCTGTTGATTAATTTCTACTGATTTCAAATGCTGAAAAATATCAGGAGGCATTTCGTCGGGAAGTTCAATCAGTGTATAGGTACGCTGAATATTAATATTATTGATGTTGTTTTTATCTACACCGGATTCTTCAATTAAAGCTTTTTTCAGTTGTTCTGTGGTAATGGAATGATCAGAGCCCACATTCAGCCGGTAACGAACCATTTTAATGGTAAATGATTTGTTCTTTGTGGGTAATTGACCGTCCACATTTTTATCTTTAGATGTGGGCGCTTCAAGCTGCTGGGTTAAATAGATAAGCGCAGCAGCGCAGCTTAGGCTGTCAATTTCCAGTTCATGGGTTATGGTTTTGATAAAGTTACGCTGAGTTTCCAGATTCTCTACCGCCAGAATTTTCAGAAGTCTATTTTTCAGCGGTGTATCTTTATTTGTGTAATGAGCCATAGTTTAAGTTATTGTAGACTCATTGAAGAATTTCTACATAAGCTTCATCTCGGAGTTTACGCATCCACAGCTCTGTTTCTTCTTCTACTTTACGTTTACTAATAGCCTCCCTGACGAGGTTTTTTGTGTGCTCTGCACTGTTATCTTTATTTTGTCGATCCAGAACCTGGATTAAGTGCCAGCCGAATTGGGTTTGTACCGGGTCGCTGATTTGATTGATTTCTAATTTTTCCATCGCCTCTTCGAAAGGTCTAACCATGTAACCAGGGCTAACCCAATCGAGATAACCACCTTTTAATGCAGAACCTGTATCATCAGAGTTAGTACGTGCGAGCGTTGCAAAGTCTTCGCCATTTGCAATTCTCACCTTCAACGCCAATAAACGTTTTTTAGCTTCTTCATCATCGACTAGTTCATTGGTTTTTATCAAAATATGGCGCACTTTTGTTTGAGTGATTATGTGGTTATCAAGACCTTTTATATCCAATATTTTGATAATATGGAAGCCACTTGGGCTGCGGATAGCATCTGCTATGTCACCAGCGTGCATTTTACGCACTTCATCGGTAAATAGAGTCGGTATATCGTTTAAGGTTCTCCACCCTAAATCACCGCCTTTTAGGGCATTATCATCATCTGACTCACTCATGGCTAGCTGAGTAAAGTCTTGCCCAGCCCGCAGGTTTTTTACTAATTCACGTGCTTTAGCTTGTGCTTTTTGGATTTCAGAGGCTGAGGCAGAGCCTTTAACAGCCACGAGAATATGGCCTAGATGGTACTGTATCTGATTATTGTTGATGTTTCCTTGAGTATCCAGATAGTGATCGACTTCCTTATCCGTCACTCTAATGCGTCCGCCTATTTCTCTTGCACGTAATTGATTAATGATACTTTCATTACGGATATTATCTAAAAAGTCTTTGTAAGGCATGCCTTGCTTCTGCAATTCCTCTCTAAATTGTTCTATGGACATGTTGTAGCTGCGAGCCATATTAGCCGCATAACCGTCGACCATGTCTTCAGAAACGGTTATGCCGATTTTTTCAGCCATCTGGCGTTGAAGTTTATCAATGATAATCTTTTCTAAAACCTGTTTGCGTAATATGGATTCAGGTGGCATCTGTGTTCGACTGGCTTTCATTCTTTGAGCAATAGTACTCACTTCCTTGTCGAGTTCCTGTTCTAAAATGACATCGTCTTCTACAACAGCCACAATTTTACCCAGAGTTTCAGACCAGACTGAAGGGTTGCTGATTAATAGCAGGCTGGTCAGTAAGGAAAAAAGGGTTGTTTTTAATAAGCGTTTATTAATCATTTTTGATATCCACGATAGCCATAAATTTCATTTCTCAAGAAGTTATCCATATCATCTCCCAAAGAAGATAAGCCTTTTAATTCGAATTCGAAAAATATTCCGTTTTGAGGCGTACCGGTAAGGGTATTGTTGGTAACACCAGTGTTATTTGTGTTGGCAAGGTTGTTAATATAATGGCGTACTGCTATGCGAAAACGCCAGCAACAGTTTTCTTTTTCTATGCCAAAAAATGCATCCTGCGTTTTATTATACAACAATGAATATTGCCAGCGACCCATAGCACTCCAGTTGTCATAAATAGGATATCTAAACGAGGTGTCTACTTGCTTAATGTTATTGCTACCGTCGGGTACTAGTGGGTTTGCTCTATAAAGATAGCCAACATTGAAAATTTCGTTATTTTTAGTCGCGAAATGAATGCCGACATTAACTCTTTGAATGCCAGTGTGAACGTTAATGGGTTGAAGCCCCGTATTAATATCATAAGCTTGAGGATTCCATTGCAATCCAGACGTGACAGACCATTGGCGGGTGATTTCACTGGATAATTCTGTTACCAGATTTGAATAGTTATTGGTTTGTTTATAACTGCCTTGAGCCGCAGGGTTATAATTTGCAGGAAACAGAGGGTTGTAAATACCTTGAGCAATTTGATTTCCATAGTCGAGTGTGACATCTCTATTACGGAAATAGAAAATTTCGCCGATATTTAATTTGAGTCTTTCCAATCCCGATTTGTCATCAATCAATCTTGATGTTAAGGCTGCTGTGACTTGATTGGCATCTTGTATCCGGTCTGAACTACTGAAGCTGTTGTCACGGAACAGGGTGTAGTATTGAAAATCATATTGCGCCGTATCAAAGACGGGAATATTTTTTTGATTAGTATAAGGCACATATAAATAGAACAATCGAGGTTCTAAGGTATGTAAAAAATCACTGTTGCCAAAACGAAGGCTACGCTCAAAGCTGGTGCCGGTATCGGCTGACAATAGTGGTACTGTTCTGGATATTGAACTGGGTGTAGGATTCGACGGGCTAATATTATTGATAAAATAATTGGTTTGTTGTAAAGAAAGCTTCGGTGTAAAGTAAGAGCTTGCCGTTCTTAGCGGTATACTGATTGAGGGTTTGGCATTGACACGCTGTCCATCGACCAGACTGGCTTGTTGAAAATAAACGTATTCATTGTCCATAGCCGTGTCGAGTGGCATGAAATTAAATGAATGATTCAAATTAAGATTAATACGCGGTAAAACACGGTAAGGCAAAGGCGTATTAACTAACGTCGTATTAATCGCTTGGTAATTAACAAACGAACCTGCCAGGTTAATACCTTGGCCTGCATAAGCAATATCACCGGTACTCTTTAGATAGTTAGCGTTTGAGAAGCTTAAGGCGCTACCTAATTGAGCGAAATACGCTTTATCTGATACATAATTCAAATCTAAATTTGAATGGATGTTCTGAGTAATCGTTGAGGTGTTTTTAATAGAGCCAAGGTAGCGTGTCGTTTGAGTTTGACTGTCATTGGGCATAAATTCCATGCCTACTTTACCTCTGGATTGTTCTGTCAGATAACGCAACTGACCTGATAATAAAAAGCCGCGTGTGGTCATTTCTCTAGGGGTAATAGTGGCATCATAATTAGGCGCTATGTTCCAATAGTAGGGCGTTGCAAACCGAAATCCGCTGTATTTGGTGTTGCCAAAGGAAGGCATTAAAAAACCAGAAAGCCTGCGATTATCAATTGGGAACGCTAAATAGGGAGTATAAAGAACCGGTGTGCCTTTAAACTCCATCCAGGCATTTTTAACGATCCCTTGTCCTGTTACTTTGTCCATAGTCATGTCGCCACTATGTATCACCCAGTCCTGGTTACCGGGGCGGCAACTGGTATAGGCGACATCTTTGTATTCTGATAAGGTTTTACTTTTTCTATTAAAGAGTGTTGCGCGACCTCTCAGTGGTGCTGTTGCCGCAATAAATTGTGTATCTCTTAGTTTGGCTTGGTCAGTAGCCAGATTGATCATAGCGGTATTAGTGTGTAGAGCCAGCTCATCTTCTCTATAGTAAACATCTCCGTGCAGGTCGAGTATTTGTGAAATACTATTGTAATTAGCTTTTTCTGACACTGATTGTTGATCGGCTCGTGACATTTTAACATTACCAGAGTAGTCACCAATTTCATTATCGTACATTTCGGCATAATTGGATTTGACTTCTAGTGGCGCAGTTTCTCGTTCAGAAGCTTTAGATACGAAATTTTGTTTTGTGCCGCGTTCGGCATTACAGCTTTCCCACGGGTTATAAGCCAGTTGTGAGGTCAGTTTAGTAAAAACCTGTTCCTGCTGACGACTGAAAGCGGGCTCCAATAAGCTAAGCATCGGCGTTTCATAGATGAACGGTGAGGTTTTTTCTTTGGGCGGCGAGGATGCTGTGGTGACGGGTTCTGAAGAACTATTGGGTGTGGCACCCGCTAACTGACAATTCCATTCGGTATCTCCCTTTTGACCATTACAGTTCCAACCTGATTGAATATCTGTTGTTTCAGTTGTCCGGGTATTTTCTGTTGTCGATTTTGGAGTGCTTGCTGCGGATTGTTCAGTGTTATTAACGGGTTTACTGGTTATTGCCTGCGGTTCTCTGGGGGTAGCCAGTACGGGTTGAACAGACGCTTTAGGCGTGCTTTGAGTCGTACTCGGTTCGGCGGCAATTGGCCTGGTATTTTCATCTGATTCAGGTAATTCTGATTTTGTTACAGGAATGGGGGTAACCACTGTAGGCGTTTCCGTTAAGGCGGGTTGCACGGCTTTTTCCGATTTGGCTGGAGCCGCGTTTTTTTCTTTAGGTGCTTGATTGGCATCACCCATACAAACCCATTCCTTTGTATCTTTATTCTGTTCGCAATTCCACGAGGCTTCATTCGCAAAGCTAGTAGAAGCAGTAAGTGTTAGTAAAAAAACTAGAAATAAACGGCGAAACATAGATGATAGTAAGTTTAGTAGCGTAATAGATCGTAAATCGAATAAAATGCCTAGGTTACAATTTTACCTCAATTTATCTCTGCGATATAAATAATCTACCTAAAATCATGAGACACAACGATTTAAGAACACTATCCATGCTTGATTGGCTTGAGAATGATCTACTATTAATGATTAATAGCTGCGAGCCTGCATCCAGTGATGCCAGTTTTCGACGTTACTTTAGAGTCAAGACTGCCGAGGGACAGTATGTCGTCATGGATGCGCCACCCGAAAAAGAAAATACCGCAGCCTTTATTAAGGTGGCAGGCATATTAGCGCATTCTCAAGTTAATGTGCCCACTATTTTCCAGGAAAACGTAACCGATGGCTTTTTATTATTGGAAGATTTTGGTTCGACGTGTTATTTGGATGAGCTTAATGAGCAGAATGCGACACAGCTATATCAAGGCGCTTTTGAGACGCTGTTTAAATTACAATCACTGACCGATATTAATCAATGTGACCTTCCAAGTTATGATGTGCCTCTGTTACAAAGAGAACTCACTATTTTTCATGAATGGTTTTTGGGGCAATTATTGGATATACAGATTCCCGCATCACTTTGGGAAACAGTCTGTGATGCATTAATCGTTTCCGCGCTTGAACAGCCTAAAGTGTGTGTGCATCGAGATTATCATTCCCGTAATTTGATGGTATTAACGGAAGATTCACCGGGCGTGATTGATTTTCAGGATGCTGTCATAGGGCCAATTATTTATGATGTGGTTTCCCTATTAAAAGATTGTTATATCGCCTGGCCTGAACCTCAAGTTGAAGCATGGCTGACGAGTTACTATGACAGGTTGGTGCAGGCGGATCTTATCGCGTGTTCCTTAGCCGACTTTAAACGCTGGTTTGATTTAATGGGGATGCAGCGTCATCTTAAAGCGATTGGGATTTTTTCAAGGTTACATCTAAGGGATGATAAATCAACGTATCTACAAGACATACCCCGTACCTTACATTACGTGATGACCGTGTGTTCCAGTTACCCAGAGCTAGCTGAGTTTGGTCAGTTTTTACAAAATCAGGTATTGCCTCTGCTTGATGACACGCTTATCTTGTTAAAGAATAACAAGATAAATGAGGCTTCTTTATCATGATGAAAGTGATGATTTTAGCCGCAGGGCGTGGCGAGCGGATGCGCCCCTTGACGGATGTTACACCTAAGCCTTTATTGCCAGTGGGGGGTAAAACCATTATTGAACATACGCTTATTCAATTAGTCTCTTCAGGCTTTAAAGAGATTATTATTAATCATGCACATCTCGGTCAGCAAATTGAAGATTATTTAGGTGATGGACAGCGTTATGGTGCCACTATCCAGTATTCACCGGAAGGCGAGCAGGGCTTAGAGACGGCAGGCGGTATTATTAATGCCTTACCTTTATTGGGTAACGAGGTCTTTATGGTTGTTAATGGCGATATTGCGACAAACTTTCCTTTTGAAACCTTGCTAAATCAACCGGTTGATTTAGCTCATATAGTCTTGGTCGATAATCCTTTACATCATGAACACGGTGATTTTGGTCTGGAGTCGAATGGTCAAGTCACGCTTAACAGTGCTGAGAAATTTACCTTCAGTGGCATTGGCTTATATCATCCCGATTTATTTAAAGCTATTCCCTCTGGAAGTAGCAAGTTGGGGTCTTTATTACGTCAGGCGATGAGTGAGCAACGGGTTTCTGGTCAAACGTTTTCTGGCTTTTGGATGGATATTGGTACACCGGAGCGTTTGGAGGTGCTTAATCGATTGTATTATTCGTAATCATCACTTTAAAAGTTCCTAACTATAATCAATCGGGCATGCTTTATGTCCGATTTTTCTAGGTATTTATCACCAGTGAGTAAAACAACGTAGAATATAGTCCAGTTTAAGAATCTGAAGATTTTTTACAACCGCTATTTGTTTAACCCTTACGTGAGGTATAACATCATGATTCAAGACGACATCATTAAAGAATTGCAATACATACCCGAAACCGGGCTTAATGAACTGTATGAACTTATCCATAAACACCTCTTGACAAATAAAATACGATAATAATCCTTACCCCTTTGTTGGAAGCCTATAGTAATATGGGGAATATTAGCCTTTTTTCAAAACGTTAACTACCTAATCTCAAACCCTATATTATGCTGTCCAACCCTGATATTCCTCTACTGTTACTGATCGCTCTTGCCGGGTTTTACGCAGGCACCCAGAATACCCTGGCTGGTGGCGGCTCCTTCATTACCTTTCCGACGCTGCTTCTGGCGGGACTCGATCCTTTATCAGCCAATATAACCTCCACCATTGCCTTATTTCCAAACCAGATCACCTCAGCGCTGTCTGGTCGTAAGTTAGCCGGTGGGGTTGGTGCGTTGAGTCTTGGCAAGTTACTCGGCCTTAGTGTGGTAGGAGGTCTTGTTGGCGCGGTGCTTTTACTTAACACCCCTGTAACTTTTTTCGCTCGTCTGGTTCCCTGGCTGGTGCTATTCGCTACAACCATCTTCGCTTGGGGTAGTTTCCGTAAAAAGCCACTTCATGCAGTAAACAGCATCCCTGTTCCGTTGTTAGCGCTGGTTCAGTTTTTAATCGGGGTCTACGGCGGTTATTTCGGTGGTGGTATTGGCTTTCTGATGCTGGCAACATTGACCATCGCCGGTCTACAAGTACGCATGGCTACGGCTACCAAGAATGTTCTGGCTATGGGGATGAATGCCTCGGCAGTCGTCTTGTTTGCTTTCTCCAGTCACGTCGATTGGCTTGCAGCATTGGCACTGTCCCTGGGTGGCATCGGTGGCGGCTTCGCGGGCAATTGGCTACTGCACCGCCTACCGGAAAAAATCATGCGTGGTTTTGTCGTTCTGGTTGGCATTGCACTCACTGTATGGTTGTTCCTGCGCTAATTGAGCTTGCCGCTTACGGAATTGCTGATTAATAACGTGAACCTTCTATAATCTGTCCAAAACTGATACCGGCATCATTGCCTGGAATCTTTTCGGGCAGTAACACCTTAAAACCTTCTGCTTCAAGTAAGGCGATAACCTGCTCCGTTAACAATCGATTCTGGAAGACCCCACCTGTTAAGCCAATCGCGACAAAATGATGAGCGTTCTGAATGTGTCTGGCTTGGGTGAGTAAAGCCAATGCCAGACTTGCATGAAAGCACTGGCCTCGTGTTGAAGGGGCTAAATCAGTGTTTGTTAGCATGGGTAATAAAGGTGCCCAATCACTTAACCATAAGCCATTGTTGTCTCGGCTTAGAGGTAAATCAATCGAAGGGAATATGCTGATATGACGATATACATGACTTGCTGCTTCTAACCACATCGGCGCGTGACCTTCAAAATCAGCGTGTTGAACAATGCCAGTAAGTGCAGCGGCAGCATCAAAGAGACGGCCTACTGAACTTGATTGAGGACTGTTGATTTGACGCTGCCAAGCCTGTTTAAGTAATAAGGTGTCAACCGGACAGTCAGGCCAATCCTGATTTTGTTCCCAGAGCAATGCCAAAGCACTACGCCAAGGTTCTCGACTGGCTTTATCACCACCCGGTAACCGAAACGGTTTAAAAGAACTAACCCGTTGCCAATGCCCTGGTTGACCTAAGAGACCTTCGCCGCCCCAGAATGTGCCGTCTTCTCCATAACCCGTGCCATCCCAGGTAAAAACAAGGAGCGGCTCAGTGCTGGTGTGTTCAGCCGCTAAGGCGGAAGCATGAGCAGGATGATGAAATACTTTGTGTACGGTCAGACCCGATTGTTCTGCCCAGCGGGTGGCGCTGTAATCAGGATGAGCATCACAAACACAGTGTTTAACGTTGATACCGTAAAGTTGGCTAAGATCAGCAATGGTTTGCTCAAAGACCTGTTGGCTTCGTAATGAACCTAAATCACCGATATGAGGAGACATCACCAGGCGGTTATCCCAAGCCAAGGCAATCGTGTTTTTCATTTGCCCGCCTACAGCAAGGAGTGGACTTTTTAATGAAAAGGGCAGATCAATTTCAAGGGGGGCAACGCCGCGTCCGATTCTGAGAGCTTGTGCTTTATGGGCAATAATTTTGTAAACACTGTCATCAGCGGGTCTTAGAATAGGGCGGTTATGATGCAAGAAAGCATCAGCAATGAGTCCTAAACGTGCTTCAACTTGAGTTGCATCAGTTAATACAGGCTCTCCGCTGATATTAGCTGAAGTCGCTATCAACGGAGCTGCATAGTCTTCAAGAATTAAGTGATGTAACGGACTGTAGGGCAGCATGAGTCCATACTCTTGCATATTAGGCGCTATGGTTTCTGCAAGCTGGATGTCGGGTGATTTTTTAACCAGAACAATGGGTCGCATTGCGTCAATCAGAAGCGCTTGTTCCGCTGGTGTGGCATTCGCATACAATCTTACTTGATCTAAACCATCGATACCTTGCCAGGGTAACATGACTGCTAAGGGTTTAAAGTGCCGTTGCTTACGTAAGCGCAATTTTGAAATAGCTTCTTCTGACGTGGCTGAACACAATAAATGATAGCCGCCGATGCCTTTCACCGCAACAATTAAGCCTGCATGTAGTGCATTGACAGTGGCTTTAATGGCGGCGTCATTATCATTAATATCATTCTGTTCGGGTTGTCTAAACGTAAGTATAGGGCCGCAAGCCGGGCAGGCTAAGGGTTGGGCATGGAAGCGCCGATCGAGAGGATTTTCATAGTCTGCAAGGCATTCGGGACATAAAGGAAAATCGACCATGCTGGTGTTCGGGCGATCATAAGGAAGTCGGTTGATTAAGGTATAGCGGGGGCCACATTGGGTGCAATTGATAAAAGGGTAATGGTATCGACGTTCCCGTTTATCATGCATTTCTGCTAGGCAATCAGCACAGATAAAGTAATCAGGCGGGATATGCGCCTGATTTAATTCACCACTTAAACTCTGTAGAATCGTAAAGCGGTCAAGCTCAATGGGGATGACTGTGTGTGAGTTAAGCGGCTGGAGTTTCGCTAGCGGCGGCGCTTCGCTTATGAGAGCGTGTTCAAATTGATCCAGTAGGTCATTGTTACCTTGTATCCATATTTCTACTTGACCGGATTGATTACGCACCCAGCCACACAGGTTTAAATGATGAGCCAGTCGGCTAACAAAGGGTCTAAACCCAACCCCTTGTACACGACCAGTGACAGTAATGTGTCTGGCTTGAAGGGGCAGGGTCGTCAAGCGTGTTAATGTGCTGAGTGACTGTTTTTAATACCCGAAGCCCACCAGATTCGACAAGCACCTTCATCTGAGACCATACAAGGGCCAACTGGGTTTCTGGGTATACAGAGTTCACCGTATAAGCGACAATCGTTTGGTTTTATC
>QVQE01000131.1 GCA_003584865.1 Methylococcales bacterium
CGGCATCCACTCTTAAACCATCTAAATGAAATTCTTCTAACCAAAAGACCGCACTCGCCAACAAAAAGTTTTTGACTTCTTTTCGCCCATAATTATAGATCAATGTGCCCCAATCACGATGCTCACCTTTTCTTGGATCTTCATGTTCATAGAGTGCGCTACCATCAAAACGGGCAAGAGCAAACGCATCTTTTGGAAAATGTGCCGGCACCCAATCCAAAATAACGCCAATACCATTCTGATGACAGGTATCAATAAAATAACGAAAATCATCCGGTGTACCATGACGACTGGTTGGCGCAAAATAACCCGTGGTTTGATAACCCCAAGACCCGTCAAAAGGGTGTTCAGTAACAGGCAATAACTCAATATGCGTAAACCCCATCTGTTTGACATAATTGATTAATTCAACCGCTAGGGATCTATATGAAAGAAAGTTATTTTGGTGATCTCGTCTCCATGAACCTAAATGAACTTCATAAATAGACATAGGTTCGTGTAACCAATCAAACTTAGCTCTTCTACTTAACCACTGCTCATCTTTCCAGCTGTAATTTTTTTCTTTGACTACAATTGAAGACGTATTGGGACGAAACTCAAATTGCTGCCCGTAAGGATCTGTCTTTAACAATATTTCCTGAGAATAGCGATTTAAAATTTCAAACTTATAGAGACACCCAACTTTTAAGCCCGGCATAAATATTTCCCAAATGCCACTGCCTCCCAGGCTACGCATAGGATTACAACGACCATCCCATTGGTTAAAATCACCGACGACACTTACGCGACCCGCATTAGGTGCCCAAACAGTAAACAACACGCCATCAACACCATCAACAGTATGAACGTGCCCCCCTAATTTTTGGTATATATGCCAATGCTTGCCTTCCCCAAATAAATATTGATCAAAGTCAGGTAATTGACTGCCAAAATCATAAGGGTCATAGTTTTCATGGGTATACCCATTTTTGTCTACCCATGTTAACTTGTAATGATCAGGTAAATCTTTAGATTCTGCATGATATTCAAAAAAATCAGACCCGGTTATCCGGTTTAATTCGGCTCCATTATCGCTAAAACAAACAGTCTCTGCGTAAGGAAGATAAACGTTAACTTGAATTTTATCATCCTTAATATGCCGACCCAAAATAGAAAATGGATCATGGTGCTTCGCGTGACTTATTTTAATTAAGTCCTCGCCAAATGCACTCACTGCCTTACTGACTGCAGTCTCTTTGATTAAATTTGGCGTCAGCACCGCCGATTCTTCCTTTAAAACTTCTTCCTGTTTTACGCTGTTATTTGACGTATTTCTTTGATTTTGGGTTACCATATCTTTTTTTATATTTTTTTTGATTTCAGAGTCTGGCGTGTTTACTTCCGGTTCTGCTGAGATAACTTTTTTAGTATCAGAGTCAAGTGTGTTATTTGAACGCTTTTTCACTTTGAATGACCTCGGTGTAGTAGTAGAATGAATATTGAGTGAATCTTACCAAAATAACAAACAGTTGTAATATCTATATCAACATGGAGACAAAATATGTCAGCCCCAAGCAATAACCAACCCGATCACAATGTCGGTCACTTAACTCGTAATACAATTGCATTAATATTAGCTGGTGGCCGTGGCTCGAGGTTGATGAACATGACTGATTGGCGAGCAAAGCCCGCAGTACCTTTCGGGGGAAAGTTTAGAATTATTGACTTCCCCCTATCTAATTGCGTTAATTCAGGCATACGCAAAATAGGTATATTAACACAATATAAGTCAGACTCTTTGATTCGTCACATTCAACAGGGCTGGGGTTTCTTGCGTGGTGAATTTGGAGAGTACGTTGACCTGATGCCAGCGCAACAACGACATGATGAAAACTCGTGGTACAAAGGCACAGCTGACGCTATATTTCAAAATATAGATATTCTAAGAAGCCGTAAACCCGCCCATATATTAGTTCTAGCCGGTGACCATATTTATAAAATGGATTATGGCGCTATGCTGGCTGACCATATCCAAAAAAACGCTGATTTAACCATCGGTTGTTTGGAAGTCTCTCTTGAAGAAGCCACCGCTTTTGGGGTCATGGACGTGGATGATAACCGCCGTGTTAAAGCCTTCGTAGAAAAACCGGAGCACCCGCCCGTTATGCCTGGCAGAACGGATACAGCTTTAGCCTCCATGGGTATTTATATTTTTAATGCCGGTTTTCTTTTTGAGCAATTACTCAAAGATGCCGACAACAAAAATTCAACGAATGACTTTGGGAAAGACATTATTCCCTCAGTCATTGATAAATACATCGTCAATGCCTATCCGTTCCTGGATTTGCAAAGTGGCGCACAAAGTTACTGGCGTGATGTGGGTACTATTGACGCTTATTGGGCAGCGAATATGGAGTTAATCGGCGTTAATCCTGGCTTAAACCTGTATGACAATACCTGGCCCATCTGGACAAATCAAGAACAAACCCCGCCTGCTAAATTTGTTTTTGATGATGATGACAGGCGTGGACTCGCCGTTGATTCAATGGTTTCTGGGGGCTGCGTCATTTCGGGCGCCACCGTTCGGCATTCTTTGTTATTCTCAAATGTCCGGGTTAATTCATACAGCTCTGTAAAAGACTCTATTGTGCTGCCTCAGGTTAACATTGGTCGTCACTGCCGCATTAACAAGGCCATTATAGAAAAAGGCTGTGAGATTCCAGAAGGCACCGTTATTGGTGAAAACAAAGCGGACGACGAAAAGAGATTTCATATCAGTTCAGGAGGCGTTGTCTTGGTCACGCCTGACATGTTGGGACAAAAGCTTCACTATGTGAGATAAATAATCTAAACAGTACACTTTTCCTGCGAAAATCGGTTAATATCTTTTTTCACAGGAAATTTTGGCTACCCAACTTATTACCACTGAGGCGACTCTTATTAGGCAAATTAAAATAGATCCTTGCATTAACTTAACGCTCCACCTCTTGCCTCTTGGCTATAATTGACGAGAAACAAAATGATGACCGTTCAAAAAAAGTTGAAGCTAGTCTTATGCTGGCACATGCATCAACCGGAGTATAGGGACTTACAAACTGGAGCATTTAAGTTACCCTGGACTTATCTTCATGTCATTAAAGATTATGTCGATATGGTTGCACATCTGGAAGCGGTTCCAGACGCTAAAGCAGTCGTTAATTTCGCGCCTGTCTTACTGGAACAAATTGAAGACTACAGCACTCAAATAACCAATTATTTAGCGCACGGTCATTTATTAACCGATCCCCTGCTTGCTGCACTCATTGCGCAATTTAAGCCTGAGCATTTAGACGAGCGTTGGAAACTGCTTAAAGATTGCCTACGCGCCAATAGAGAGCGGCAGATTAATCGCTATCCTGCCTTCAAAAAACTAGTTGAAATGGTGGAATGGGTTGAACAAAACTACGACACCTTACGCTATATCAATGACCAATTTCTATATGACATCATCGTTTGGTATCATCTTGCCTGGATTGGAGAGACTGTTAAGTTAACTGATAGCCGCATAAAATATTTAATTGAAAAGGATTCAGAGTACAGTTTGGAAGATAGATTACAGCTCTTGCAGGTCATCGGCGATCTTCTTAAAAATGTTATTCCAAGATACAAAGCATTAGCAGAAAAAGGACAAATTGAACTTTCTGTTACGCCTTATGCGCATCCCATCATGCCTCTGTTACTGGATTTAAAGACCGCTCATGAAGCCATGCCAGATGCGCCTTTACCAAACTTAGATAAGTATCCTGGTGGCGAAGAAAGGGTTATTTGGCACCTTCAAAAGGGCGTACAAACTTTCAAACGCTTTTTTGGCACCAAACCTAAAGGGTGCTGGCCATCGGAGGGCAGCATTAGTGAACAAACACTCAAAATTCTGAGTGATTTTGGCTTTAATTGGACAGCAAGTGGTGGCTCAGTTCTATTGAATAGTTTAAAATTGCCCAGTAATATCCAATCAGTTGGAATCCACCATCCATTCAAACTGAAAGATACCAATATAAGCTGTTTTTTTCGGGATGATGGCTTATCCGATCTTATTGGTTTTGAATATTCAAAATGGCATACTGACGATGCTGTTAATGATTTTATTTCTCACCTGGAAACGATTGCAAGCCATAACCCTAGCGATAAAGTTGTTTCGATTATCATGGATGGTGAGAATGCATGGGAATACTTTCCCGATAATGGCTATCATTTTCTGAGTTATTTATACAAGCAATTAGCTAACCATCCGCTCATTGAGTTATGCACTTTTTCAGAGTGCCTGAAAAATAAAACGGCTATAAAACCGTTATCAGAACTCGTCGCGGGCAGTTGGGTCTACGGGACTTTTTCAACCTGGATAGGCTCTGTAGATAAAAATCGTGGCTGGGATATGCTAGGTGATGTAAAAAATGCTTTTGATAAAGCCCTGCTAGACAACCGGCTAACTAAAAAGCAGCTTCAGCAAGCCGAATTTCAATTGTCTATCTGTGAAGGTTCTGATTGGTTTTGGTGGTTTGGCGATTATAACCCAGGCGAGGCAGTCAGTAGTTTCGAGAAACAATTCCGACTTAATTTAACAAATTTATATTTATTATTAGGCGAAGAGCCTCCTTCTTATCTAGCTCTGTCTTTTACTCAAGGGTCTGGGAACCCGGCAATGGGTGGAGCAATGCGCCCAGGCGTTGAACATTAACCATGGATTTTAAGCGTGAACAACCTTTTAAATAAACGCCGTGCAGGCGTTCTACTACACATCACTTCTTTACCCGGCGCTGATAAACAAGGTAATTTAGGGCAAGAGGCATATCATTTCGTCAACTTTTTACATGACTCTGGCATTAGTGTATGGCAAACACTCCCTTTAGGTATGACCCATGCCGATGGATCGCCCTACCAATGCTTATCTGCTCATGCGGGTAATCCTACACTCATTGATACCGATAGCTTAGTCAAGTTGAATTGGTTAAAGCCATCGGAACAGTGCGAAGAATGCCAAGGGTCTGTCGTATTTAACAAAAGCTGTTTAATTGCAAAAGCCTATAAAGGCTTTTTAGAGCGTGCAAATAAAAAGGATAAAGATGACTTCGCCGCCTTTTGTCAGAAAAAAGCATTTTGGCTTGATGATTTTGCTTTATTCATGTCTTTGAGAAGCTTATTTAATCAACAATGCTGGAATCAATGGCCTACGCCTTTCAAAGAGAGAGAAATAAGCGCCCTTAATGAAGCAAGTGAGCGATTAGCTGAAGACATTGACAATATTAAATTCGAGCAATATGTCTTTTTTAGGCAATGGATGAAATTAAAATCTTATGCTAACGAGCGTGGCATTCTTTTGTTCGGCGACATTCCTATTTTCGTTTCTTACGATAGCTCAGATGTCTGGGCTAACCGTGACGTATTTAAGCTCAATGAGACAGGCGAAATGTCAGTAGTCGCTGGGGTACCACCTGATTATTTTTCTGCGACTGGCCAACGCTGGGGTAATCCGCATTATGACTGGGACTATCTCAAGAAAACAGGCTTTGCCTGGTGGATTGAACGGATGGAAACTCAACTAGAACAATTTGACATTCTTCGAATTGATCATTTTCGCGGCTTAGAAGCGGCCTGGGAAATACCCACGACCGAACCCACTGCGCAAATTGGAGAATGGGTTAAAGCACCTGGAAGTGAGCTATTAAACGCCATTAAAGCAAAGCTGGGGTTTATTCCCTTGGTGGCTGAAGACCTCGGTATCATTACTGCAGAGGTTGAAGCCTTAAGAGATGAATTTAATTTACCCGGCATGAAAATCTTACAATTTGCTTTCGGTAGTGGTAACGAAAATCCCTATTTACCCGGTCATTATGAAAGAAACTGTGTTGTCTATACGGGTACTCATGATAACGACACCACAATAGGCTGGTCACATACTATCCAAGACTATGAACGGTCTCATGTTTATGATTATCTTGGACACTCATCATTGCCTATTAACTGCATGTTAATACAGGCGGCATTAAGCTCCGTGGCAAATCTGGCTATTATCCCCATGCAAGACATTCTTGAGCTGGGTTCTGAGGCACGCATGAATGTCCCAGGAACAACAGTAGGAAACTGGAAATGGCGTTTTCAATGGCATCAATTATCGCATGACCAAGTCGCCCGTTTTAGTTATCTGGTCTCTTTATTTGACCGTAAGTCGTATTAAAGCAACTCTGTGGGAGTTGCTTTAGCCAGCTCCCACAAAAAGTCTCTAAAAAGTAATCTTATCACTGAATCATAAAGTCATTTAACTACTTTTTATCTTTAGCTGCTTCTTTAGTCGCTTCTTGAGTCATTGGCAACAGAGGAATATTATAACGCTCTATAATGGCTTTTATTTTATCGGCCTGACTAACAATCAAGTTATCAAGTAGCTGTTTCTTCTCTTTATCGCCCTTACGAACCCCTATTGCCATAGCAAAATCAAACTTAATGGCGGGTGTTGATTTCATTGGGAGCAGGGTATAACTGTTTTTGGGGCTTTGAGACATGACATAAGCAGCCATAGGCCCCCACAATATCACCATATCAATCTTCTTGGCTTTAAAATCCTTATCTATTTGCATAGCCACGTTATTCTCGCTATCCCCAGACATGGATTGATAAGAAATACCTTGATCAAGCAAACCATTTTGCTGTAACCACGCTGCACTAGGTCCTCGATCAAACATGGCTATTTTTAAGCTCTCTTGTTTTTGCAAAGGTAACTCAGGTAATTGATCTGGGTCTTTAATATCATCCCAGCCACGACCTTTAGCAATCAGCAATACGTAAGTAGATTTATAATAAGGAGCAGTCGTAGTGGTCAAATCATAACCCGCTGGAACACCCATAACGATATCGCATTTAAACTCGTCCTTACCCGCATTCCATTCGTTCACATCAGCTGTCAAAGTATTACGAATAAAACCAATGCGCTGAGCAAACCAGGTGTATTCAACTTTTTGGCCTAGCTCTTTCGCAAATAATTCAGCAATTTTATTCTCAAAGCCTTGCTCATCTTTCGTGGAATAAGGAGGATTAAGAGGATCAGCACAGACTTTAAACTTTTCTGCTGCTGTAACGGGTAATATAGCAGCCGCTAAACACAGGCCAGCGAGTATTTTTGTAACGCTCATTTTGATTCCTTTTAAAACGGTAAAAGCATAGATGATTATGTCTCCACATTTTACAACCACCCTTCTACCTAAACAAGCGTACCCAGGAATTAGCTAACAGCGAGTAATGCTATAAAGCAGGGGAGCAGACAAGAAAGAGGTTATAGAAGTTTTGCAAGGTGTATCAGTATGCCTGACAAAAAAAAGGCCTACCAAACAGGTAAGCCTTTAATTATAGATGGCGTCCCCAAGGGGGTTCGAACCCCTGTTACCGCCGTGAAAGGGCAGTGTCCTAGGCCGCTAGACGATGGGGACTAAAAACTAATTTAGTCTGGCCTAAAATTAACCAGTAGATAAGGTTAATCCTAAAACTTAACATTCTGAATACTTGCAATTTTACGTCAATCACAAGAAAATAGTGTGGCGTCCCCAAGGGGGTTCGAACCCCTGTTACCGCCGTGAAAGGGCAGTGTCCTAGGCCGCTAGACGATGGGGACTAGCGATTTTTATTCTTTTCTTTTGGTGGAGCCAAGCGGAATCGAACCGCTGACCTCAACACTGCCAGTGTTGCGCTCTACCAATTGAGCTATGGCCCCAAGTAAAGAACGGGTATTTTACAGTATTTTACAGTAATGTCCAATACTATTTTTGATCTCTTATATAGTTTATTGCTCTCTCTAGCCTGGCTAAGGTTTTTTCCCTCCCAATTAAGGTCAAAGTAATATCAATTGCAGGCGATACGGCTGAGCCACAAACCGCCACCCGCAAAGGCTGAGCCACTTTACCCATGTTAAGCCCAAGTGCTTCGGCAAGATCAACAATCACTTGATGAAGCGGCTCAGCACTCCAACTCTTCACTTCTGCTAATTTGGCATGTAACTGCTCTAAAACATCATCTGAACCCACAGTAAAGTTCTTTTTAGCCGCTTTCTCATCATAAGAATCAAATTCCTTATAAAAATAAACACTAGCCGCCGCCATTTCAACCAAGGTTTTACTTCTTTCTCTTTGTGCCTTAACCACATCAACCAAGTCTGGGCCATCCGCAGGATCAATACCCAACTGCCCCATATGCCAACTCAAATGACGCGCGACATGAACCGGATCACTGTTCATAATATATTGATGATTCAGCCATAATAACTTCTCCATATTAAATGTTGAAGCTGAGACGTTGACATCATCCAATTCAAAGTACTCCACCATCTCATCCAGGGAGAAGATTTCCTGATCCCCATGAGACCATCCCAAACGCACGAGATAATTAAGTAAAGCCTCTGGCAAATAACCATCATCACGAAACTGCATCACACTGACTGCACCATGACGTTTAGATAAACGTGCGCCGTCTGACCCCAGAATCATCGGTAAATGAGCATATTTAGGTAACTCTGCACCCAGTGCTTTAAGAATATTCATCTGCCTTGGGGTGTTATTAATATGATCATCACCCCGAATAACATGAGTGACCTTCATATCCATATCATCAACAACAACCGTTAAATTATAGGTAGGTGATCCATCTGCCCGGGCAATGATCAAATCATCCAGTTCTTTATTAGCGACGACAATATCACCCTTTACCAAATCTTCGATAGTAACAACACCGTCTATCGGATTTTTAAACCGAACAACCGCTTCTATACCCTCTTCCAACCCCGTTAATTCTCTACATTTACCGTTATAACGTGGCTTTTCCTTATTAGTCATTTGCTCGGTGCGCAGTTGTTCTAATGCGTCCTTGCTGCAATAACAATAGTAAGCATCACCTTGAGCTATCAATTGCTGGATAATTTCTTTGTATCGATCAAAATGATGCGTTTGATAATAAGGCCCTTCATCATAATCCAGTCCTAACCAGGCCATGCCCTCAAGGATAGCATTAACTGATTCCTGAGTTGATCTTTCTAGATCAGTATCCTCAATCCGTAATATAAATTTCCCGCCATGTTTACGGGCATAGAGCCAAGAAAACAATGCAGTTCTAGCGCCGCCGACGTGCAAATAACCCGTTGGGCTCGGGGCAAAACGTGTAGTTATACTCATGATATTATTTAGTCAGTAAAATTCTTTTGGCGTATTCAGTAGGAAGTTGCTTGGCAGCGCTTAAACGCATCGCTTGATAACTAAAAGCCACTCCACCTTTAGCCACATCATTTTTACCCGTTAAAGCCATAGCCGTCGTGTTACCTTGAGCCGCTGCTTTTTCATACCATTGGGTTGCAACCTTAACATCGTTTTTAACACCCAATCCTCGATCATAAAGGGCCGCAACAATCATTTCAGCGTCAACACTCCCTTGTTGCGCGGATTTTAGAAACCATTCAAAAGCCTGCTGTTCATCTTTCTCAATACCACTTCCCAGCAAATACATAGCACCCAGTTTTGCCTGAGCTTTACTGTCACCCTGCTCCGCTGATTTATGGAGATTAACAGGCAAGCCATCCTCATCGGCATTAGCATTAAAAACACTCGCCAATAAACAGCCAATGAAAACCCATTTCAGTAATTTACGCATCAGTAATTCCTGTAGAAATAACATGTAACCCGCCCATATAAGGTAACAAAGCCTCAGGAATATGAATACGTCCCTGAGCGTCCTGATAATTTTCCATCACTGCAATCAACGTCCTGCCCGCAGCTAATCCAGACCCATTTAGCGTATGAACTAACTCTGGCTTGCCCGTTTCAGGATTACGCCAACGCGCCTGTAAACGACGGGCCTGAAAATCTTTAAAATTACTGCAAGATGAAATCTCCCGATAGGCCCCCTGCCCTGGCAACCACACTTCAAGATCGTATGTCTTAGCCGAAGAAAATCCAGTATCACCGGCACACAATAATACTTTACGATAAGGCAGATTGAGTTTCTTCAGGATATTTTCAGCATGATTTGTCAGTTCTTCATGCGCTTGAGCAGAGTCTTCTGGCTTTACAATTTGCACCAATTCAACTTTCTCAAACTGGTGCTGACGAATCATACCGCGTACATCACGACCATAAGCTCCGGCTTCACTTCTAAAACAGGGACTATGACAGACGTACTTTAACGGCAAATCTTTTGCTTCAATAATTTCGTCCCGCACTCGATTAGTCACGGGTACTTCAGCAGTTGGAATCAAATATAAAGCCGGATCATCACTGGCTTTAAACAAATCAGCTTCAAACTTAGGCAATTGACCTGTACCCCGTAAACTGGCCGCATTTGCTAAGAAAGGCACATAGGTTTCATCATAGCCATGCTCGGCCACATGCGTATCCAACATCAACTGAATAATAGCACGCTGTAATCTTGCCAAAGGCCCGGTTAAAACCACAAACCGGCTACTTGCAATTTTAACGCCCAACTCAAAATCAATGCCTTTTAACTTTGCCCCTAAATCTACATGATCCTTAGGTTCAAAATCAAAAACAGGGACATCCCCCCAGCGAGACAATTCAACGTTGGACTCTTCTGACTTACCCTCAGGCACGGCAACATCCAGAATATTTGGAATACCTTCCATCAACGTTTCCATTTCACTTTGAATCTCGGTCAATTCAGTTTCTGCAGCTTTAAGCGCATCACCCAAGTGTTGAACCTCGTCCAGTAAGGGCTGTACATCTTCACCTTTAGCTTTAGCCTGACCAATCGCTTTTGAACGACTGTTACGTTCATTTTGTAACTCTTGAGTTTTGATCTGTACAGACTTACGTCTCGATTCCAACTCAGTATAAGACTCAGGATTAAAGTTAAATGAACGCCGACTTAATTGTTCTGTTACAAAATCAAGTTCAGTTCTAAATAAACGGGGGTCTAGCATGACAGTTTTATACCTTCTTATACGTAGTTTATCTTATATGTAATTTATCCCTTATGGGATTATTGATTTATCTATAGCCACTTAGCTTATTTATATAACAGTATTATTTTATAACAGCACTCTCTCAATACCGCCTTTTGAGGCGTGCTTAATGTAATTCTTCATCCACTGTTTACCCAATACATGACGGGCAATTTCGACCACAATATAATCCACTTCTAATTGTTCCTTACCGTCTTCAAAGCGCTGTAAACCTTGCACACAAGAAGGGCAAGACGTGAGCATTTTAACAGCTCCATCAAAACCATCATCACGCAATTGGTCCGTATTTTTCTTTAGTTCCGTTGCCTTACTAAAACGCACTTGTGTCGAGATATCAGGACGGCCTACCGCTAAAGTGCCTGATTCGCCACAGCACCGTTCAGATTTGACAACCGTTGAGCCCATTAGGCTATTAACCGTTTTCATTGCGTCCTGCTGTTTTAAAGGGCTATGACAAGGGTCATGATACAGATAACGACTGCCATTTAAGCCTTCAAGCTTGACACCCTTTTCTAACAGATACTCATGAATATCTATCATTCGGCAACCCGGAAAAATCTTTTCAAACTCGTAATCCACTAACTGATCCAGACAAGTCCCACAGCTCACTACCACCGTCTTGATATCCAGATAATTTAAGGTATTAGCCACCCGATGGAATAACACCCGATTATCGGTAGTAATCTTTTGCGCTTTATCAAGCTGACCCGCTGCCCGTTGTGGATAGCCACAACATAAATAACCGGGCGGTAATACTGTCTGCACACCAATCTCATACAACATGGCTTGGGTCGCTAAACCGACTTGAGAAAATAACCGCTCTGACCCACAACCTGGAAAATAAAACACCGCTTCAGAATCAGCACGAGTTTTAGCCCGATCACGAATAATAGGTACAATCTGATCACTTTCCACATCCAATAAGGCACGTGCTGTTTTAGACGGCACATTATCCGGCATTTTTCGATTAGTAAAATGAAGCACATACTCACGTATCTCAGGCTTACCCGTTGAAGACGGTGGATGCAATAATTGAGAACTACCCCAAGGCCTAAGAAAAAAATTGCCTATTCGCTGCGCTTTATAAGACCACTCGATCAGCACCTTCCGCATCAACTTTATGCTATTTGGATGACTTGTTGATAAAAAGGCAAGAGCCGCCGCCTTAACGGGATTAAAACTTTGCTTGCCCATCTTGCGTAACAGATTACGCATATTCATGGATACTTCACCAAAATCGATGTCCACTGGACACGGATTAAAACATTTATGGCACACCGTACAATGATCAGAGACATCCTCGAACTCTTTCCAATGCGTAATGGAAATACCCCGACGGGTTTGTTCTTCGTACAGAAAAGCCTCGATCAATAAAGAGGTCGCCAGAATCTTGTTACGGGGTGAATACAATAAATTAGCACGCGGTACATGTGTAGAACACACAGGCTTACACTTACCACACCGTAAACAATCTTTAATTGAATCAGAAATCGCACCAATATCACTTTGCTGCATAATTAGAGATTCATAACCCATTAAGCTAAAAGAAGTCGTATACGCCGCATTCATATCCGACCCCGGCATTAGCTTACCGCGATTAAAATGCCCTTCGGGATCAATCTGATGCTTATAAGCATGAAAACTGGCCAACTCTTCAGCCGTCAAAAATTGATATTTGGTAATCCCAATGCCATGCTCGCCCGATATTACCCCATCCAAAGACCGCGCCAACGCCATAATGCGCTCTACCGCTTTATTGGCTTCCTGTAACATCTCATAATTATCTGAGTTAATCGGTAGATTCGTATGCACATTGCCATCACCCGCGTGCATGTGCAAAGCGATAAAAACACGACCGCGCAGCACTTCTTTATGAACCGCAACAATACGCTCGATAACCGGCTTAAAATTGTCTCCAACAAAAATTGCCTGTAATCGCGGCAATAACTCCAGCTTCCAGGACACCCGTAACGAATGATCCTGTAAACGATGGAATAAAGTGGGTTGATCGGCACGGTTCGTTAATTCGCTGACCGTAATGCCATAATCCTTAAAAAAACCTTCTGCCTCTTGCAAAGGTAAATCAAGATGACTATAAAGCCACTCCCAACGTTCACGAATCTGTGCGACTACCGATAGTGCCTGCTCTCGTCTATCGCCAATCAAATCCACGGCATCAACACTATTTTCATAAAAACGTAACGGCAAATCGCCTGCTAAGAACTCGCTTAGCGCCTGACAAAGCCGCAACTTATTACGCAGCGATAATTCAATATTAATCCGTTCAATACCATCACAATAATCGCCCATGCGTGGCAACGGAATCACTACATCTTCATTAATTTTGAAGGCGTTGGTATGTTTAGCAATAGCGGCTGTACGCGCCCGGTCTAACCAAAACGTTTTACGGGTTTCAGGACTGACAGCGATAAACCCTTCAGCATCACGCGCATTACATAAACGCACCACCTCTGAAGCCGCTAAAGCCACCTGCTTTTCATCATCCCCAATAATATCGCCAATCAAAACCATTTTTGGACGACCGTGATTCTTAGCCTTACTCGCATAGCCGACCGCTTTTACGTAGCGCTCATCCAGATGCTCAAGACCCGCCAACATCACCCGTGCTTGACCGCTTTTTGGCAAGGCCGCCAAATAATCACGAATCTCGACAATGGCAGGCACTGCCTCACGAACCTGACCATAAAACTCTAAACAAAAGGTCCGGGTAAACGCCGGCATTTTATGCAAAATCCAACGGGCTGAGGTAATAATACCGTCACAGCCTTCTTTTTGAATACCCGGCAAACCGCCCAGAAATTTATCCGTAACATCTTTACCCAGCTCGCCCTTACGAAAATGAGAACCCGGAATAATTAACTCTTCTTCGGATAGCTGTTTATGTTTTTTAGCATCAAACCGCCTCAAGATAAAACAAACCTGCTCTTGATCATGGATCTTACCCAGGTTGTGATTGAAGCGCTCAACCTCTAGCCAATTACCATCCGGTGTCACCATTCGCCAGGACACTAAATTATCCAATGCTGTGCCCCACAGCACCGCCTTTTTACCGCCCGCGTTCATCGCGACATTACCACCGATACATGAGGCATCTGCCGAAGTAGGATCACAGGCAAATACCAAGCCTACCGCATCCGCAACATCCATTACTCGCCGGGTTACCACACCGGCTCCGGTATGAATGGTTGCGTAAGATTGCTCAACTCCCGGTAACTGGGCAGCATGATCAACATGACCAATATCGATCAATTTTTCAGTGCTTATTACTGCGGAATGTGCCGTCAGTGGTATAGCCCCCCCGGTATAGCCGGTACCACCGCCACGCGGAATAATAGTCAAGCCTAACTTTATGCAATCCCGTACCATGTGACTCACCTCTTCTTCAGAGTTTGGGTACAACACCACAAAAGGATATTCAACGCGCCAATCCGTGGCATCCGTGACATGCGAAACCCTTGCAAAACCATCAAAGCAAATATTATCTTTATGCGTATGTTTAGATAGAAGAGACAACGATTTCTTTCTCAGCTCACGAGTACGCTCAAAATGCGCTTCAAAAGCATTAACCGCTAACTGAGCAGCTTCGATTAAGGACTTTACTCTTCGGGAACGCTCAGGATGCTCACTTTCATCATCCTTGTTTCGCTTATTCAATTGGCGAAGACGATGACGCAAAGCTTCCAGCAATGCTTTACGCCGCTTACGATTATTCAGTAAATCATCTTCAAGGTAGGGATTGCGCTGTACCGCCCAAATATCACCCAACACCTCAAAGAGCATCTTTGCAGAACGACCCGTTACGCGCTCAGCACGTAACGACTCTAAAATTTGCCAGCTATCCTCACCGAGTAAACGGATAACAATTTCACGATCAGAAAAAGACGTATAGTTATAAGGAATTTCGCGTAACCGAACCGGTGATGCCTCGGAAAATAAGGGTGTAAAAGTTGAATCCACTGATAATTGACTGAGTGACATATTTAATTAAGCCTATTGTAACATTCGGGTATAAGAGGATAAGGGGATACATTAAAACAGTTAAGTTTAAACAGGCTCATCTAAATAAGCCTGTGCCGACCAACTCACAATATGTTTAATATCCAGCTTAGATTTTAATACCTGAATCGCTTTTATTACTTTTTCAGGCTCATCATAAAACTCAAGCACTAAGGGTAATTCTAACGACAGGGTGAGTAAAGAAGAGGTATGTACTTCTCGGCTTTCACCAAAGCCTACAATGCCTCTTATGATAGTGGCCCCCGCTATTTTTTGTTCATCTCGTAGAATATCTAAAGCCTCATTTAACTGATCATGCCCATCCATAGTATATATTCTAGCTATAGTCACTGACTGCATATTCATATTTGTCTACCCACTAATAAACCGATCCAAATAACCAAAAGACAACTCAAACCATTTCCTACAAAAGTCCCCAGCATTAAGCTAACATTGGACTCAAAGGTATATTCGCGTTCAAGCAAAAATAAAACCAGATACAAGCCCGATAAGGTCAGATAAGTACCCACCATAATAATCATGATAGTGGCACGATATTCCATAGACAGCGCCACCTTTTGCATCAGTACTGTGACGATAATACCGATTAAAAAGGCACCGATCCCATTAACAATCAGCAAGGCATAAGGAACAACGCCGCCATTCCAATGAAAGACACCACCCGAGTAAAGAAACAAACTGCGCCCCAACAACAATCCAATCCACACTGCCAGTAAGCAACCTAATACACTGACTAGGATATTTAAACCGGCTTTACCAAAACTACCCTGTTCCAGTAAATAAATTGTTTCTAAAGAAAAGGTAGAAAAAGTCGTAAACGCACCTATAAATCCGACCAGTATAGCCGCTCTGTATTCCACGCCAATCGCAATACGTTGCAGGATTAACGCTTCCGTCAGCAAACCTATTAAAAATGAACCCACCAGGTTAACCGCTAAGGTACCGTAAGGAAAGCCACGACCTAACCATTGATACAAACCTGATGACATCAAAAATCGCACAACCGCCCCACAGGCACCGCCTAAGGCAATGGATATCAATTGATTCATGATTAAAACCTGATAAATTGTTCTCTGTAATAACGCAACTCTTCGATAGACTCAATAATATCATCAAGCGCCTGATGACTGGATTCTTTCTTAAAACCGTCTTTTATCTGAGGAGCCCATCTGGCTGCAAGCTCTTTAAGAGTTGAGACATCAATATTGCGATAATGGAAATAAGCTTCCAGTTTAGGCATATAGCGATATAAAAATCGCCTGTCCTGACCAATACTATTACCACAAATGGGTGATGTGTTTCCTGGCACCCACTGCTTTAAAAAATCTATGGTTAATTGCTCGGCTTCTGCATCATTAATAGTAGACGCTTTAACCCGATCAATTAGACCAGACTGACCATGATGTTTTTGATTCCAGTCATCCATTGCCGCCAAGGCATCATCCGTTTGATGAACGGCTATAACGGGGCCTTGAGCAAGAATATTTAAGTCTTTATCGGTCACAACCGTGGCAATTTCGATGATTAAATCGCTGTCTGGATTAAGACCTGTCATTTCAAGATCTATCCAGATAAGGTTCTGAGAGTCCTGCGTCATTGATTGATTCCATTGTGTTGTAGGTGGTCGTTAGTGTAGCATTGGCAGAACTGTACGTCTAACTCTTAAACTTAATGTACCTGACCTATGAATACCTTTACCACAATCTTCTTAATCACCCTGTTTTTTTCATCCTTTGTACAATTTTGGTTAGCTAAACGACAAGCTGATCATGTTGCTAATCACCGCTCCGCAGTTCCTTCAGCCTTTCAGGCGAAAGTGACTTTGGCTGCTCACCAAAAAGCCGCCGACTACACCCTGGATAAAGTTAAACTTTCGAATATTGATGGTGTTATCAGCCTTATTGTTTTATTGGTTTTCACGCTGGGCGGTATTATCAACCAGGTGTTTAGCTATTGGTCTACTGTTATATCGTCTCCCTTGCTGTCTGGGGTTGTTTCAACTGCGAGTATTTTTCTTTTGATGACGTTGATAGAAATCCCTACTAGCGTCTATCAAACTTTTGTTATTGAAGAAAAGTTTGGCTTTAATAAAAGTTCTGTTGCGCAATTTGTCAAAGACCAGTTATTACATCTCAGCTTGGGCGCTGTCATCGGTTTGCCGTTACTGGCCTTAATCTTGTGGACTATGGACAATGTGGGTTCAAGCTGGTGGCTATGGGCTTGGGCTATCATTATGGGCTTCTCGTTACTGATGAGCTGGCTTTATCCAACCGTGATTGCACCTTTATTTAACAAATTTACCCCGATGGTGGATGGTTCATTAAAAGAGCGTATACAAGGCCTTTTAGTCCGTTGCGGCTTTAACAGTCAAGGTATCTTTATCATGGATGGTTCTAAACGTTCAGGTCATGGCAATGCCTACTTTACCGGCCTGGGTAATAATAAACGCATCGTGTTCTTTGATAACCTCGTAGACTCGCTGGAAGAAGAAGAGCTGGAAGCGGTTCTTGCCCACGAATTAGGTCATTTTAAATGTAAACATGTCATCAAAATGCTGATAGCTACTTCTATTATGAGTTTAATTAGTCTGGGTGTGTTAGGCTGGCTAATTGACCAAGACTGGTTTTATACGGGACTGGGCGTTGCTTTAGAACAAAAGTCACATGCGACTGCCCTACTCTTATTCATGTTAGTTTCTGGTACGTTTACCTTTTTCATGCAACCCATCAGTGCTTACTTTCAACGCAAATTTGAATTTGAAGCCGACGACTTTGCCGCCAGTCATGCTAAAGCCAGTAAAATGATCAGTGGCTTAGTGAAGTTGTATGAAGAAAATGCCAATACCTTAACCCCTGACCCCCTATATTCGTCTTTTCATTACAGTCATCCGCCTGCCGCCATTAGAATTGCACACTTAGAAACAAAACTCTCATGAGTGAATTACTGGAAGGTCTGGTCATTGCTCACTTAGGCCAAGGTATTGCAGTTGAATATGATGATCATATCATTCTATGCCAAACCCTACGACGACTGGAAACAGTCGCCGTAGGTGACAAAGTATTATGGACATACTCTTCACCGGATCAAGGCCGTATAGAAGAAATACTGCCCAGGCGCTCATTATTATCAAGACCTTCCAGAAATGGCAAAATCAGACCGGTTGCAGCTAATCTGGATACCGTCTTTGTCGTATTTGCGGTAGAACCTCATTGTGACTTTTTATTGCTAGATCAATACCTGGCAGTTTGTGAAAATCACAATATCAATGCCGCATTAATTCTTAATAAGACCGATCTGACTCAATCCGATGCGATAGAGGCAGAGTTACTCACTTATAAAAATTTAGGTTATGCATTATACCGGGTGAGCGCCTGGTCAAATTCCGGCCTGGATGAGTTAAAGGCCGTATTAAAAGATCAGGTCAGTATGCTGGCGGGACAATCAGGGGTCGGTAAATCCTCATTAACCAATGCTATCATTCCAGATAAAGACCTTAAAACCAATACGATCTCAGCGACAACAAAGCACGGACGACATACCACCACCGCAGCAACGCTGTATCATTTGAATGGCGGTGGCGATTTAATTGATAGTCCTGGGGTGGCCATATTTGGACTGGCTGGACTGTCTGAATACAAACTGGCTTATGGGTATAGAGAGTTTCAGGCACATATTGAACACTGCCAGTTTAACGATTGTCGGCATTTAAAAGACAAGGGCTGTGCAGTTCGGCTTGCGGTAGAAAGTGGAGAGATTTCTAATTCCCGCTATCAACGATTCTTAAAGCTAAGAGAGAAGATGCCCACTGAATATGTTTAGTGGGCATCATTAACTCCGTTATCTCTTATTTGTATAACTCAAACCCTCCAAGGACGGTTTTACCATCACCCATGAATCAATCCTGGTTATCGACCGAAATACCGGGCGTTATACGATGTGTGCAAATACCTTGATTAATGCCGAAGACGGCCAAGCCTGCGTCGAGTTTGATGCCGACACCGGAGCAGTTCCACCTGAAGCCCCACTGTCAGCTTCGCATCAGCAAACGATGCCCACAAGTTTAGCCGACACGATTACCGGGTGAATACAGATGCTGCACATGGAGAGAATGTTTACCCATGAAGATTTTCGTCTGCGTGATGGGTTTGGTGATTACCCTGCTGTCAGTGACGGGCGTTTATATTTGGCTAAAGAAACGTTGGGCTGCACAACTCAAACGTAAAGTTTCGGTATGTTAAGTAATTTATGGCCTTCAAATACGGTCAGTATCGATATGCCGTCTTTATCGACACGGTAGACGATTCGATAATGGTCCACAAAAACCTCGCGAATATCGGCTTGACCAAACTCTGGCACCATTCGACCAATCAATGCCGAATTTGCTGCACTTCGGGCGCGTCTTCTGAGTTTGTCTATCCATTGTTTAGCATTTTTGGGATTGTTTTGTGCGATGTAGGTGTAGATGGCGGCAAGATCGTCTGTGGATCGATTGGTCCAGCGAAGTTTCATCATTTGGCTATTTTATGTTCTAGGACTGCATCTAGGCTATCGTCATCAATCACCCGTCCGGCCTGTACGTCGTCCAAGCCTTGCTGCACGGCAGATATAAATCGGGATTGGGCATTGAGGCGGTCGAATTCGCTTGGCGAGAGTACCACAGCTGCTGGTTTGCCGTTCTGGGTTATGATGATGGAACGGTTACTGCTGTTGATGCTTTTTAGTAGCGCTGAAGCCTGCGATTTGAACTGGCCCAGCGGCAATATATCTTCGGAAATGTGCAAAGTAGACATGTTCAATACTCTTAATGGATCTGAATTAAGATCCGAATATATAGTCTTTATCAATCGGTGGCAAGCTGTTTTGAGGAATCGCCCATGTTAGAGACTTGCAAGCGGGTTGATCAGCAAGGATTTATAAAGTTCAGCCTGATTCCAGTCCTATGGTTGGGTCTTTGCTCATTGACTGTTGCCAATGAACCGTTCCGGGTTCGCACTGCGCTGCTGTCGCAACTGACACTCTACCCAGAGTCCACTTTACTACGGTATTCTAGTTTTGATGTATTTTCGTGATAATCGACGACATCATTTACCACATATTCATATTCGATATCAAGGAGAAGAGACCGCTATTTCGATTGATGACGGCTCAGTCTTTGATGTAAGCTTGGATTGAGATACATAAGGAATAATTACTTGTTGATTGATGTCATTTCTGTTCGTGTACTGCCTAAGTATCAATTAGAACTAGAATTTAAAAATCGAGAGAGACGCAAATTTGATATGCGGCCTTTATTATCAATGAAACCATGGGATCGACTTGCTAACCCTGTCTTATTTGATCAGGTAAAAGTAGATTACGGAACTGTTGTTTGGCCTAGAGCAATTGATGTTGCCCCTGAAACTCTTTACGATGGTTCGATACCAATAGATTGATGTCGGCAGGTCAACGGGGTCATATATTAACAAGTGTCTGTGGTCATAATGAAAATTGCTGCATGATTCATCGCTACAGCTCCTCGATTTTAAACTCACTATAGCCTTCATAGTAATAGCTTATATCAATACCCTTCATAAATAGAGCACGGTCATTAATTTGATTAGTGAGGGCTTGTTTGAGCAGGACTTTAATTTCAATGTCTTTCACTACACTGCGCTGCATGGCCGAGAGATAATCTTCCTTATCTACCAGATTCCAATCCACCACCTGTTTGACTTCTGTTTTGAGTATGAGATCAAGCCAAATACGAGTAGCACGACCGTTCCCCTCTCGAAACGGGTGTGCAATATTCATCTCCACATATTTTTCGATGATTTCATCAACTGTGCCTTGCGGTAGGGTGTCGATATACGTCAGAGATTGCTGTAAATACATCAGCGGCGCAAAACGAAAGTTACCTTTGGCGATATTCACCGTGCGGATTTTGCCTGCAAAATCATAAATATCTTCAAATAAATAGGCATGGATGAAAGAAAGCCCTGCGAATGTACCGACTTCCACCTTGTTAATATCGCCAGAATCATAAAGCTGCTTGGCTTTTTGTTTGCTGATTTTTTCTTCAGCTTTTGCAAGCTCAACCTGATGGCTGATGTTTAACTTGTTTTCTAGGATCATGCTAGATTTCCCTCAATCTCCGCAACAATGGCATCAATTTCGGCGCGAAACGGGTCAATCAAAGTCAATTCCATAGTATTAACGGTTTAAACTAAAGTCAGATGGAAAAATATGAATAAGCAAGAAATAATTAAATGCTTTGAGGCTTATCGGTCAGCTTGAGTGCTGATAGACAACCAGCAGGCAATTGATAAACTTAATTAATACTCATCTTTAAAGCCGCCGCCGTTGGCCAAGGCGCTAACACCACCGCCATCACTAAAATAGCAATCAATATATTTATCTGGGCTGAAACCGGTAAACCGGTACTGGCTATTTCAACCGCATTACTGGCAAAGATTAACACAGGCACATAGAGCGGCAACACCAATAGGGATAAGATCATCCCGCCTCGGCGTAAACCCACTGTTAAAGCCACGCCAATAGCGCCAATAAGACTTAACACGGGTGTGCCTAGTAACAGGGTTAATAACAAGATACCTAATGAATGCGAGGGCATCCCTAAAAAAACAGCCAACAAAGGAGCAATAATCAATAAAGGTAGTCCAGTCACCAACCAATGCGCAATCACTTTAGCCAAGACCAGAATTGAGGCTGGATAACTACTTAATAAGATTTGTTCTAACGAACCATCATCAAAATCTGAGCGAAACAGACTATCTAAAGACAACATGGCTGCTAATAAGGCAGACACCCAAATAATACCGGGGGCAATGGCTTGTAATAAATGCGGTTGTGCACCAATCCCTAGTGGAAATAAAGTGATAACCAGCACAAAAAACAATAAAGGATTGGCAATTTCTGAGCGACGACGCAAGGCTAACACCAGGTCGCGTTTAATAATAGCAAAAAAAGCGTTAGATAAAGACATCAGGATAAATTAATACGTTGCACAACCACATCGTGTAACTCAATGTCGTGGTGCGAGGTTAACACAATCATTCCGCCCGTAGCGCAATGCTCTATCATTAACGTTTCAATCAGCGCAATCCCCTGTTTATCCAATGAAGTGAAGGGTTCATCCAGTATCCAGAGTTTATTGTCGGTAATCAGCAATCGCGCTAAGGATAAACGTCTTTTTTGACCGGCGGACAAAGCTTGTACCAAGACATCATCATAGTTCGCTAAATTAACTCTGGTAAGGGCATCTAGTATTGAATAACGCCCAGGCACGCCTAAGGCTAAAGACACTTTCAGGTTTTCAAAGACTGTTAACTCCTTTTTAACCCCGTCTAAATGACCGACATAAGCCATATCAGCGTGATATTGCCCATCATTAATAGAGTCACCACCCCATAAGAGTTCCCCCTCATCAGGCTCTCGAAATCCGCATAAAATACGTAATAACGAGGTTTTACCACTGCCGTTCTTACCTTCTAACAGTAATACGTGTCCGGCATTCAGCTCAAAAGAGAGTCCTGCAAATAAAACCCGATCATCACGAATACACGTTAATTGCTTGGCCTGTAGCCGAACAGTTTCTTTTAAGTCCATTTACGGCCTCGTCAATAATCTCTGGCGCACAGCTTCGTAAAGAAATACGCCGGTTGCAACCGACAAATTAAGACTATCGACTTTCCCTAGCATCGGTATAGCCACTAATAGGTCACATTGCTCTTTAGTGAGCCGTCTTAAGCCTTTGCCTTCTGTACCTATCACCAATGCCATAGGCACTGTAAAATCGGTTTTATAGACAGTCTGTGTAGTCTCACCGGCTGCACCCATAATCCAAAGCCCTTGATCTTTAAGCCAACGTAAAGTGCGGGCCAAGTTAGTCACTTGATAAACAGGCACTGTCTCCGCAGCACCGCTGGCTACTTTACAAACCGTTGGCGTGATACCGGTGGCATTATCTTTGGTGATAATAACACCGTGCACACCCGTTGCATCAGCGGTTCTAAGACAGGCTCCCAAATTATGAGGATCTTGAACATTATCCAAAACTAAAAACAACGCCGTCTCTGTCAAATTTTCAACGGCAGTCTTTAAATCACTTTCAGATAACTCACCCGGCAAATCAACTTCAATGATAATACCTTGGTGATTGTTATTGTCGGCTAGGCGATCCAGTCTTTTTCTATCAACTTTTTCGGGCTCAATGCCTAAGTCTAATAAATCCTCAACAGCCTTAGACAGACGTTTATCATGTCGCCCACTATCAACCCAGGCTTGCTGGATTTTTTTAGGCGAATAATCAAGTGCAGCCTGCACAGAATGCAGACCGAATAATTTGCTTAATTTCATTTATTTTTTGAAGTGTTAACGCGGTATTTATTATCAGTAAACGTCAGTTATAAAACGCTCTTCTTTTTACGACGCCTTTTTTTAGGCTTATCAGGAACAGCGATTACTTTTTTGGCTGAACCTTCTTTTTGAATCAGTTCAAAATCCATTTTCTTCTCATCCAGATCAACACGTGCCACCCGAATTCTGACGCTGTCACCCAAGCGGAAATTCATGCCAGAGCGCTCACCCTTTAATTGATGGCTAGTGGGATCAAAATGAAAATAATCTTGCCCTAAATTACTGATATGGACCAAGCCTTCAACATAAATATCAGCCAACTCAACAAAGAAACCAAAAGAAGTCACAGCAGCAATAATACCGGGAAATTCTTCACCGACTTTATCCATCATGTATTCACATTTTAACCAACTGACAACATCACGGGTTGCATCATCAGCACGACGTTCATTTGCTGAACAATGCTCACCTAACATAATCATATCAGGTACACCATAAACAAAAGTCTCTGGCTTTTTACCTAGCAGACAATGCCTTATAGCACGATGAACTAACAAATCAGGGTAACGGCGAATAGGCGATGTAAAATGAGCATAAGCGTCTAATGCCAATCCAAAATGGCCTTTCAAATCTGGACTATAAACAGCTTGAGACATGGAACGCAATAATACTGTCTGAATTAAATGTGCATCAGGTCGGTCTTTAACCGCATCAACCAAGTGCATATAATCTAAGGGTGTTGGATTAACCCCACCGCCGAATTTTAACCCTAGCTCCCCCAGGAACGTTTTCAGGTTAAGCAATTTATCTGCGCTGGGGCCTTCATGAATACGTAATAATTTAGGTATTTTCTTTGCGTTCAGATAACGAGCGGCCGCACTATTGGCTGTAATCATAAACTCTTCAATTAATTTATGGGCATCATTACGTTGTACGGGTACTATCTTTTCAATTTTACGTTCTTTGCCAAACAGGATACGGGTTTCCTGGGTATCAAAATCCATCGCTCCGCGTTGTTCACGAGTAATCCGCATCACTTTATACAGCGCATACAATTCGCGTAAATGCGGCATTAATGGTTTATATTTTTCGATGAGTTCCTGATCACCATCAACCAATATTTTAGCCACTTCCGTATACGTTAAACGCGCATGTGAACGCATGACGGCTTCAAAGAAACGGGTTCTGGTTACTTTGCCCTCTTCATCAATCAGTAACTCACACACCATACAGAGACGATCAACATGAGGATTCAGTGAACATAAGCCGTTTGATAATATCTCCGGCAGCATCGGAATCACTTGTTCAGGAAAATACACCGAGGTGCTGCGATTTTTGGCTTCTTTATCTAACTCAGTATTCACTTGCACATAATGTGATACATCTGCGATAGCCACTAATAGCTTCCAGCCTTTTGGGGTTCTCTTACAATAAACCGCATCGTCGAAGTCACGCGCATCTTCACCGTCAATGGTTACTAAAGCGGTATCCCGTAAGTCCACCCTATTTTCTTTGGCTGCTTCGGGTACTTCTTCCTTTAAGGACTTAATTTCTTCTAATAAGGCTTCAGGCCAGAGGTGCGGTAATGCATGCGAACGAATCGCCATTTCAATTTCCATACCCGGCGCTAAATGGTCGCCTAATATTTCAATGATTCTGCCGATAGGTTGATGTAACTTGGTGGGTTGCTCGACAATCTCAGCAATAACAATCTGACCTTGTTTGGCCTTCCCTGCTCCACCTTTTTGTAATAAGACCGTTTGAGCTATATTTTTATTATCCGGCACCACATAAGTAAAACCATCTTCCTTATAAAGCCGACCAACGATTTGATGGGTATTTCTTTCTAATATCTCAACCACCGCCCCTTCACGGCGGCCTTTCTTATCAATCCCGGCCACCCGTAACATCGCTCTATCATTGTGTAGCAGAGGATTCATTTCACGGGGTGACAAATACAAATCATCAGAGCCATCATCCGGTCTTAGAAAACCAAAACCATCAGGATGACCGATAATACGACCCACAATTAAGTCTTTATTATTGACCAAACAATATTGCTGACCTCGATTAAATAATAATTGCCCGTCACGCTCCATAGCTCGCAATCGCCGCCGTAAAGCTTCAAGCGTTTCTTCCCCTTCAATTTCAAAGATTTTAGCAATTTCAACGCGCGACAACGGCTTACCCGCGTGCTCTAAGGCAGAGAGTATTAATTCGCGACTAGGAATAGGATTTTCATACTTTTCAGCTTCACGCTGAGCGTATGGGTCATTTGTTGAATTAAAATCAACGTCTCTTTTAGACTTCGATGGCATTATAAATAGTGAGATACAGAATGGTTGACATGATTACAAAATATGGTTATATCATACATGCTATGTCTCATGATTAGAATTGAAAAAATACCTTTTGTTTAATTGGGTAATAATTCAGCCATAAATTGAGTATCAATTACTCAGGATGCGTTAGTTTTTTTAGCTACTTACGCTGTTGTTTTTTGGCAAAACAGCTATTCGACAGCTAATAATTTCCGTTATAGACTTACCTGATAAAGCTCTTTTATTTAGCTTAACTCACGCCTTTTATTCGTAGCTAAAAGGCGTGTTGTGGTTAAGCAACTACCTGATAAGAATATTAAAATTACTTTTCACCGCGAAAAAATTACTTGAATTATCGCGTTATCAGGAGGAATATTATGCTTTAAATCACCAAACTAACCCGGTATCCCATCATGAAATTTCTCAAGCTTGTCATTTTAATTTCGTCTCTCTTTGCAATCGGAGGCGCAGCACTGTTTCAATTGATAGTCATGCTACCGGCGCTATTATTTTCTAATCGACACTTTGATCATCAAGCCTTATAGCGTCGTAAAAAAGTCCGATATTGCCAAATATTAGTTAATCCGTGATGATCAATTTATTCATAGATCACATTGAACGGTAACTCATTTAATACATGACCGGCTTCATCGACTAATCTAACTGACCAATTTGTTTTTGTGCTATCAGAAAACAGCTGACGGCTTGATGTGCGCCAAGTATCATCGGATATATGAACCTTCTTTCTGGTAATTAACTCACCGTCCAATAGCCATTCGTGATAAATAGTTTTGTCTTTCACAGTCTTTAATTCTGCAAAATAATAAACCGACGTTGCTTTGGTTTTGTCAAACTTCAGCGGCAATTCAAGTTGATCTATCGGTTCATTATCAACCACTTTAGTGGTGAAAAGTGATCTGACTAGTTTTGTTTGATAATCTGTCGCAGAAATATCCTTATCAATCACTTGATTAGTTTCTTTCGCCGACAAAACGACCCCTGACGGCACAGTTTCATTTTCAGACTTTGGCCAGAATAGATAAGTTAATACCAGAATAAAAATAACCAGCCCCCCCAATAAAGCAGCTATCCGCTTTATATTCCATTGATTAATAACCGTTGCAGTAGGCGTACTAGGCTTGTTTTTATTCGAAGTAGAACATTTAACCTTAATTACAATATTTTTTTTATCATCCATAAAATAACCTTATAGAAACCATTATTGTAAACAAGTACCTGAACAGAATTATCTGCCAAGAATACCCCCAAAAAAACTAACGAGGGCAATCCTTTGCCTCTTTAACTCCTTATCTTTAGGACAGATCCTTATCTTTATGACAGAATAATTTTAGATTACACATTAAACTTTATGATAAATATCTGCACCCTCTTCCAGAAACTGCTTGGACTTTTCATCCATGCCACTCAATAAAGCTTCTTGATCATCTTCAATACCTTTTTGAGCAGCGTAGTCGCGAACATCCTGACTGATTTTCATCGAACAGAAATGCGGCCCACACATTGAACAAAAATGCGCCACTTTAGCAGACTCTTTAGGTAAGGTTTCATCATGAAACTCTCTCGCTTTTTCAGGATCAAGACCGATATTAAACTGATCTTCCCAACGGAACTCAAAACGCGCTTTAGACATTGCATTATCTCGAGCTTGAGCACCAGGATGACCTTTGGCTAAATCTGCTGCATGTGCGGCAATTTTATACGTCACAATACCTTCACGCACATCCTGTTTATTAGGCAAACCTAAATGTTCTTTTTGAGTGACATAACACAACATGGCACACCCGTACCAACCGATATTAGCTGCACCAATCGCAGAGGTTATATGATCATAACCGGGCGCAATGTCTGTCGTTAAAGGGCCTAAGGTATAGAAAGGCGCTTCACCACATTCTTCTAACTGCTTATCCATATTGACTTTAATCATGTGCAAAGGCACGTGACCAGGGCCTTCAATCATGGTTTGGACATCATGTTTCCAGGCAATCTTGGTTAATTCGCCTAAGGTTTCCAGCTCACCAAATTGAGCGGCATCATTCGCGTCATAAATAGACCCAGGACGTAACCCATCACCTAAAGAGAATGACACATCATAGGCTTTCATGATTTCACAGATGTCTTCAAAGTGCGTGTATAAGAAGCTTTCTGTGTGATGTGCCAGACACCATTTTGCCATAATTGAACCACCACGAGACACAATACCGGTCATCCGTTTAGCGGTTAAAGGGACGTGATGTAAACGCACCCCGGCATGAATGGTGAAGTAATCAACGCCCTGCTCTGCTTGCTCTATTAGCGTGTCACGGAAAATTTCCCAGGTTAAATCTTCAGCTTTACCATTGACTTTTTCAAGTGCTTGATAAATGGGCACGGTACCAATCGGAACAGGTGAGTTACGAATGATCCATTCACGGGTTTCATGAATGTTTTTCCCGGTTGATAAATCCATAATGGTATCGCCACCCCAGCGAATCCCCCACAACATTTTTTCAACCTCTTCTTCAATAGAAGATGTCACCGCTGAATTACCTAAGTTACCATTAATTTTAACCAGAAAGTTACGCCCAATTATCATGGGCTCTAATTCTGGATGGTTAATATTACAAGGTATAATCGCTCTACCCCGAGCCACTTCATCACGCACAAATTCAGGTGTAATCACATCAGGAATGGAGGCACCAAAGGAGTCTCCAGGATGTTGATCTTTCCAGAGTTCGCGCATCTCTTCCATTTTTTGATTTTCACGGATGGCAATAAACTCCATTTCTGGGGTGATAATGCCTTGGCGAGCATAATGCATTTGCGAAACGTTTTTTCCCGCTATAGCGCGGCGCGGCTTACGAATCAATTCAAAACGTAAATCAGCCGTCTTTGGATCTTCTAAACGTTGACGTCCATAGTCTGAACTGGGGCCGGATAATTCTTCAGTATCATTTCTTTCAGCTATCCAGACAGAACGAATAGCACCCAGACCTTTTTTTAAATCGATTTCTACGTTGGGATCGGTATAAACACCTGAGGTGTCATAGACATAAAGTGGACCATTTTTCTCCACTGTACCAAAATGAACAGGCGTATCAGACAGGCTAATCTTACGCATAGGCACTTGAATGTCAGGGCGACTGCCTTGTACATATATTTTTTCAGACGCGGGGTAAGAATCAATTTTTACACTACTGGCTTCAGTAACGTCTTTTAGAACAGCGTTCATGCTTATCTCCAATAACAATAAAACAGGACGCAGGGAAGTTTGTGGGCTTTCCTACGCCGGTATTAACCGGGGTCAGGTTCAAAGGGTTTCTCTCAGCCTCACGTTTCATAAAACAACATAATAAACAGTGAAGCACCCCTAGCCTTTACGGATGTATGACTAAATTAAAGGATAATGCCCAAGATTGCAAGCCCAGTTGTGTTTATAGCTGTTTTTCAAAAAGATATTTTTAGGATATTTGCAACATTTTTAATATCATATACCGCTACTTATCTTTTATTATGGGTTCAAATACCTGTTCATACGATAAAATAAATCTTTTAGTTTAGTTAGGATGGCCTGTGAAAATATCTGTTGTTGTTCCTGTTCATAATGAAGCCGAGAATATTATCTCTTTAATCAAAGAAATCGATACTGCAATGCATCAAGCTGAGGCTTATGAAATTATTTATGTTGACGACGGTAGCACCGATCAAACTCCAACTGTTTTAGCCCAGGCGCTGAAAGATTTCAAAGCACTGAGAGTTATCCGTCATGCAAAAAGCTGTGGACAAAGTACTGCCGTACATACTGGGGTAAAACAGGCTATTTATCCTTACATTGCCACCTTGGATGGTGATGGTCAAAATGACCCCGCCGACATTCCCGGCTTATATAACGTATTAATTAAAAAAAGCGAAAACATTACGAATCTTTGGATGGTTGCCGGATGGAGAAATAAACGTTATGACACGGCCTGGCGACTGTTCTCATCTAAAGTAGCCAATTCAATTCGTTCGAGTCTGCTGGGCGATAATACCCCCGATACTGGTTGTGGCTTAAAAGTATTTTCCAGGGAACACTTCCTCAGCTTACCTTACTTTAATCACATGCATCGTTTCTTACCGGCACTGATTTTAAGAGCAGGCGGACAAGTCATATCCGAACCCGTAAGCCATAGATCAAGAACCAATGGGGTCTCTAAATACGGCACGTTAGATCGGCTTTGGGCTGGGATTACTGATATTGCTGGGGTTATCTGGCTACAAAAGCGCTCTAAAATCCCGATTATAGAAGAGATTATTAAGGTAGATGATTAATCGCGCTTGTTGGATGTAATGGACGAGCAATAACTTCAAGATGGATTTTAGAACTTTTTCTTCAGTCAGAAAAATGCTTTTAAGACGAGCGAGATAACACCCGCTAGCATGAGTCCTATCATCCATTTTAGAACGGCCAAATCAGTGCGTATAGGCGCAAGCGCTTGCTGAAACTTTGTATCAAGATACTCTTTAGTAACCAGTTCTTTGAAATTAACCTCAAGTACTTCTGATAAAGCTTCTGCCTCAGCTTCAGCCTGTTTGTCGGGTACGCCGGCAGATTTGAGTTTATTGGCAAATTTTAAAGTATCGAATGTAATGGAAGCCATGATTGCCTCTGCTAATTTTAATTTGAATCATAGTTTACAATACTTCGGATCGTTTTGATTATAACCCTGTCTGTCTGTTGTCCCAAGTCCCTAATCGACCCCTTCATTAATCAGGGTAAATCAGCCTGGCGCCTATTACATGATCGTGGACGGATGTCCAGACACACCCTCATTTATCTTATCTCTTAACAATATTGGATAATTACCTCATTATA
>QVQE01000059.1 GCA_003584865.1 Methylococcales bacterium
GCCAGTCCAAGTGAGTCAGGTTAGGTATCGGGGTCGATCCCACCATTCGTTAAACGACCTCTACCCCAACTTCTTCCACTTTATTAGAGTAGAATTTTACCCATTTGATTCATTCGGCTTTCATGGTCGGGGGCGAGTGGTTGTCAATCATGATGGGTTAGGTGGTACATCAACGACCCGATGAAATTCAAACAGGTGTTAACCTGCTCAAGGGAGGTATAAAGTCTTGCTACAAAGCACCCTGGATGGTTCAAGATTGATTTTTTATAAGCGCGTGTAAGCTCAGGGTGGCACTCTACAGACATTGAGAATACCCGTTATGTTGTTTTCTTAATAAAGCATTGAAAAATTATGTCTCATCAAGGCTATTTCCTTTCGAGTGAGGCCGAATGCTCAGTTTAGTGGGCGCATTTCCGTGCCAAGTTATCAGCGCATTGCGTGGAGCTTGGCTTTTCTCTCGATGATATTGCCAGTACCCTAGCGGATATTGACTTTTATATCTGGCTGGTACAAAGTTGGAACCCCACCGTTCAGAAAAATGCAATGGAAGCTTCTGCTTTCAAAGCCATGATTGGCACGGGCTTAGGTAGTGAACTGGTTGCATTATCTGTCCATCTGGTATTTGATTCAGAGCTTGTGCCGGTGTTACCCGGTGCTTTGACGCGCTTATTTAACTTAATCCAACGCATTAAAATGGCCGCGACTTATAAGCTGATAGTAGGTAAAGATTTAGGTATTATAGGGACTCAAAGCGCGGCTGACTCTGATGAGCCTGATTTTACCGTGACAACAGAACGTGGATCAACCATTGAGCGAGTTAAATTGACCTTTACCCGATACAGTCATGATGGTGTAACTGTCGAGAGTCGCCGTAATGACAGTGAGTGGGAGTTTTTGGGTATTGTAGTTACGAAACCCTGGTAAGATGAGCACAATTAATCAATTGGACAGGTTTTATGTCCAATTGGGTTATTGTTATATCATTTGCACAGATTAAATTAGCCCAAAGAGTACAGTCATGAGTGCAAGCGAACCCTTAAATACACTGGATTTTCCATTACACGGCACCCGCTTAATTGAAGCCAGTGCGGGCACCGGTAAGACCTATACCATTGCGGCTTTGTATGTGCGCTTGATAGTGGGTCACCGTTTAAATGAAGCCTTACAAAGCCAACCCTTGTTGCCACCTGATATCTTGGTGGTCACCTTTACTGAAGCCTCTACCAAAGAATTACGCGATAGAATCCGGGAGCGCTTGAGTTCAGCCGCTCGTTATTTTCGTCAGAATACAGAAGTCGCTGATCCTGTCCTACAAGGCATTAGACATGATTTTGACAAAGACCAATGGCCGACTTGCGCTCAGCGCCTTGAATTGGCCGCTAACTGGATGGATGAGGCGGCTGTTTATACCATTCATGGCTGGTGCAATCGAATGTTGCAACAACATGCGTTTGATAGTGGCAGTTTGTTTCGTCAAGAAGTTAACACAGACGATACTGAGTTATTAAATCGGGTGGTTCGTGATTACTGGCGAACCTATTACTATGCCTTAGCCGATAATAGTCAGTATCTTGGAGCGATCTTTGCGGAGTTTCAACATCCCGATGCCTTACAAAAGGCCTTAAAAGACCTGTTAAGCAAAGACGAACCGCTTAAGGGTGAAGCGCTTAAATCGCTTTCGATCACTGAATTATGTGATGCGTATTATCAACAGCACAAGGCAACCTTAGCCGAACTAAAGCGTCCCTGGACGGTTTGGGCGGGTGAAATCAGGGATTTAATTGACCAGGCGGTGACGGGTAAAGTGCTTCCAGGAGCAAACTATAAATCGAATCATCGTGCCGAATGGTTTAGAAAAATTGAAGAATGGGCCGTTGACTCTAATCAAGTCGAACTTAAATTAGGCACGGGTTTTATCAATTTATCAACTGCCGGTATGGCATCCTTAGTCAAGTCAGGAACACCACCCACTCATCCCGGCTTCGATGCTATCGGGCAAATACCTGAGCAACTGGCTGCGCTACCTACCTTAAAAACAGCATTAATTGAACATGCCGTGCATTGGATGCGTCAACGCTGCGCCTCTGAAAAGAATCGTTTGGCACAAATGTCCTTCAACGATATGTTGACCCGTCTGGATGCTGCGTTACAAGGCGAAAACGGCGATAGCTTTGCGCAAGTGATCCGAACACAGTTTCCGATTGCGCTGATTGATGAGTTTCAGGATACCGACCCTGTCCAGTATCGTATCTTTGAAAGATTGTATGCGGCTCAAGGGGATAATAGCTTAGGCTGTTTTATGATTGGCGACCCTAAGCAGGCCATCTATTCTTTTAGAGGTGCGGATATTTTTACTTATCTAAAAGCCCATCAAGCGACCTTAGGAAAACACTATACCTTAGATACCAATTTTCGTTCGACTCAGGACTTGGTTAAAGCTGTGAACCAGTTGTTTTTGTCGGCGGATGCAAAACAAGCCAAGGGCGCATTTTTATTCAAGAAAGCAGATGAACCGAATCCGTTACCGTTTGTTGATGTTAAAGCAAAAGGTAGAGATGATGTTTGGGTAATTAAGGGGCAAGCGGCTTCCGCTTTAACTTGTTGGACGTGGGACTCGCCTGAAGCCATTTCTCAAACACCTTATCGGGAAACAATGGCAGAAATAACCGCCAGTGAAATTGTTAAACTGCTTAACTCAGCACCGGATAACCGTACTGGCTTCATGAACCACGAAAGCAATGGTTTTAAACCCTTGCAACCCAGCGATATTGCTATTCTGGTGCGTACCGGTAATGAAGCTAAAATGATGCGTAAAGCCTTGGCTAAACGACAACTGTCGAGTGTTTATTTATCCGAACGTGATTCTATTTATGCCAGTCGGGAAGCTGCCGATGTTTTACTTTGGTTAAAAGCCTTAGCCGAGCCACGGAATGAGTTTAAAGTGAGGGCGGCTTTATCGACGGCTACTTTTGGTTTTACCTATCAACAATTACAGCATTTTGCGGTGGATGAAGCCAGTTGGGAAGTACAACTGGATCGATTCAATCGTTATCATTTACGCTGGCAACAAGAAGGTATCTTGCCGGCACTGCGTCTTTTGATTAATGATTTTGGCTTACATTTTACTAATTTATATGCCAGTGACGGTGAGCGTTGCTTAACCAATTTATTGCATATAGCCGAGTTATTACAAAAAGCCAGTACCCAGTTAGAAGGTGAGCAAGCCTTGATTCGGTATTTGGCTGAAGCGGTTGCAGACGAACATCAGGCCACGGATGAAAATATCTTACGACTAGAAAGTGATGCCAATTTAATTAAGATAGTGACGATTCATAAGTCCAAAGGCTTGGAATATCCGTTAGTCTTCTTACCCTTTATTTGCAGTTTTAGAGAACCTAGTTCCAAGGACATTTATTATCGTTATCACGATGACAACAATGTGCTGCAGGTAGACTTAAATAAATCAGACACCAGTAAAACATTAGCCGATACCGAACGCTTACAAGAAGATTTACGCTTGCTGTATGTGGCAATGACACGGGCACGGTATGCATGTTGGTTGGGGTTGGCACCGGTTAAAAGTGGTAACACGAAAGCCTGTCAATTAGAGAAAAGTGCAATAGGCTATTTATTGGGTTGGCAATCCGAGCAGGCTGCGCAGACCTTGCGTGATCAATTAATAGCCATGAAAGGGGATTGTGAGTCTATAACCATTGAAGGATTGCCAGAGGTTAGTGATGAATGGTATCAACCGGTATTGTCTGAGCAATTAGTCGGTGCACCGCGTATTGCAAAGACACGAATTGCAGATAATTGGTGGATTGCCAGTTACAGTGCCTTAAAACACAGCGAGTATGCAATTCCAGCGGCAACAGCAGCAGCGGCGCTTATTAATGTATCAGAAGAGCCCGAAAATGCCGGTCAAGATACTCAAGGTGATGAAACAGAAGAGACTGAAGATGAGACTGGCAGTCGTCCTTCAAAGGAACTGACGATTTATAATCTACCCAGAGGCGCAGGCCCCGGCGTATTAATACACAGTTTATTAGAACAATGCGGTCGGGAGGGTTTTAAAGCCAGTTATGCCAATGCTGATAATACCCGAAAACGGATTGATAAACTGTTTAATCAAGTCGCCTGGGAAGGAAAAACCGAGTTGGTTGCTACAGCCCTGGAACACTGGTTATCGATGCCATTATTGGACGATGATAGGATTAGTTTAGCAGACTTGGAAGAAGGTCAGTATCGCGTGGAGATGGAGTTTTTAATCGGCGCTGAAAAAGTGAATGTACTGACAGTGGATCAATTAGTGAATGACTATTGTTATTCCGGTCAAGCGAGGCCCAAGCTAAACCCTAATACCGTACATGGTTTAATGAAGGGCTTTATTGATCTCGTGTTTGTCCATAACAAGCAATATTATGTAGCAGATTATAAGTTTAACAGTCTGGGCAGTAATGACCTGGCCTATACTAAGCCGAATCTGGACGCTGCTATGTTACACAAACGTTATGATCTGCAATTGGTGATTTATGTTCTGGCTTTACATCGACTCCTTAAGAGTCGTTTAGGCGAGACTTATGACTATGATAGTCATATCGGTGGCGGTGTGTATTTATTCTTGCGTGGTAGCCAAAGTGCTTCTGGAGGACGAGTCGTTACTAAACCATCCAAAGTGCTGATTGAAACTCTGGATGATTTATTTGCAGGAGCAATTTCTAGTGGAGACAATCTATGAGCCTAAAACCATTAGCCACCGACTTTGATACAAAGCTACAGACCTGGCTTAGTTACGGTTGGTTGAGCCATACCGATCGCGCTTTTGTGACGTTTATAGCGCATCAGGAACCGTCGGACAATGAGCTATTACTTTGGGCGGTTGCCTTGGTGAGTCAACAGCTCAGCTTAGGTGAAGTGTATCTGGATTTAGCAAGACTTGCTCAACAGACCGAAAGCACGTTAGGAGTTAGTGTTACGGATGAAGATCAGGCTAAAGATCCCAGTCTGGCAACCATTAAATCCTATACGCTGGCTGACTGGCAACGGGGATTAATGGCGGCAACCGTGGTCGGAACGGGGGAAGGGTGTTCTCCTCTGGTTTTATCAGGTGAGCGATTATATTTAAGGCGTTATTGGCAATGCCAACAAGTGCTTAATCAAGCCATTCAAGCGCGTGTCATACAGCGCAGGACTGAATTGCCAGATGCTTTAACAGCAGAAATAGACGCATTATTTTCCAGTAATCAACAATCCCCTGATTGGCAAAAGATTGCTTGTGTTATTGCGTTACGCGCCAAGTTTAGCATTATTACCGGTGGTCCTGGTACCGGTAAAACCACTACATTAACCAAATTATTGGCTATTCTGGTTAAGCTCTATCGTATTGAACACCCAGAGAAACACCCCTTAACTATTTTATTAGCCGCACCCACCGGCAAAGCCGCTGCCCGGGTGAGTGAGTCGATTAATAAAGCCATTGAAGGCTTACCGGTTGCTGAGGACATTAAAGCCGTCATGCCCACTCAGGCCAGTACCTTACATCGTTTATTAGGCAGTCGTCATGATACCCGGCAATTTCGACACCATCGTAATAACCCCTTAGTCGCGGATATTGTTATCGTCGATGAAGCGTCAATGATTGATTTAGAAATGATGGCGGCTTTATTGGAGGCGTTGCCGAGTGAAGCGACCTTAATTTTATTGGGTGATAAGGATCAATTGGCTTCGGTTGAAGCGGGTTCTGTGTTAGGTGACTTGTGTCAGGGTGCCGTAGATATGGCTTATGATGCTGAAACCTGTGCATGGATAAAAGCATACGTAGGCGAAAACTTAGCCATTAATCAAGCACTGACAGCGAATACGGCTATCAATCAGCAAACGATTATGCTGTTGCACAGTTATCGCTTTGGCTCAAACAGTGGTATTGGACAATTAGCCAAAGCCGTGAACAGGGGTGATTATAGGGCGGCTCAAGCTATTTTAGACGATTCAAGTTATGTTGACTTAAAGTCTCGATTACTTGACGAGCAGCCCATTATAAACGTATTATCCAGCAAAGAGTCAGCCGAGCGATTGTTAAAGCAATTAGTGCTGGCAAACTGGGGGAGCAGTGATGATGGTAAGCCTCAGCTTTGTCAAGGTTATGGTTATTATCTAGCATTAATTAAAGCACGTCCTAAAGACAATCAGCCTGAACTGATTAATGCCTGGGCTGCCCAAGTGCTAAAAGGCTTTGATACCTTTCGGGTGTTATGTGCTTTGCGTAAAGGGCTTTGGGGGGTGGACGGTTTAAATGAGCGCATTGAACACTGGTTGGTCGGCGAGCAGCCACCACAACTGTGGTACGAAGGTCGTCCGGTGATGATTACCAGTAACGATTATACGCTAGGCTTAATGAATGGCGATATCGGCATTGCCTTAAGAGATCATACCGGTAAACTGCGGGTGGTGTTTTTGTCCAGTGAGGGTGAGCAAATGCATGGCTTGCATTGGGTGTCTCCGTTACGCCTGCCTAATGTAGAAACGGCTTATGCCATGACCGTGCATAAATCGCAAGGCTCAGAGTTTAACCATGTGGCTTTAGTATTGCCTGAAACACTTAACAGAGTGTTAACACGTGAGTTGATTTACACAGGGCTTACCCGGTCTAAAGAAAATTTTAGCTTAATAGAAACACAAGCCGGTGTTTTTACGGAAGCGATTAAAGTAAGTTGTGTTAATTGATTTTTTTGTTTTTATCTTCATCAGGAGTGCGTATGAACATTAAGTATGGTTTATTAGATAAACCGGGCAATATCGTTGATTCAGATGAGTTTCAGGAAATGGTTGCTATCAATGCATACTACAAAGCCGAGAAAAGGGGCTTGGAGCCTAATCATGAGATTGATGATTGGATCGAAGCGGAGCAGGATATAACAAACCAATTGCTGAGCAAACCCAAGTAGTTAAATCCGCTGGCAGGCTTCGATTTTTAGGCATAAACACCTCATTAGCATGTCAATAGATGAAAGTATTTAAACTCATACTACAATTGCTCATTTGTACTGTTGCCCTGTCAGGTTGCGCCAGCTTTAATGAAAAGAGTACTGGATTATTTTGATGCTGTTAAAATTGGCTTAACTGCCACCCCTTTACATGCCGACATGGTTAACCGCTTATTGGATAAAGCTTTTAAAGCTATTTATGAAGAGGAGTATAACGAAGCCGCCGTGCGGAAAATAACAGGGCAAAGCGATAACGTTAAACAACTCTCGGCAATACAAAAATGAAAAGTATCCTTCGATTGCCATCACCGTTGATTTACTCAGTACCTGTATTGATGTGCCGCCGATATGTCATGTCGTGCTTTTACGTCGGGTACGTTCGCGTATTTTGTATGAACAAAAGAATATAATCCATTTCAAAAAGGGAGAAAAACACATGCAAAATTATATCGACGAAGCATTGAAAGAATTTAAAAGTATTTTTTCGAGACAGAGTAGCAGGCTGTTGTTTTGTGCCATTATAATTGGTTTTATGGGATCGACAGAAATGATAGGTGTCACGTCATTGTGTCGTTTCTGGATGGTGAACGAGGTAGGCTGATTTACACTGTGAAATAGAAGGCTTAAGATTTTAAGTTTACTACGACTCCAGTTATTCAAAATGCAATGTAATTTAGGTGAGGTTCTTCCACAAGAACCTTAGGTACTAGCTAATTGTCTATTCAAATTGGTCAGATAACGCAGATTTTATATTTTCTTGGGTACTTAAAAATGAATTGGAAATTTTTACTAGTAAAAAAAGCATTATTGGCGAGAATTCCCTTTGCGGATCAATTAAGGTTGATTAAAAGAAAAATATTTGGATATCCTCCAAGGGAAGGTAATATCGAACTAACTATACAAAATTATGAGCGTATAAAGTATTTAATAGAAAAATCAAAAGGATCTTTGGATGGATTAACTATTCTTGAAATTGGATCGGGATGGTTTCCAATAATACCTATTCTTTTGGTACGTGACGGGGCAAAGAAGGTTTTTATGTCTGATCTGAATGTACATATGGACGATATAACTTTTCGTGAAACATCAGAGTACCTAAAAAAGCGTTATCCAAATGATGAATTTATCAAAAATATCGAAAACTTTAAATCTTTACCTATTGAATATTTAGCACCATTCAATGAATCTATTTTTCCTGATAAATCATTAGATGTGATTATGTCGCGTGCTGTATTGGAGCATATATCCAAAAGCAATATTTATAATCTATTTTCATCTTTATATTCTAAAGTATCAGATGAAGGAATTATGATTCATTTGATCGACCATTCTGACCATTTTGAACACTATGATAAATCAATTTCAAGAATAGATTTTTTAACTAGGAGTGATGAATATCATGTTTTTATAAATTTTTTGATAAAAGATGGTGAAAACCGCATGAGACATCAAGAATATCATCAAGTGTTTATAGATTCAGGATTTGAAGTAATTAGCGAAGAAACGGACTTTAACCAAGAAGTTTTTGAACAAATTAATAACCTAGCACTTATTTATCCTTACTCAAAAATGCCTCCTGAACAATTATCTATTTTAACATCAATATATGTTCTTAAACCTGCATTGAGTAAAGCTATAGAGCCGACAATTAATTAAGCAACATGCTTGTCTGCTAATTAAAGCCAGATCATAGCACAGTAAGTTGGTTATGTCGCTTAAGCATAGCAGGTCTCTATATCAGAGCAAACGCATTAAAATATTCGTAACCGTTCACCTCCTACTCTGATTGTTTTAAGCTGCTATTTTGTCAGGTACGAATAATTCTTCTTGAGGCAAAATTGAAGGCGCTGGCTCATTTCTTAAATGGGCAGCAACGACCGAGTTGATGTAATCATAGCGATTACGTTTTTGCAATTTACAGGAGCTTGTGTTAATGGTCATTAACAGCTTGTTACCGTCATCATTCGTTCTACGAATAAAGCCCCACGATCTGACTGCGTACCAAAACTACTTTTACGCCATAACACATACGAACTAATAAGCTGTTCGACAACGTTGTTCGTGGGTTGCATGCCTTCAGTTTCTATAAATGTCCACAACGCCGATTTATATTTCAACAGCTTTTTACAGGTGTTTGCTGTTTTTGATTCTCCACAGTGAAGGCCTTGTTCGAGCAACCGTTCCATTTGCCGTCGTAAAGGAATCATTGCCGCAATGAACGGCTAGATGCCTATAAACAAGTGACTGATTTGTCAGAAGCCGATATAAAGCAAATTCTGCCATAAACGAGTAGGTAATGATTTTACAGTGTGCTCGAAAAACAGGATAATCTGCACCCTTGAATCTATCAGAATAATAGTGGCATGGAATTTAATTTAATTAATAACGATGGTTATGCGCGACGTGGGCGCCTCACTTTTGATCGCGGCGTTGTAGAAACGCCTATTTTTATGCCGGTAGGCACTTATGGCGCCGTTAAATCATTAACGCCAGAAGATTTAACCGGTATTGGGGCGCAAATCATTTTAGGCAATACCTTTCATTTAATGTTGCGGCCTACAACGGCTGTTATTAAAGCCCATGGCGATTTGCATGACTTTATGCATTGGGATAAACCGATTTTGACCGACTCAGGTGGCTTTCAGGTCTTTAGTTTAGGGGCTTTGAGAAAAATCACTGAACAAGGTGTTACCTTTAAGTCGCCGTTGAATGGCAGTAAGATTTTTATGGGGCCTGAAGAATCCATGCAGGTTCAGCGAGAGCTAGGCTCTGACATTGTCATGATCTTTGATGAATGTACGCCTTATCCAGCCACGGTTAAAGAAGCAGCCGATTCTATGCGATTGTCTTTACGCTGGGCAGAACGGAGTAAAAAAGCGCACGGTGATAACCCTTCCGCATTATTTGGTATCGTTCAAGGCGGGATGTATGAGTATCTTCGTCAGGAATCGATTGTCGGTCTCCTCGATATTGGTTTTGATGGCTATGCGATTGGTGGCTTGTCAGTTGGGGAGCCCAAAGAAGAAATGATGGCAACCCTGGATGTTATTCACAGCAAAATGCCTACCGATAAGCCGCGTTACTTAATGGGGGTCGGTACACCAGAAGATCTAGTAGAAGCTGTGCGGCGTGGCATTGATATGTTTGATTGCGTGATGCCCACCAGAAATGCCCGAAACGGACATTTATTTACCACCTTTGGTGTAGTCAAGATTAGAAACAGTCAATACGAGCTTGATAACAGGCCGTTAGATGAATCGTGTGGTTGTTATACTTGTCAGAATTATTCAAGAGCGTATTTACGTCATTTAGATAAATGTAAAGAGATGTTAGGCTCAAGGCTCAATACTATCCATAACCTGTATTATTATTTGAGTCTGATGCAGGGCTTACGCGATGCGATTGAAAAACAGGAGCTGGATATTTTTGTCAGTCAATTTTACCAACAAAGAGATAAAACAGCGCCTTCTATGGCATAATGGCAAAATTTTTTTAATTACTATAATAACTGAGGATAATTATGAGTTTATTTATTTCTGATGCACTTGCGGCAGGAGAAGCAGCAGCACAGCCAGGCATTGAAGGTATGTTGTTTCCACTCGGTATTTTAGCGTTCTTTTACTTTTTGTTTTTACGTCCTCAATCCAAACGTGCCAAAGAAAAGAAGCAAATGATTGCAGCTCTGGGTAAAAGCGTTGAAGTGGTGACTTCGGGGGGTATTTTAGGTAAGATTGTTGATCTGGATGATAATTTTGTAAAACTTGAAGTCAGTGAAAATTCATTCATTCAAGTACAGCGCCAAAGCATTGAAAGCATGATGCCTAAAGGGACTTACAAAGCGATCACTAAAAAAGTAACTATTAATAAAGCTTAATGTGAGAGCGCATCTCAGAGTCAAAGCCATTGATTTTGGTTAGAGCGCAGTTTAATTATTGGAATAACACATGCAAAACCATTTCCCACTTTGGAAAAATTTATTAGTTCTGATTGTTTTTGGTATCGGAATTATTTACTCATTACCTAATCTGTACGGTGATGACCCTTCTGTTCAGGTATCATCTACTCAACCGACTAATATTACACAAGATCAATCAAATCAGATAGAGTCTGATATTAAAGCATCGGGTGTGCCTGTAAAAGCGTTTGAGTTTAAAGATGGTCGTATTTTAGCGCGATTTTCAAATACCGATGATCAGTTAAAAGTAGCTGATTTATTGAGGGATAAAATGGGCAGCAGCTATACAGTTGCTCTTAATTTAGCGCCAACTACTCCGACCTGGTTACGTGCTTTAGGTGCACAGGCTATGTATCTTGGTTTGGACTTACGCGGAGGTGTGCATTTTCTATTAGAAGTGGATATGGATGCAGCGGTAAGGCAGGCTGAAGACCGTAATGTAGATGATATTCGACTAGCGCTAAGAAATGCAAAGCTGCGTTATCAATCGGTTGCAAAGGATAATGGCTTTTTTAAAGTGACTTTAAAGTCTGTAGAGGATAAAGCGGAAATTTTAACAGCTTTAGATAAAGATTTTCATAATCTTGAGATTACTGAGCCTGAAGCAGAAGATCAAATCTGGTTAAAGTTATCTGACAAAGAAACCCGTGAAATCAAGAAGTTTGCTGTAGCACAAAACATGACCACGTTGCGTAATCGGGTGAATGAATTAGGAGTGGCGGAACCCGTTATTCAGCAACAAGGTGAAAATCGTATCATGGTGCAATTACCGGGTGTACAGGATACCACACGGGCTAAAGAAATTTTGGGTACAACAGCGACACTGGAGTATCGCTTAGTCGATGTTGAGCATGATGTGCAACAAGCGGTTTCTGGGCGCGTCCCTGTAGGCAGTCGTTTATATTATGAGAGAGGCGGTAGTCCCATACTTTTAGATCGTCGGGTTATTGTGACCGGCGATCAAATCGTGGACGCCTCTTCCGGTCAGGATCAGGATGGACGACCTTCTGTTAATATTTCATTGAATGGTGTTGGCGCAGCAAAGATGGCTAAAACCACACAAGTGAGTGTGGGTAAACCCATGGCTGTTGTCTTCATTGAATATAAGGTAGAAACAAAAATAGTGGATGGTCAAAAAGTCCGTCATAAAGAGAAAGTAGAAAAAGTGATTAACGTGGCCACAATACAAGGTGTATTTAGTAAACGTTTTCAAACGACTGGCTTAGATAGTCCACAAGAAGCCAGAAATCTGTCTTTGTTATTAAGAGCAGGGGCGTTGGCCGCGCCAGTTGATATTGTTGAAGAACGTACAGTAGGGCCCAGTTTAGGACAGGATAATATCAATAAAGGTATGCTCTCATTTGTGGTGGGTTTTGCCTTAGTGGTTTTGTTTATGGCGGTTTATTATCGTCTGTTTGGGGTGATTGCCAATTTTGCGCTAGCCTTTAACGTAGTGATTGTGGTTGCTATTTTATCTATGTTACAAGCGACCTTAACATTACCCGGTATTGCCGGGATTATCTTAACAGTCGGTATGTCCGTTGACGCTAACGTATTGATTTTTGAGCGTATCAAAGAAGAGCTTAAGCACGGTATAACCCCACAGGCGGCTATTTTTATTGGTTACGATAAAGCCTTTGCAACGATTCTTGACTCTCACTTTACCAACCTTGTTGTGGCTGTGGTGTTATTTGCCTTTGGTACGGGTTCAGTAAAAGGGTTTGCGGTAACGCTGATTATTGGGATTTTATCCTCTATGTTTACAGCGATTACCGGCACGCGGATGGTTATTAACTGGATCTATGGCAATCGTAGAGTTGAGAAGTTATCAATATAGTCAGTATCTACGGACATGCTCAAAGCTTTGCTCCTATTTTTAGAAGATTAAAATATGAAGACAACAAATATAAATTTTATCGGTAATCGTAATAAAGCTATCCTGTTTTCTAGCGTGTTGATGCTTATTTCGATAGTTTCATTAGCCACTCGTGGCTTGCAAATGGGTATCGATTTTACCGGTGGTACCTTGATTGAGGTGGGTTATCAACAAGCGGCAGATTTAACGGTATTGCGTAATACCTTAGATACTCAAGGTTTTGATGATGCGACGGTACAGAATTTTGGTACCACGAAAGATGTTTTAATTCGCTTAAAACCTCATACAGATATTAGTAATGCTGATTTAAGCACTAAGGTGTTAGAGGCTATTAACAAAACAACGGCAGAGCCGGCCAGTGTTCGACGTGTTGAGTTTGTCGGGCCGCAAGTGGGTGATGATTTGGCTGAAGATGGTTTTTTGGCTCTATTGTATTCGACTATCTGCATCTTGATTTATATCGCCTGGCGTTTTGAATGGAAGTTCTCTACGGGTGCGATTATTGCGACTATTCACGATGTTGTTGTTACCTTGGGATTGTTTTCTATTTTGGGGTTAGAGTTTGATCTGACGGTATTAGCCGCTGTGCTCGCTTTGATCGGTTACTCGCTAAACGATACTATCGTTGTATATGATCGAATCAGAGAAAACTTTCGTTTACTAAGAAATAAATCCACTGAAGAAGTCATGAATATTTCTGTTAATGTCACTTTAAGCAGAACCATTATGACCTCGTTGACGGTTATTCTGGTGTTGATTTCTCTGTTTTTCCTGGGGGGGGAAATTATTCATAATTTCTCGATTGTACTTTTGTTTGGGGTCTTTTTTGGCACCTATTCCTCGATTTTTATTGCCAGTCCAGCGGCATTACTATTGGGTGTTAGTGCGGAAGATTTGATGATACCGGTTAAAGAGGGCGCGGATATAGATCGTAGACCTTAGTCGTTGGCTAGGTCGTTGCTCTACAATGCCTTGATGATCAGGTATAATGGAAAGCTTAAGAAATTTATTTAATATTACTTTTGGAGTTTAAAAACATAATGGCAATAGAACGCACTTTTTCAATTATTAAACCTGACGCTGTTGCAAAAAATGTAATTGGTCAAATCTATAGTCGTTTTGAAAGCAATGGTTTAACAATCGTTGCTGCTAAAATGCTGCATTTGACTCAAGAACAAGCAGAAGGTTTTTACGCAGAACACAGTGAGCGCGGTTTCTTTAAAGATTTGGTTGCTTTTATGATTTCTGGTCCAGTGATTATGCAAGTATTAGAAGGCGAAAACGCGGTTCTTAAGCACCGCGAAATTATGGGTGCTACTAACCCTAAGGATGCGGCTCCTGGTACTATTCGTGCTGATTTTGCTAGCAGCATTGATGAGAATGCAGTACATGGTTCTGATGCGTTAGAAACCGCTAAAAGAGAAATCGCTTATTTTTTCTCGGATAATGAAATCAGTGCTAGAACCCGTTAAGACAGAACGTTTTAATTTGCTTGATTACGACAGAAAAGGCCTTGCGGCTTTTTTTGTCGCTTTAGGTGAAAAACCTTTTCGAGCAACACAATTACTTAAATGGATCTATCAGGAAGGCGTTTCTGATTTTGATTTAATGACCAATTTAAGTAAGCCATTACGTGCTTATCTTAAAGAAAACTGCTACTTGGCAACGCCTGAGATTGTGGTCGAGCAGATTGCCAGTGATGGCACCTGTAAATGGGCTTTACAAACCAGTTGTGGTAATCGTATTGAAACCGTATTTATTCCTGAAGAAGGTCGGGGCACGTTATGTGTTTCATCTCAAATTGGTTGCGCTTTAGCGTGTACCTTTTGCTCAACCGCTCAGCAGGGTTTTAATCGTAACTTAAAAACGTCAGAGATTATTGGTCAAGTGATCGTTGCACAAAACCGATTAGGCGACACTAAGAGGATTACCAATGTTGTTATGATGGGTATGGGTGAGCCTTTACTCAATTTTGATAATGTAGTCGCTGCAATGAATTTAATGATGGATGATTTTACGTTTGGATTGTCTAAACGCAGAGTGACCATTAGTACATCGGGTGTTGTTCCTGCGATGTATCGATTGACTGAAGTATGTGATGTCAGTCTTGCGGTTTCGTTACATGCGGTAACAGATGAATTAAGGGATGAACTGGTCCCCATTAATAAAAAATATCCATTAAAGGAGTTAATGGACGCCTGCCGTGATAATGCCAAGATAGCGCCACGACGAACCGTTACTTTTGAGTACGTCATGCTGGATGGCATCAATGATTCTATGGATGATGCGCGTGGACTGGTTAAGTTATTAAAAACGGTGCCGGCTAAATTAAATTTAATCCCCTTTAATCCGTTTCCTAATAACGCTTATCGTTGTTCAAGTAAGGAAGCGATAAATCGTTTTAAGGTATTTTTAAATGATGCAGGCATTGTTACAACCGTCAGAAAAACCCGTGGAGAAGATATCGATGCGGCGTGTGGACAGTTGGTGGGTCAAGTTGAAGATAAGAGTCGTCGACATCTTAAATTAAAATTAGTAGGCTCAGCGAGTGCAGCTTGATGCTGCGAAGTTATTGAGTCATTTGAGTGTTGGATGTTTTTTTGCGGGTGTTTTAGTCTCTTGTGCTTCATTAACCAGTGGGCGTACTGATAAAGAAGAATCGAGCAGTCTGTATTTGCAGTTGGGTGTTCGCTATATGGATTTAAACAAGCTTGAAATAGCGAGAGAAAATTTACAAATAGCCTTAACAAAAGATCCAGATAATACTCAGGTGCATAATGCTTATGCCTTTTTATATGAAAAATTAAAGGATTATCAAGAAGCGAGTGAGCACTATAAAAAGGCTTTAGAGTTATCTCCTCACGATTGGAGTGTACAAAATAATTTTGGTCGTTTTCTCTGTGATCAAGGCCATTACGAACAAGGCTTGGCTCTGTTGACTTTAGCGAGTTCAACACTGTTAAATGATAAGCAATGGATAGCCTTAACCAATGCGGGGCGCTGCCAATTAGCTATGAAGCACCATCAAATTGCTCGGGCTTATTTTGAGCAGGCGTTGATGCTTAATTTAGACTACGCACCGGCATTATTAGAAATGCAAAAAATCAGTTTCCAGAATAAGGCCTATTTGGAAGCAAAGAGCTATTTAAAGCGGTACTTAAGGGTGGATGTTTATACTTCGGGCGTCTTATGGATTGCATTACAAACCGAGATGGCGTTGGGTGATTCTGCAAATGCAGATCAATATCGGCAATTATTACTAGAAAAATTTCCTTTATCCAATGAAGCAAAACAGCTCAAGCCTGTTCTACAATAAAGGCACAATCTAAACAATATGGCAAATAATATACAAGCGATTCGAGGCATGCATGACGTGCTTCCTGATCAATCTCCACTTTGGCAGTATGTCGAGCAGATACTTAGGGAGGTGCTGGGTACTTATGGATACAGTGAGATTCGTTTACCCATCGTTGAAAAAACCGAGCTTTTTAAACGTTCTATCGGTGAAGTAACGGATATCGTTGAAAAAGAAATGTATACCTTTGAGGATCGTAATGGTGATTCATTATCGTTGCGTCCTGAAGGCACAGCGGGTTGTCTTAGAGCCTGTCTGGAACATGGTTTATTACATAATCAGGTACATCGTCTATGGTATTACGGGTCTATGTATCGACATGAGCGTCCCCAAAAAGGTCGTTATCGTCAGTTTATTCAATTAGGCGTTGAGACTTATGGCATGTCTGGACCTGATATTGATGCTGAACTGATTATTCTCATGGATCGATTGTGGAAAAAGTTAGGTATTCGGGATAAAGTGCGCTTACAGTTAAACTCACTAGGAACCATTGAAGAGCGTTTGGTTTATCGAGCCGTGTTAGTCGATTATTTTCGAGGTCATTTAGATCAGTTAGATGAGGATAGTTTGCGCCGTTTAGAAACCAATCCATTACGAATTTTGGATACTAAAAATCCGGCGATGCAAGCGTTGGTTGCTAACGCACCTGAATTAATGGATTATTTGGGTTCCGATAGCTTGGCGCATTTTAAGACGTTAACCGCTATTTTAGATGATCTTGGTATTAGCTATGAGATAGCGACACGTTTAGTGCGTGGTCTGGATTATTACAGTAAAACAGTATTTGAGTGGGTGACTGATGAATTGGGGTCACAGGGAACTGTTTGTGCGGGTGGACGTTACGATAGTTTAGTGGAACAATTAGGGGGTAAAGCTAATTTTGCCGTGGGCTTTGCCATGGGAATTGAGCGTTTATTGGCTCTCATTGAGGTGTCTGGGCATGTGCCAGCAACACGAGCGGTTGATGTCTTTATGATTCGTGTGGGTGATGCCGCAGAGCGTGAAGGATTACGTTTTGCTGAAGCGATTAGAGATCAAGTGCATGGCTTAAAATTACAAGTCAATTGCGGTGGTGGTAGTTTTAAAAGCCAATTTAAAAAGGCCGATAAAAGCGGTGCTGACTATGCCCTTATTTTGGGTGACGATGAAGTGAGTCGTGGCGAGTTGAGTCTTAAGTCGTTACGTAATGATCAAGGTCAACAAACGCTTTCACAACAACAGGTTATTGCGTTTTTGCAAGACTATATGCCCCAATCTACCCAATCTAACTGATGTTAGCGATATAGTTTTACCTAGATTACCTTTATTTAAATATAACACAGAGAAAGCAAGTGGAAATTTACGAGACAGAAGAACAGCAACTTGAGGCTATTAAGCGATGGTGGAAAGAAAATGGGCAGTCTACCATTATAGGCGCGATTTTAGGGGTTGCTATTATCTTGGGTTGGAATTACTGGCGAGAGCATAAGAAATCTCAGGCGGAACAGGCGTCTGCTCTTTACGGTGAACTGGTTCAAGCGATTGAGGCAAATAAAAAAGAGGGGGCGGATAAGTTAGCTGAGCGCATAAAAAATGAATACCCTAAGACAGAATACGCAATTTATAGTCAGCTTTTATTGGCAAAATTAAAAGTAGGTCAAGGCGATCTTGCCGGTGCAAAATCGATTCTTACGAATGTTGCCGCCAGTTCAAATAATGAGTTGAGTAATATTGCAAAAATTCGATTGGTTAGACTCATGCTCGCAAGTGGAGAATATGAGAAAGGCCTGGAGCTGATTAATAGTGTTGATCCTGCTACATCAGCCAGTTTTTCGGGTAATTATGATGAGTTGGTCGGTGATTTATATGGTGCCCTGGATCGTGTGGAGCAGGCGAGAAGTTCTTACCAGAAAGCAATAGAAAGTGGTTATCGATCGCCTTTGTTACAAATTAAAATAGATGATTTAACTGCTCCGGAAAAAGCAGTTGTTCCAACTACTGAGACTGGAAAATAATGCGACTCTCTAGGCTTATCGGTTTTTTTTTAGTTTTAATGCTAACAGGCTGTGCTGCTTTAGATACAGTTAATGAGTCTATTGATGGTATAACTAATTATTTTAAAGGTGGGGAGGATAACTCTGACCCCCCTGCTGTTTTAGTTGAATACCCTCCTGAAATAAAGATTGAAGAGCTTTGGAGTGAGTCGGTTGGTGTCGGTTCAGATGAGCAATCTTTGAAATTACTCCCTGTTAGTGCCTTTGGTAAACTGCTGGTAGCCGATAGAAAGGGCTTGGTGCAGGCAAGAGATCTGAAGACAGGAAGAGTTGTCTGGGAAGTTGAAACAGACGTTCATTTTTCTTCAGGGCCGGGCACTGGCGTTAATACGGTTATCTTGGGTTCCAGTGATGCCGATGTCGTTGCTTTGAATAGTGAAAACGGTGCGCAACTCTGGCGCTCAAAAGTGTCCAGTGAAGTATTGTCAGTCCCGGTTGTCTCTAACGGCATAGTCGTCGTAAGAACAACTGATGGTGAACTGATTGCATTAAATGAAAAAACCGGCGCTAAGCTCTGGAATTATGGGCACAATGCACCTCTATTAAGTGTCCGAGGTATCGGAGCTCCTTTGGTAGCAGAAGAAAATATTATTGAAGGTTGCGATAACGGCAAATTAATGGCGCTGCGGTTAACCGATGGTAAATATGCTTGGGAAACGAGTATAGCAATACCCAAAGGGCGCTCTGAAGTCGAGCGCTTAGTTGACCTTGATGTTGACCCAATAGATGTTTCTGGAATCATTTATATCGCTAGTTATCATGGTGGCATTGCTGCGATATCCGAGTCGGATGGTGATGTGCTCTGGCGTAATGAAGCCATATCATCTTATACTGGATTGGGACATGATTATCGTTATTTATATTTATCTGATACAGGTGACGATGTTTGGCAATTGGAGCAACGAACCGGCGCTTCCTTATGGAAGCAAAAAGACTTGCATCAAAGGAAGTTGACAGCGCCTGCTGTTTATGAAGATTATATTGTTGTCGGAGATTTTGAAGGCTACGTGCATTGGTTATCTACGAGTGATGGCAGGCAGCTAGGACGTATCAAAATTGCTGATAGTGCAATCGATGCTAAGCCCATAGTTGTTGATGATATTGTTTATGTTTATGCAAAGGATGGCACGCTTGCCGCCTTAAAAACTCGAGCACATTAAAAATATGTTACCTGTAATAGCCCTCGTTGGGCGTCCCAATGTGGGTAAGTCCACATTGTTTAATTATTTAACTCGAAGTAGAGATGCTTTAGTCGCCGATTTTCCTGGTTTAACCAGAGATAGGCAGTATGGGCGCGTGAAGCATGGCATTCGTCCTTGCTTGGTGGTTGATACGGGCGGTATAGCGGATGATGCTGAAGGCATTGAAAGTTTTGCCAGAAAGCAGGTGCAAATTGCCTTGCAAGAAGCCGATGTAATTTTGTTTATGGTGGATGCTCGAGAAGGTCTGAGTGCATCGGATAAAGTGATTGCTGACTCGCTTAGAAAACTGGATAAACCGATTCTGTTAGTGACGAATAAAGTTGATGGTATTGATGCAACGATTGCCGCTTCGGATTTTTATTCTTTGGCTCTGGGTGAGCCTGTTCAAATTGCCGCTTCTCATGGTCGCGGCATCCCAGAATTACTGCTGAGAGTTGACCAATTATTACCTATTAAAGCAGACGGTGTCGTTGAGGATGATACCCGAAGAGGTATTGCCATCGCTGTAGTGGGTCGGCCTAATGTGGGTAAATCAACGTTAGTGAATCGATTATTAGGCGAAGAGCGCGTTATAGTATTTGATGAGCCGGGTACGACACGTGATAGTATTTATATTCCTTTTGAGCGAAATGGCAAGCAGTTTACCTTAATTGATACAGCCGGTATGCGGCGTCGATCCAGAGTCGCGGAAACGATTGAAAAGTTCAGCGTCATTAAAACATTACAAGCCATTGAACAAGCGAATGTCGTTATATACTTAATTGATGCAAGAGAAGGCATTGCTGATCAAGATGCACATTTGTTAGGACTCGTCTTAGAAGCAGGTCGGGCATTGATTATTGGTTTAAATAAATGGGATGGTTTAAATACCGAACAAAAAGAAACCGTTAAGCGCCAGCTAGACGTTAAGTTATCCTTTCTGGATTTTGCTGAAAAACATCCTATCTCTGCCTTGCACGGCAGTGGGGTGGGTAAGTTGTTTGATGTGGTGCATAAATTATATGATTCTGCTATGCTGGATATGTCGACGCCGGTGTTGACCAGAATCCTTAAGGAAGCCACGGTTGCGCATCAACCCCCTATCGTTAATACCCGTCGTATTAAATTAAAATATGCTCATCAAGGTGGGCGTAATCCACCGATTGTAGTAATACATGGTGTCCAAACCGATGCTTTACCCATCTCTTATAAGCGCTATTTGATGAATTATTTTCGTGAGAAGCTTAAATTATCAGGAACGCCAATAAGATTAGAATTCAGGTCTCCAGTTAATCCGTTTCACGGGCAAAAAAAGAAGCTCACTGAATGGCAAGTACAAAAACGTGAACGCTTGCAGAAACGAGCTAAGACTAAAAAAGAATGATGTGATTGAGGTATTAAAAAGTTTAGCTTTTTATTGCGAAGATTTTGCTTTTAATTTTTATTGAGACATTTATGGCAACTATTTCATTTCAAGGTAAACCTTTACATACATCAGGTGAGTTACCCGTTGTTGGTAGTAAGGCTCCTGACTTTTCTCTGGTTAACAGTAAATTGGTGGATGTTAATCTGGCTTCTTTTGCAGGTAAAAGAAAGGTGTTGAATATTGTACCGAGTTTAGATACGCCGACTTGCGCAACCTCAACGCGTATTTTCAATGAAAAAGCGGCTCATTTGTATAACACGGTCGTTTTAGTTATTTCTGCTGATTTGCCTTTTGCGCAATGCCGTTTTTGTGAAGTCGAAGGCTTAAAGCATGTTATCGCCTTATCCACTTTTCGTTCTGATTTTGCTGATGTTTATGGTGTAAAACTGGTTAATACTTTTCTTGCCGGTTTAACTGCTAGAGCCATTGTCATCATTGATGAGCATGATACGGTTAGTTATACTCAATTAGTGGAGGAGTTAGCGCATGAACCTGATTATGAGAGTGCCTTAGCGGCGTTATAAATTACTTAAAGTGATGTAAATAACGATATGAGGTTGTATAGAGAGGGCTTTTATAGTAAATTCACACTGCGGACTATTGAATAAAGTCTTCAATAGCGGTTGCCCATTTTTTGTGGCTTGTCTTATATAGAGATACACAGAGTTTTAACTCAAGGTTTAACGATATGGCAGAAATGATGAGTAGTGGGGTTGAATTAATGTTTGCAGGGATGGGTATTGTCTTTCTATTTTTGACAATGCTGGTATATGCGGTCAACATCATGTCTACAGTAATTCAGCGGTTTTTCCCTGATGTTCCTGTATCAGGAATGTCAGCGCCTCTATCAACCGGTATTGATAAAAGTGTAATTGCTGCTATAACAGCTGCGGTTCATCAACATCGGAGGCTGCATAAATAAAATCAAATCAACGTACGCCAGCTGCTTTGTACTGACCTAAGTCGTTTTATGTGCTATAAACGACTCAGAAGCTCGACAATTTCGAACCTACAAGATTCTTGGAGAAATATTTAGAATGGCCAAAGATAAAAAAAAGCCCCTAGCTATCACTGAAGTAGTCTTAAGAGATGCTCATCAATCTATCTTAGCCACTCGCCTACGCATAGCAGATATGCTGCCTATCTGTGAGAAACTTGACCAGATCGGTTATTGGTCTATTGAATCATGGGGTGGAGCAACATTTGATGCGTGTATCCGATATTTAGGTGAAGATCCCTGGGAAAGACTACGTACCCTTAAAGCTGCAATGCCTAAAACACCTCAGCAAATGTTGCTTAGAGGTCAAAATATTTTAGGTTATCGGCATTATGCTGATGATGTGGTTGATAAGTTTGTTGAACGCTGTGCTGTTAATGGTATAGATGTTTTTCGTATCTTCGATGCGATGAATGATATGAGAAACATTGAGCACGCAGTTAAAGCTGTGCTTAATACCAATGCGCATGCTCAAGGTACAATCTCATATACTACAAGTGCTGTTCATACCATTGATGTATGGGTAGATTTGGGTAAGCAGATTGAAGATATGGGTGCGCATTCTATCTGTATTAAAGATATGGCGGGATTGCTTAAACCCTATGATGCTTTTGAATTGGTTAGTCGCTTGAAAAAAAGCACTAAAATTCCTATCCATTTGCATTGTCATGCTACAACCGGTTTAAGTGTTGCCACTCTGATTAAAGCTGCAGAAGCCGGTATTGATAATGTCGATACGGCTATCTCATCGATGAGCATGACTTATGGTCATAGTGCGACAGAAACAATCGTTGCAAGCCTTGAAGGTACTGACAGGGCAACCGGTTTAGATTTAGTCAAACTGGAAGATATTGCGCTCTACTTTAGAGATATTCGCAAGAAATATGCGCAATACGAAGGAAGTTTGAAAGGTGTTGATGGTCGGATTTTAATTTCCCAAGTCCCTGGTGGCATGTTGACCAACATGGAAAGTCAGTTAAAAGAACAAGGTGCTGCTGATAAATTTGACGACGTGTTACGTGAAATACCTAGGGTACGTGAAGATTTAGGATTTATTCCTTTAGTAACTCCAACCTCTCAAATTGTAGGTACGCAAGCGGTTATGAACGTGATGACTGGCGAGCGTTATAAAACCATTACCAAAGAAACCGCAGGTGTTTTAAAAGGTGAATATGGGGCGACGCCAGCACCAGTTAATAAGGAGTTGCAAGATAGAGTTTTGGCGGGTAGTGAACCCATTACTTGCAGGCCGGCAGACTTAATTCAGCCAGAAATGGATAAGTTGATTGCTGAAGTACAAGAAAAAGCGAAAGCAGAAGGTGTAACGCTCGCTAAGCATGTTGAAGAAGACGCCTTAATCAATGGCATGTTCGCTCAAGTGGGCTGGAAGTTTTTAGCCAACCGGGGAAACCCAGCTGCTTTTGAAGCAGCGCCAGATCAAGCCCCAGCGACTACTAACGTTGAAGCGCCTAAATCAACAGTCGCTGCAAGCGAGGATAGCGTCGGCACCTATACCGTTAATGTTGATGGCAGAAACTTCAATGTGACTGTAGGGCCGGTGGGAGCCGCGTTGAAAATTCAGCCTGTCGTCACTGAAACAAGTACACAACCAGTGATAGAAAGTTCTGGTTCTAGCGTTTATGCACCTATGGCGGGTAATATACTGAAAATCCTAGTTGATGTCGGTAGCGTTGTTGAAGAGGGTGAAGTGGTTGTTATTATGGAAGCAATGAAAATGGAAACGGAAGTGCGGTCTAAATTCGCAGGTACTGTCAGCGCTGTCCATATTAAGGAAGGTGGCGCAGTAGCAGGCGGTAATGCTTTAGTTACCTTATAGCAACTTAGCTTATCAAGAGACATTTTATGGAAAATCTAATTTCACTCTGGCAAAGTACAGGCCTATATAACTTTACTGGCGGTCAGGCATTTATGATGCTGGTTGGGTTTTTATTGCTGTTTCTGGCTATTAAAAAAGGTTTTGAGCCTCTACTTTTATTGCCTATCGGTTTTGGTGCAATTTTAAGTAATATTCCTGTGGCGGGTATTGCCGAAGAAGGCGGGATATTATATTACTTATATTTCGGCATTAAATTGGGCATTTTTCCTTTGCTTATCTTTATGGGTGTGGGAGCAATGACTGATTTTGGTCCTATGTTGGCCAATCCCAAGACCATGTTATTAGGTGCAGCTGCGCAATTTGGTATCTTTGCTTCGTTATTAGGTGCTTTAGCACTTAATGCAATTCCAGGCTTGGAGTTTAGTTTAAGAGATGCCGCTGCAATTGGTATCATCGGTGGAGCTGACGGCCCCACGGCTATATATGTAGCTTCAAAATTAGCACCCGATTTACTGGGTGCGATTGCTGTTGCTGCCTATTCTTATATGGCATTGGTACCGTTAATTCAGCCACCTATCATGCGTGCCTTAACGACAGAAGATGAACGTAAAATTGAAATGCAACAAATGCGTTTTGTAAGCAAAACTGAAAAAATTGTATTTCCATTAATGCTGTTAATTTTATCTGTTTTGTTATTGCCTTCAGCAACTCCACTGATTGGTATGTTCGCGTTGGGTAATTTGATGAATGCGTGTGGTGTAGTTGAACGCTTAAGTCAAACCGCGCAAAATGAATTGATCAATATTGTGACTATCTTTTTAGGCTTGTCTGTTGGATCAAAGCTGAGTGCTCATGCTTTTTTACAAGTTGAAACACTCGGTATTCTAGCATTGGGCGCAGTCGCTTTTGCTATAGGAACCGCTTCAGGTGTTATTATGGCGAAAATTATGAACCGATTCAGTGATACGCCTATCAATCCGTTGATTGGAGCCGCTGGTGTTTCTGCTGTGCCTATGGCCGCAAGGGTTGCGAACAAGCTGGGTCTGGAAAGTAATCCTCATAATTTTTTATTAATGCATGCAATGGGGCCTAATGTGGCCGGTGTTATTGGTTCAGCGGTGGCTGCTGGGGTATTATTAAGCTTGGTTAAGTAACCTTGTTGATTACTCTTAGACATCTACGGGGGGCGTCTCATAGCTTTTATATCCTCTTAATTGATTAGGAGGATAGTCCTAATGATAATAACTTAACCTGTCATGACAATGAAAATATCCAAAGCGCTACTGTTTTTTGCGGTTTTATTTTTTTCAAACTACACCTTTGCAGACTATAAAGCTGTTTTGAAAAAAGCTAAACAAGGCGATCCAAAAGCTCAATATTCTTTAGCTATTATGTATCAATTCGGTAAGGGTGTTCCAGAAGATGATAGAAAAGCATTTAAGTGGACACAGTTAGCTGCAATGCAAGGTTATCCCAAGGCTCAAAATAACCTTGGCTATATGTACGATGTGGGTGAAGGTGTTGCTCAAAACAATATGCGAGCTTATGTGTGGAAGTATTTTGCTGCTGCTCAAGGAGAGTTAGATGCTGCAGAGCATCGAGATGATTTAGCAAAGCAAATGAGCAAACAACAGCTTAAAGAAGCTAAAAAAATGATCCGAGAGTGTAAAGCTAGAAGTTACAAGTATTGCTATTAAAACAAACAAATAATAGCTGGATAATATCTCAAATATAACTGGGGATTAATATTTACGAAATTTGAACTGAAGTATAAAAAATAAGTCTATCCTGAGTTTATACCCATTATTCGCTCTTTGGGAGCGTACTTTATTGAATTTTAAGGCGTTTGACTTTGAATAATCCTGCTAAAATCAAAATATTATCCATTAATAACAATTAGTTATAGTTAATGGCGAAAAGTGGGTTTATAAGCTCTAAATTAAATAATTTTCTAGATTGGACTAAAAATAATGTTCTGTTTTTAGAAATAGAGTCGTTCCATATGAATCAAAAATTACAATGAATAAAAGCCTATACAGATTGTTTATTGTTTTGCCTTTAGTTATTTTACCCTGTCTTTTCTTGTTGTATGCCTGTGGTGCTTGGGAAGTTGTGCCTCCTGCTTCGCCAAATGCGATCAAAGCATTTGAAGTTCCTGATAGATCCAAACGCTATTCTACTCCAACTGCAATTAAAGAATTTGTGGAAGAAACAAAAAAAGTTGATGATTATCTATTGTATGACGGTGATGATGTTAACATAGAGGTTATAGGAAGGCCTGAGTTATCAGGTGTTCAGACCATTGGACCTGATGGGCGTATCTCGTTGTCAGTAGTGGGTTCGCTATTGGTCAGAAACCTGACGCGTGAACAGACTGCTGAAGCGGTAACCAAAGCATTATCACCGTATTATGCAAATGTATTTACCACGGTACGAGTAGAGCGCTATAAGTCAAATCGGATTATCATTATAGGTCGCGTTGAACATCCTGGCGAAATATTGTTCAATTCGGCCCCCTATTTGATGGATATTATAGCTCAGGCGGGCGGGATGCCGTTGATGCGGAAAGATCAAGTATTGACGCGCTGCGCGGTTATTCGCAAAGACACCATATTGTGGGTTGACTTAGGGCATCTATTAACTGGGGACACCAGTTTAAATATCCCTTTGCAACGGAATGACGTGATTTATATTCCCGATTCATCAGATACGGCTGTTTTTGTCCTCGGAGCAGTCAATATACCTGGTGTAAAAACTATGTCGCCGCAAATGTCCTTTATCGATGCTATAGGCCAGGCAGGTGGGATTACTAGAGACGGTAATACTGAAGAAGTTCATTTGATTCGCCCCAGTGAAAACGTCCATTTAGTCATTGACATGGCGAAAATATTAGCTCCACAGAAAGAACTCAATGTAGCCATCAATGAAGGTGATATTATTTATGTTCCCCGTCATTCCGTGAGTAAAGTTTCCTATATTATGCAGCAGATCAATCCATTTAGTACAATAATGTCAATTGGTCAACTTAGCGCAATGCCATAACTTATGTCGGGAACGAATATTTCACCACTAGCTGATGAGTCTGTTGCAACTGGTGCGCTTATGCCGCTGGTTAGTCTTCGGAAGCATTTTAAAGTAGCCATTACTCTTTTTATTGTATTTTCTCTTTTAGGTGTTCCATTAGCCTTTCTTAAAGGTAAATACTTTTATTCTGCAACCGCAACAATTTATATCGCTCCTCATGTGCCTAATATATTGCAAATGAATTTTGAGCGAGATTTTAGTTCTTCAACCCAATATGGTGAATTCGTTTCTCAGCAAATAGCGACCATTAATCGATATGATATTCTGTTGATTGTTTTAAAAAAGTTGCGTGAAAAGCATATTCCATGGCAATTGCCTAAGGAATCTGAGCGTCATGCAGCCGAGAGATTGCAAGTGGCTTTGGTTATTAAACGGGTGGCGGATATTTACCTGGTTTCAGTCACTCTGGAGAGTGATGTTGCTGAAGGATTGGAAACTATAGTTAATACTGTGGCGGAAAGTTATATCGAAAGTGTTCGTGATGACAGTGCTATTTATGCGTCTAAAGATCGCGCTAACTTGTTATATCAGCAAAAAGATAAATTTGAGGGCTTTATTTCTGTCAGAAAAAAACGCTTGGAAGAAATTTCTAGGATCACTAGTGTTACCACATTTGTTGAGGGTGTTGTTAATCCTTACGATGCATTAATAACGGATACCCAACAGTCTTATTCTGTAGCACAACGTAATAGAATGGAAGCAGAAGCAAATTTGCTCTTGTTTGAAAATCCTAAAGATCCTGGTGCTACCACTGCGCTTGATGCAATTGTTGCAGATATTCTTTATAAAGATGCCGGGCTAGGTAGCTTAAAAGAACATACGAATATGCGTCGGAGTGAATTGATCGGGGCGATTAGTGGGTTAGATACTAGGCACCCAGGATATGCTCAAATAAAAAGGCAGTTGCAAGATGTTGAAAAGGAGGTTGACGAAGCGACTGAAAAGCTAAATAAAGACGTAAGGCACATGCTTATCGAAGAGCGTCGTTCTAAGGTGACGTTAACTAAAAAAATTGAAAAAGATTTATTCGATCAAATCGTTCAGCAGAAAAAAGATGCTATGGAATTCTCCAAGTATTATAACGAAGCAGTGACCTTAAATCAGGAAATTAAGTATTATTATGCCCAATTGGAGCCAATAGATAATCGGATTGGATTCTTTGAGTTAGAATCTAAGGCGCCAAGTACCATTCGTATGGAAACACCCGCTATGTCGCCCGAGTTTCCGATTAAAGGCGGTAAAAAGAAATTGCTTATTATAATGGTGGGACTGGGCTTTGCTTTAGGTTTGGTCGTCCCGATTGTTATTGATATGTTGGATAAACGTATTAGAACAGCTGGTCAAGTAGAAAAATTGCTGGGTTATAAGCCATTAGCCGCATTATTGGCTTCTGATCAAAGCGGTGTGACTCCAATTTCTATGGCTGACAGGATGAGAAGATTAGCTTTGGCTTTAGAGCGTGAGCACAAGCGATCCGGTAAATCGAGTAATTTGATTGTATTAACTTCAGTTAATCCGAATAGCGCGGTAACCTCACTCGTCTTGGATTTAGTTAATGATTATTACAAAATAGGTGTGCGAGCCGTTGCTGTTGAAGTTAATCTGCTAAAACCGGATAAGCGTTATGTCAGTGCAAACACGGATTATGGATTTATGAATTTGCTTCTTGAGCCTGGTTTTGATATTTTAAAAGTTGTTAGTCCCGGGGATAATAAATATCCAGATCGTATATCCATTGGTTTATCTTCGGAGGAGTTGTTTTTTGATTATAAACGACTGCAAAAAGTGTTAGAAAAAATTGCCGAGATTTATTCGGTTGTTATTTTGGATGCTCCTGCTATTTTATTTTCTGCCGATGTGGAGTTTTTGACTAGCATTAGTGATATAACGTTATTAGTGATAGCTGCTCAACAGGATAAGCCAGGTGAGATTAAACGGGCGGTAAAATTGTTGGAGCGTATAGATCCGGAAGCTATTGGATTTGTAGTAACTCGACTGGAAGTGTTTAAAGGGGGTGGCTATTATTCAACGGTTAATAAGATCGATTCTAAACTAAAGCAAGCGAAAACTAATTTTTTTGGGAAATATTTAAAAAAAATGACAATTAATAAGCAGTGACCGTATTTATTCCAATTGTTCAATTAGATTATTTAGATTAGTCGTGTCCATGAGCTTAATAATTAGGTTGGGAATGAGCTTAATTTTTTATTGCAGTGCTATTATAGTTCATTTTAAGAGGCGATTAAGTTATGAATAAACCGTTAGTATCTGTTGTCGTAATTGGACGGAATGAAGGTCAACGTTTAATGGCTTGTTTAAAGTCAGTAAAAGAAGCAGTTGATCCAGGTGGTGAAATAGAATTGATTTATGTTGATTCTAATTCACACGATGGCAGTCCTGAATTGGCTGAGTCTTTTTGTTCGAAAGTGATTCGAGTACAACCTTTAAGACCTTGTGCAGCTTTTGGACGAAATGCGGGGTGGCGTGCTGCTACAGCGCCGAATATACTATTTCTAGATGGTGATACCTTGTTGCATCCAGCGTTTTTACGGAAGGCCTTACGTGCAATCGATGATCCCAGTGTTGCTATAGTGTGGGGGCATAGGCGTGAAGCTTATCCAGAACACTCTTTTTATAATCGCATACTTGATTTGGATTGGATTTATCCACCCGGAATTACTGAGTTTTGCGGTGGAGATGCGTTGATGCGTCGAAGTGTGCTCGAACAGGTCGGTGGTTTTAGTGAAGATTTAATCGCTGGAGAAGAACCTGAATTATGTCAACGAATCCGTAGCAAAGGTTATGTTGTTCTTCATATTGATGAACCTATGACGCACCACGATTTGGCGATGACTCATTTTAATGCTTATTGGAAACGTGCGTTACGTGCTGGACATGCTTATGCAGAAGTGTCTCAACGCATGAAAGCAACGGACTTTCCTCTTTGGGTTCGAGAATGTAAACGAAATGCAGTTCATGCGGTTGTATTGATGGTATTGTTTTTGAGTGCAACTGCATTGAGCATAATGACAGGGGCTGTATTGCCTTACTACGGTTTGGCTTTAGCTTACCTATTTTTGATTTTACGCTCTGCTTATAAAGCTCGCTGGAAAAGTGCTTCAGTGTTTACTTTAATACTTTATGGTTTACATTCCCATTTTCAGCAGCTCCCAATTGCCTGTGGACAGGTAAGCTATTGGTATCATCGGTTCAGAAATCAACAACAGCGTTTAATTGAATACAAATGAGCTATGTCATGAAGAAGTGCCTTGTTAAGGCATTAAGTCCGTTTGCACTAGTGATCAATCGACTGGATGCGCTTCGTCGCTTATGGGCAAATGCCAGATTGAATAACGCACTAGGTGGAG
>QVQE01000146.1 GCA_003584865.1 Methylococcales bacterium
CTGGCAAAGGCGTGTACCGACGTTAACACACCCGAACGTACTAAGAAAGTACCTAATAGACTTAAAGAGAAAGCAAAAATAGCCAATAAAACCGTCCATGTTTTAAATACCCCTCTTTTCTCTGTAGCCGCTAATGAATGAATCAATGCCGTTCCTACCAACCAAGGCATAAATGAAGCATTTTCCACAGGATCCCAAAACCACCAACCTCCCCAGCCTAATTCGTAGTAAGCCCACCAACTGCCTAAAGCGATGCCCATGGTTAAAAACATCCAGGCCATGTTAGTCCAAGGTCGAGACCATCTCGCCCATGCTGCATCAAGCCGACCTTCAAGCAAAGCTGCAATAGCAAAAGCAAAAGCAACCGAGAAACCCACATAACCCATGTACAACATAGGTGGATGAATGGCTAGTCCAGGATCTTGCAACAACGGGTTTAAATCTCGGCCTTCTAAAGGGGCAGGAAATAAGCGCTCAAAGGGATTAGAGGTTAAGAGTAAGAACAATATAAACCCAATGGAAACTAGCCCCATGACACCTAAGACGCGTGCAATGGTTCCTTCAGGAATACTTTTACTAAATCTTGCAACTAACGCAGTCCATAGTGTTAGCACTAAACCCCATAAGAGCAAGGAACCTTCGTGTGCACCCCATACGCCCGAAATTAAATACAGTGTCGGTAGTGACGTATTTGAATTAGTAGCAATGTATTTAACTGTGAAATCATGGGTTAAACAACTATAGGTTAAGCAACCGTAGGACAGCGCCATAAACAAAAATTGGGCATAGGCAGCGGGTCTCGCAACCCTAACCCATGAGATTAACCCACGAGCAGCACCGAAAATGGGTAACGTACCTAGTACCAACGACATGCATAAAGCAAGGATCAATGAAAAATGGCCTAACTCTGGAATCATCTTATTGACCTTTCTCTGACAATGATTTTGTTTTTAAACTGGCTTTAACTTCTGGAGGCATGTAGTTTTCATCATGTTTAGCCAACACTTCTTCGGCAATAAAAACACCTTGTGCATTTAACTTGCCATGCGCAACGATACCCTGTCCCTCTCTGAACAAGTCGGGCAAAATGCCAGTGTATTCAACAGTCACCTCTTTACTAAAGTCTGTTAACTTAAAACGCACCATCATGCCATCTCCGGGTCTTTCAACACTGCCTTTAATAACCATTCCGCCTAAACGAAATAGACTATCCTTAGGTGCTTTACCCGCAACTACATCAGTTGTAGAAAAAAAGTACATCAAATTTTCATTAAAAGACTTTAACGCAAACCCTGTAGCTATAGCGACGCCAATCACCATTAAGCTTATCAAAATTAAGCGCTGTTTTCTTGCTGGCTTCATTATTCCTTACCGTTTTCTCTTTAAGCTTTGACGAAAAAATTGTTTACGCTGAACAATAGGAATAATAATATTGGCAAGCAAAACGCACAACGTAACACCATAAGAAGTCCAGACATAAAAAGCGTAACCTCCCATAGCAAAAAACGCTTCTAAACTCATTTATCTGCCTCCAAAATCATCGTCTTAACCCATTGGGAGTTACGTTCTCTTTTTAATAACTCGATGCGTGAACGCTGCATAAGCGCAATCAGATAATAACTTTTAAACGATAACGCCATCAATAAAAGCGGTATCAGCATACTCACATGAATAGACGGTTTATCCATTTTTGTGACCGTAGGGCCTTGATGTAACGTGTTCCACCATTCCACTGAATAATGAATAATGGGGATATTAACCACGCCGACTAAAGCCAAAATAGCGACTGCTTTAGAAGCTATCTTTTTATCATCAATCGCACCATAAAGACCTATAACACCCAAATACAAAAACAAAAGTATTAACTCAGATGTTAAGCGAGCATCCCAAACCCACCAGGTTCCCCACATCGGTTTCCCCCAAAGAGAACCGGTAAACAAGGCAATAAACGTAAAACTGGCTCCAATAGGCGCGCTACTAATAGCAACCACTTCCGCTAGCTTGATCCGCCAAATTAAACCAATTGCACCGGCTATGGCCATTACCATATATATAAATAATGACATCCAGGCGGCTGGCACATGAATATAGATAATCCGATAACTATCGCCTTGCTGATAATCAGCAGGTGCCAAATACAAGCCACCATACAATCCGGCTAAAGTCAGCAACACAAACACCGTAACTAACCAGGGCATCAAGCGTTGAGTCAACGCATAATAATGGGGGGGAGATGCCATTCGATGAAAGAATCGAACGACGATATCAGGAACTAAAAACATAGGATTTAGGGATTAAAGTTAAGATTTAAGATTCAAAAAAATCTGGTCGCCCACGGAATTAACACACGATAAGCGATAAACAAAGATTAATTATTAGCACAACTGTAAGAGTAAGTCTTCAACTTACTCGGTTACCCAACAAATCGGCAACGGCTGTATCGGCAACACCCAATACTTTTATATTATTTTTGATAACACACTTATAGCTCTCATGAAGATGACCGTGAACGACATGCTTAACACCCATTGCCGCTGCTAATTCACTAATGACTTTAAAGCCATACCGATGAGATCCTGGAGCCTCGTGCGATACCAGAATATCAGCTTTCTGAAGCTTAAATGCTTCAAACTCATCCGGCCAAATTGCTGATTTATATTTCAGCGACAACTCTGGTTGTTGTAGATTAGCCGACTGGTTATACAAATAATGTTGCTTACCCAACCATCTAGGCTGTTGCGGTGGATACCAGACCCTACCCATAAAAATACCACTTAAACCCGCCACTCTTAGCCCTGCTATTTCCGTAACCTTTAGGTGTAAATGTCTATCGAAAAAAGCAGAGTGAAACAGATTGTTATACTTTTCTGGCGTTTCAAAATCGTGATTGCCTGCAATCCACCATATTTCAGTTAAACCAGCTATCTCTTTTAAACATTGATCCAAAGGATCGTCTAAATCATAATCGCCCAGTAGAATAACCGCTTCTGGTTTATGCTTATGAACAGATTTTATAAGTGGCCTAAAATTTCCGTGTGGATCACCCGCAAATAAAATTCTCTTATGTTGATTCATATTTATCTGCCCTTCTTCCTTGTTTAGGTTGATACAACAATCGACCATTCGACAATTTCCAGTGGTAATGCCTAAAATAAATTATAAACTCTAACGTGTCCTCACCGCAAAAAGCACAGTTACTTTATCTTTAAAAAACAATTAAAATCCTTCCACTTTAACAATGCGCAACTGATTAAATCACACGATATCTCTTGCCTTATTAAACGCTTCTCTAAAATCAAGATACAAAGGCTGATCAGTTTCCAGCATTAGTTTTAACATAGTATGCTGTAACTGATACTTAACATTACCTACCGCTAAGGCACCCACAGCCACCGCCCCCTTTGAGTTAATGGCATGTATTAAAGGTGCCCCCAAATCATTGCGCTTAATCCCTTCTATACCCAAGGGGGGTACAGCATTAACATCACCTACCACTTTTAATTGGGTGGCTTCCTTAAGTACGGTTGCACTTAATACTTGCACACCGGCTTTTGCGGTACAAAAGATAATATCTGCACTAGCTATCAGTTGAGCTTTTTCTGTTTCAGTACTCGCACTGGCTCCAGATAAGGTACAACCAAAGCGTCGATTATAGGCTTTAGCAACATCTGTTGCGGTCTCCACTGACAAGTGATCTACTAAAATAGTTCCGGCACCTGCCAAAGAAGCAATAATACCGGTTGCAATACCCACTGGACCCGTTCCACCAAAGACTAAAACCTGACTACCCTGTAAATCCTTACCGTGCTTTTCTTTTAACTCGTTCTCAACACAAGCCACCAACGCAGCCGCTGTCGTAAATGCGCCACTGGGATCAGCGAACACAGACACTTCAAAAGGGGGAACCATGGCCTGATGACAAGCATCCAGCATATCCATTGCCAAGGCTAAATCACGACCACCAATAAAAATCCCTGTTCGTTTTACGCCAGAGGGGCCACGGGAAAAAATAGCATCTTGAGTCAGCCTGTTAACACTATCCAGTTTCACATTGCTATAAGGCATAAGCACATCAAACCCAGCATCCAAAGCCATATTAACATCAAATGGACTATTGTTTGGGGTGGGGTCAAGCATGTGAAGAATGCTACGTTTCTCCATGAGCGATCCTTTAAATTTTATTTAGACACACGTTAATATAAGGTTAAATCCTATTTATTGACTGGACTTAATGTATTCTCTAGCGACTTCAAAAGCATGTTCAAAATGAAGATAAACCGGTTTCTCGCTGCTAATCATCTTTTTCAATAAACGGTTTTGCGCCTGATACTTAACATTACCAATCGCCAAAGCACCAATGCCTACAGCACCACTTTTAGAGCCTTCAATAGGTGTACCATTATGGAACGCATCAACGCCAGCAATCCCCGCTGGTGGAACCGCATTAACATCGGCTGCCACTTTTAAGTTAGGTGCAAGTGCGATCAACTCGGCACTTAACAACTCAATGCCCGCTGCTCCGGTTGCAAAAACGATATCAGCTGTTTGCATGTATTCGGCCTTATCCGCATCAGCACCAGCAGTAATGGTAATTTTGCCGTCACCAAACTCATTGCTGCACAAATCGGCAACATGCTGAGCTTTTTCTAACTGTCTGCCAATAATTCTTACGTTAGCACCGGCTTGAGCAGAAATAACAGCGGCTGCTTGACCCACAGGGCCCGTTCCCCCTAAGGCAATAATAGTTTTTCCTTCCAGTGTGGTATTAAATTTTGTAATTAACTCATGCTCTACCGCTGCAACCATACCCGCTGCTGTAGTAAAAGCACCACTAGGATCAGCAAAAACAGACACTTCAAAGGGTGGCACCATTGAACGTTTAGCCGTCTTCAGCATATCCATTGCCTGTTTGGTATCACGACCGCCAATAAAAATGCCGGTACGTTTTAAATTCTTGGTACTTCTAGAAAAAATAGCATCTTGTACTAAACCTTGAACTTCACTCGGTTCAACATTGATATAGGGTAATGCTGAAACCCAACCTGCGTCCATCGCCATATTAACGTCAAAAGGACTTAAATTTTTAGCTGTAGTTAGCATGTGTAAAATAAATGGTTTTTCCATAATAGCTCCTTGATGAATTTAGCTGATAAGTATAAAAGAAAAAATAATAATGTACTTACTTATTTAGTGCTGGACTGTATTTTTATCGGCAATAACCCATCTAAAACCGTTATGTGTACCGATAACAATCATTACAAAATAGCCTTAAGCTTATAAACTAAGTCAAGTGCCTGCTTTGGGGTAAGCTCATCAGGCTTGACTGTTTCCAATAAAGTCACCGCTGGATGACAGTCACTGGATGAAAATAAATCAAACTGATTAACACCCTTAGAGGCTTGAGAGGCTTGCTGTTCGCTATAAGTCATATCTTCTAAATGTCGTAGTTTAATTTTAGCTTGTTCAATGACTGATTTAGGCACACCGGCTAAAGCCGCAACCTGTAGCCCGTAACTTTGATTAGCCGCACCTTCTTTGACTGCATGTAAAAAAATAATCTTGTCACCATACTCCATGGCATCTAAATGGACATTGTGAATCGTTTTTTGTTCTTCAGGTAAGGTTGTTAGTTCAAAATAATGCGTAGCAAACAACGTAAAGGCTTTCGTTTCCTTAGCTAAATAATCCGCACACGCCCAAGCTAATGAAAGTCCATCAAACGTACTGGTGCCCCGCCCTATTTCATCCATCAGAATAAGACTTTGTGCGGTTGCATTGTGCAAAATATTAGCCGTTTCTGTCATCTCGACCATAAAAGTTGAACGACCACTCGCTAAATCATCTGAGGCGCCAATGCGCGTAAATATTTTATCGACTGGCCCGCACACACAGGTCTTCGCGGGCACATAACAACCAATATGAGCTAACAAAACAATCAGCGCAGCTTGCCGCATATAAGTTGATTTACCGCCCATATTAGGCCCAGTAATCACCAGCATACGACGCTGATTTGAAAACATAAGATCATTGGGTACAAAAGGAATATCCGACACTTGCTCAACCACTAAATGCCGCCCTCCCTCAATTTTAATACCTGGCTTAGAACCTAATGTGGGCTGGGATAAATTTAAAGTCTCAGCACGTTCAGCAAAATTAACCAACACATCCAACTCAGCCAAAGCGGACGCACAGGCCTGCAAGGGAATTAAAGAAGAACCTAACTGAACCAATAAATCGTCATACAGATTCTTTTCAAAACTCAGTGACTTTTCTTTAGCGCTTAACACCTTATCCTCAAACGATTTGATCTCTTCGGTAATATACCGCTCTGCGCCTTTTAAAGTTTGTTTACGGGTGTAATGCGGCGGTATCTTATCCGCATGTAGATGTGATATTTCAATATAATAACCATGCACGCGATTATAGTTAACTTTTAATGTAGAAATACCGGTTGCGGCCTTTTCTCGACTCTCCATATCAATCAGGAATTGATCCGCATTTTGGCTCAAGTTTCTTAACTCATCGAGTTCTTGATGATAACCTGGTGCAATAACGCCACCATCACGAATAAGCACCGGAGGATTGTCGATAATAGCTTGCTGTAAAAGACTTAAAATATCGGGCTGCTCACCTATTTGCTGTTTTAACGAAAGCAATTGAGCATTATCATTCGAAGAAAGCACATGTTGTAATGCGGGTAACACCGCTAAGGTATTGCGTAATACTAATAAATCACGAGGACGCGCTGATTTTAAGGCAATACGCGAACTGATCCGCTCAATATCGCCGACTTGCCGTAGCAGTGCATGTACCTCCTTATATAAACCATCATTGAGCAATTGACTCACACACGCATAGCGACTGTTCAGTATAAAATGATCACGTAATGGTCTGTTGATCCATCGTCTCAGACAACGACTCCCCATTGCGGTCGCTGTTTTATCCAGCACACCTAGTAAAGTATATTGCATCTGTCCAGTCGGATGATAATCAAGCTCTAAATGACGACGACTCGAGGCATCCAATAAAATACTATCTTCACTGCTTTCGGTACGAATTCCCTGAATATGTGGCAAAGAACCTTGATAGGTATCTTTCACATATTGCAGCAAAGCACCCGCTGCCGTCACTGCCGCTAATAAATCCTCACAACCAAAACCTTTTAAATCAATGGTATCAAATTGCTGTAAAACGCGCTGCCTTGCACTGTCTGAATCGAAATGCCAAGGCGGTCTTCTGCATAGACCACTGCGTTGCTGTAAAGATGCCGGTAAACGCCAGTCTTCACTAAAAAGTAATTCCGCTGGATTAAGACGACTGAGTTCACTCAACAATTGATCTTCACTGTCGACCTCCTGCAAGATAAACCGTCCACTGGTTAGATCAAGACTGGCAATACCGTGTTTTTGCTCCTTTACACTGAGAACAACCAGTAGATTATCTTTTCGATCTTCCAACAAGGCTTCATCAGTCACTGTTCCCGGCGTCACAATCCGAACCACCTTTCTCTCTACCGGCCCTTTCGATGTAACTGGGTCACCTATTTGCTCACAAATAGCAATAGACTGACCATTTTTTAATAACCTGGCCAGATACCCTTCCGCCGCATGGTAAGGAATACCCGCCATAGGAATAGGTAAGCCTGATGACTGACCTCGACTGGTTAAGGTAATATCAAGCAGTTGTGATGCCTTTTTAGCATCATCAAAGAATAATTCATAAAAATCCCCCATCCGATAAAACAACAACGTATCAGGGTGATCTGATTTGATGCGTAAATATTGCTGCATCATGGGCGTATGCGCTTCGGCTTCTTTTTGTTTTATAATCATCAGTCTATTTTTAATCTAAAGTTGCTCAAGGCCACATAATGGATAATGAATTGTTTGAGATTTCGCAGCAACTAGGCCGATTACTACAATCAAAGGATAAAAAAATCAGCACGGCTGAATCATGCACAGGTGGCTGGATTTCTCAAATCATCACTGATGTACCCGGAAGTTCTGCTTGGTTTGATAGAGGGTTTGTAACTTACAGCAATGCGGCAAAAATGCAAATGCTAGGTGTTAAACCTGAGACTTTAGATGCTTTCGGTGCGGTAAGCGCTCAAACAGCAACTGAAATGGCCAACGGAGCATTACAGAATAGCGATGCCGATTGTGCTATTGCAGTAACCGGCATCGCTGGCCCCACTGGTGGAACAACTACAAAACCAGTGGGCACAGTATTTATTGCTTGGGCCTATAAAAATCAGGAAACCACGGTAATCAAAAAAAGATTCACTGGAAACCGATTTAAAATCAGACAACAAACGGTAAAACTAGCCCTTGAAGGCGTAAAAGTAATATAAACTCACACCTAATTAAAAGCCAAACTCTGATTCATCAATATCATCGAATAACTCTTTTAAGCGCCTTTTTTCCCAATAAATTTCAATCTTTCTACGCGCATCTCTTTTGACAGTATCGCTATCCCCACCCTCAGATAGTACGGAGAATTCAGCGCCCTCAAAAATATCATCGTCTTCATCTTCAGTTTTTTTTTGTACACCAGGCTTAGAGGATTCTTTCATCATTTCATCACTCTCGTTAAAAATGCTAATATTAAAATAGTTAGATAATTACATGTAAAGAAAAAGTTAATCCTTGAGATGTAAAATATCACTTATTATCAAATAATGTAAAATAATTATTTACCAAGACAAATGATATTTAATCGTTCAGTTAGATGCAATACAAAACTATTTTTTATAACTATTTAATCTAGCTGTCTTTGTTACATAAATAATATAAATGAGCTATCAGATATGAATAATAACGCAATGGGCAAGCCAGCATCATCGGAGATTTTTACTTCAGATTACCTCATTAATAATATCGGCACTCCTTTTGCGATAGGTCTAGCGGTAGGTTATTTTGCTAAAAAAATGTTGCTTATCACGTTATTCTTATTTGGTGCTGCGATCGTTTTACTCTTTGTCAGTGAACATTATGGCATCACGGAAATTTATGACGTCAATCTACAGCATGCCGCAGATTCAGCGACTCACACAGTTAAGGAATCGGGAGACTTTTTAATCAACCGATTATCCAAAATCACCTGCGAAGGAGTCAGTGCGACGGGTGGTTTTCTTATAGGCTTTAAAATGGGCTAAGCGTGCAAAAAAATAATGCAAAGGTCTAGTATTTTTCTTAAATTACTATATAATGAGCAGCTTACAAACGTTATCGATGCCTCGGTGGCGAAATTGGTAGACGCAAGGGACTTAAAATCCCTCGTTCGAAAGGACGTGCCGGTTCGACTCCGGCCCGAGGCACCATTAAAAACAAGGACTTAGCCTTTTAGGCCAGTCCTTTTTTTATGTCTGAAATTTACGGGGTAACTTTCAAACCCAATCTACGAAATACTGAAGAATAATTTCTCTACCTATTAAGGCTTAATTTTTGGCTTTAAACATCCGCAAGCGTTGCCGATATTCAGGCCGCGGATTCAACTCCGAAGTGCAATTAATTTTTATAGAATTGGAAGGGTCAGCGCAGCGGGTGTAAAGTTCAAGCTTTCCAATCCGACTCAAAGATGAGAGAGCTAATGAAGAAATACAGTCAGCTGACCGAAGGTCAACGGTACCAGATTGAGGTTTGACTTCACCGCTTCTAATTTTAAACTCGATTTCTATTAACTCATTTGCTAACCAGTCAGGGATTACGGCTTGATATTTAGCGCAGATCATCAATGTATCGACAATACTATCTCTTTCACCTTGTTTATATCTTTCATGCGCCATTTCTAAATCGTTAAGGACGACGGCATCAGTATAAAATAATTCTGGATTTAAACTTACCACTGTAACACTCCATTAAAGTGCAATCATTACGAAGGGATTAACCGGAAAATAAGGTAATGAATCTTACTTGTTGCCCCGTCGGGCTATCCGGTTAAATTTGATTATATCAGGTGCTTAGTAGTCGATATTTTATTTGTAAGCTTTTTTTCTGTGTGCGATTTTAATTACTTGAATAACAAGTTGTTGGTCGAAGATTGAATACACTACACGATAATTATTTATTCTGATTCGATAGGCATAGTCTGTGCCTACCAGCTTTTTGCAGCCATTAGGCCGAGGGTCATTAGCAAGTGTTCTAATATTTTTGACAACCTTATCAGCAATGCTTCGCGGTAATTTTGCTAACTCTTTTTGTGCACTTGGCTTGATCTCAATCGCGTATGTCATAACCAATTTCTTTTAGTGCAATTTCAAAAGGTATGGTTACTTCGTCTTTACGTTCGGCAATGGCTGCCAAGTCCTCCAAGTCGTCAAGCAATTCTTGATAATCAGCCAATGACAAGATAACAGATATTTTCTCACCGTCGGCATTGGTTATAAATTGTGGTTGTGCGCTCATAGTTCTGCTCCTTAGTGGGTAGCTGATTTATTGATGTTAACAAGATTTTCAATGTCAGGTGATACATGGTCTTGAATAAACCCAGCAATACGATCAATAGCTTGTTTCATGGTATTTGATTCGGTGCGGATATAACCACCAGTAACACAATTATCCGTGGTGTGATTCAGTAAACGCTTAATGATTGTTTCAGGTAATAATGAAGCTTCAGCAATCGTGGCGAATGTGCGCCTTAAATCATGACTGCTAAATTCAATACCCGTTTTTAAGGTAATCTGATCTAGTGGCCAGCGGGGTATTGCCATCGCACCTTCAGCATTATCACCTGGAAACACAAAATTATTATCTCCTGTCAATTCTTGCAAGCTTCTCAAATAGGGCTTTAATTGTGTAGGAATGTAGGTGGTAAAGTTACTGTGATTTTTTGTCTCCATCACTGTGACCGTGTCATTTTTAAAATCTACGTTTTTCCATTCCAGATGTAAGGCTTCATTAGCCCTTAGTCCGGTATAGAGTAATAGTAACAAATAGGTTTTTGCCTTGGGGTTAGTCAACTCCAAAACAGCTTCATACCACTCTTTTAAACTATCAGCTGGAATAATGCGATTTTTGCGCGTGGGCTTGCTCCACAAATCCAACTCAGATTTTTTAAGAACATCACAAGGGTTTTCGGTGATTATTTTTAATGCTAATGCTGACCTCATTAACAGCCGTAATACCCGCATCTTGTTATCTTTGGAGGTACTATTGCCGGGTAGTGTCTTGTGCCGCTTCGCCACCATCTCACGAGTGATTGCATTAACAGGCTTGTCCAACCAGTCAGAAAACCCCTCACCTAGTTTTTTTCGATAATCAGTCGCAGTACCTTCCTTTAATTTCAAACCTTTTTGTTCAATGTACTGGGTCATTAATTCCGACACGGTAATCTTTTTAATTTTCTCAATACGCTTTTTTTCAGCTGGATTAATACCATTGTCTAAATCAGTTAATGCCAATGTTGCTTTTTTTCGCGCTGCATCAACGGTCATTTCTTTACACTTGCCCAAAGTAACCCGTTGAAGCTTTCCGTCCGACGTGCGCTTTAATACGCAAAATGTTTTGTTACCACTTGCACTCACCCGGCAGATTAATTTTTTATTATCAGTATCATAATAATCTTTTCTGTCCTTCTCAGGTGTAGGTAACTTTTCGATTCTTTGTTGAGTGAAATTGAATTTTTCGGCCATTTTTAATGCTCCAAAGTTACCCCGGTAATTCTGTTATTCAGTCGGGGGACTGATACAAATACGACTTAGGGTTGTTTTTGTAAAAAAGTCTAAAATCCGGGGTAACTCCGGGGTAACTTTTAAACAGTATTTTAGGCATATTATAGAATACTTGAGTAATGTCAAGTAATGTAACAAATTCAGTAAATACAAGGCTTACAAGGCATTAAGTCAGATACGGCGGGGGCTATAAAAACAGGGGGTCGGGGGACTTAAAATCCCTCGTTCGAAAGGACGTGCCGGTTCGACTCCGGCCCGAGGCACCATAAACAGGTAAATTAAAACAAGGACTTAAGCATTTATGCCTAGTCCTTTTTTATGCCTGTAAAACATCAAACTATCGATAAATATCTTTACGATGCCCGATATTAATTACTTCATTGTCTTCGGTTTCAACGCTGACCTGAATGTAAGCCATCTATCAAATACATCTGTCGTTAAAATAATTTTCACACCTTTATAGTATCCTGAATTATACATATGTATAATTATCATTGTAAGATAGCGTACCAGGAGGAAAAATGAACAACGAGCATACTGCACTTCATGAGCTTTATAACGGCGATATCGAGTTGGACGAATTCCGAGAGTTAGTTGCCAAAAAAGCTTATTACAAAGCTGAAAAAAGAAATTTTGAAGGCCATCATGAATTAGATGACTGGCTAGAGGCAGAACGGGAAGTACATAGCCAGAGACGTTATTGGCAAAAATAAATTAAAATCTTAAAGCTATTGATAATCGAGCGTTAACATCCAGTAAACACGAAAAGGATATTGACGCTCATGATGATAACAAATAGATGAATCAATACAGTGCAAAAGGTAAACGTTACGCCTTTGTTCTGCTTTCCTGAATCAGCAACTTAACCTGCTCTAACAACGTCTCGTTCAGGCCATTCAATTCTGCTAGCTTGATTAGCGCCTCTGAAGTACGGTTACACGCATGTAGTTGACAAAGCTATTTCGTCAGCAGATACACATGCTCACACCATTGCTTAATGGATTGAAAGGCGGGCTGACCATTATATTGAGTATGCCCCTTACCCTCTAGCCATAAACCGAGTCGAGATCCTAAATGATTTAATGGCGTTGGTGTTTCTTGCCCACCTTTAAGACATTTTTCCATAGCGGTGACCCAGGCACGATGCTGAACGCCGGCATATAGCACCAATAAATCGTCGCGATTCACCAAAATAAGATCAGCCCAAGTAGGATCTGGCGCCCAGGAAGTCGCCCAGTCCAGCATTTTATGTGCTGGCATAGGCCTTGCAATTCCGTAACCTTGGGCTAGTTCACACCCAAATTGCAGCAATAACCTACCGTGTTCGACGGTCTCAACACCCTCAGCAATTGCTTGACGATAAAATGCAGTAGCCAGACTAAGGACTCCTTCCACGATAGCAAGATCATCTGGGTCAGTCAACATATCACGCACGAAGCTTTGATCAATCTTCAGTGTGGACACCGGTAAAGTTTTCAAGTAAGTCAATGAGGAATAACCCGTACCAAAATCGTCAAGGGTAAATTTTACGCCGATGTCTTGACAAGCCTTAATGACAGTAGACACATGTTCTAAATCTTGCAATGCGCTGGTTTCCAATACTTCAAGCTCCAAGCTATTGGCTTGTATTTTGGGGTGGGTCGCCAAAATATCACTTAGGTATTTCACAAAGTCAAGCTGTTGCAACTGGTGAGCGCAGACATTAACACTAACGGATATATTAAGCCCAGCGTCATGCCAGATTTCCATTTGAGTTAAAGCACTGTCTATTACCCAACTGCCCAGTGTGATAGCCAGCGGATGATCCTCAATCGCAGGAAGAAATTCAGCGGGTAGTAACAGCCCTCTTTCTGGGTGTAACCAACGGATCAGGGCTTCGGCACCGATCACTTCCCCAGTCCGCATATTCACTTTGGGTTGGTAATACAGTACAAATTCATCTGCGTAGATGGCTCGACGAATTTCTTCCACATTTTCATGATAGTTCCGAATGCTGCTATCCTGATGAGCATCAAAAATATGATAACGATTCTTACCCGCTAACTTTGCTTGGTACATGGACTGGTCTGCCTGACGTAATAATTGATCAGGATCGATATTGTCACTTTGCGGATAAAAGGTAACACCAAGGCTAGCTGAAACCTGAAGTTGATGGCCGCCATATAGAACGGGCTGTGCAGCAGCAACTAACAATCGATTCAGCAATGGCTGGCAATCATTTGCATCAGTCAAATCGACCAGCACCGCAACAAATTCGTCTCCCCCCCATCTGGCTAGAGTATCTCCCTTACGGAGCGTCAGCTTCATACAGCTAGACAATGCAACCAGTAACTGATCACCTGCCTCATGACCTTGGTTGTCATTAATTGTTTTAAAACCATCCAGATCAAGAAAGGCCACTGCAAGTTGCTGTCCTTGCCGTTTAGCTTGCGCCATTGCCACCTGCAAACGTTCTGCTAACAACACCCTATTGGGCAAACTGGTCAGCGCATCAAAATGAGCGATATGCTCCAATTGCTGAGCATACATCTTGGTGGGGGTGATATCAGAAAACAAACCCACATAGTTACAGATGACTCCCTTAGCATCGCGTACAGCACTAATACTTAGATTCTCGGCATACAGTTCGCCATTCTTATGACGATTCCAAAGCTCACCAAACCAGTGACCTGTATTTATCAGACTATGCCACATGGCGTCATAAACTACTTTGCCCTGCTTATCTGAACTGAGCATACTGGGGTTTCTGCCCAAAGCATCCTCACGACTATAGCCGGTGATTTGCGTGAAGGCATCATTAACGTCAACGATGGTACCCTCTGCAGAGGTGATTAGAATGCCTTCGCGGGAGTTACTAAATACACTGGCAGCAAGCTGTATTTTCTCTTCGGTGAGCTTTCGCTCCGTGATATCACGAGTAACAGCCAATAAAACGGATTCGCCATGTACCTGCATCGGCACAGAATGAGTTTCCATCCAGCGAAATCGACCTTTTAATCCGACCACTTCGTATCTCATTTGCATCGTTTTACCAGCGAGTACCTGTTGATGAAGCAGGGCATAGTCTGAACGATATTCGAGGGCGACGAAATCCAGAAAGGGTTTTCCAACTACCTGCTCCAGCGAATCAGCCTCAATCATCTCCAGGCCCGCAGGATTTATCTGTATCAACACACCTTGAGCATCATTAATATTGATGCAATCCGGTTCATTTTTGATAATAGTTTCTAAGTAGTATTCACTTTCTCTAAGAGACACTTCTGTGCTTTGATCAACAAAAACTAACAAGGTACGTCTGTCTTGTGGAAATTCTTCTTGTAAGTGGATGATATGAACGTCACAAGGAATAGTTTGCCCGTCCCCCACATTAATACGCAACAAATTAAGTGTTTGCGGCGCAAGGTTTGTGCTGTCGTGAAGTACCTGATAAATCTGGCTACGACTGTCTTGGCAGAACAACTGCAAAGCGGAACGATGTTGCAGTGCAATATTTTTCCGCAAACCAATAAAAGCGCAGGCTTGACGGTTGGCCTCAACAATAAAACCAAGGTTATCCAAGATTATCCCCGGCAATGGCAGGTTTTCAAACAGGGCGCGATATTGCTCCAACGCCATCGAGATCTTGCTCTGCGCACCGCTGAGTTCCTGATTTTGAATTTCAAGCTCTGTCTGGTAAACACGCAGTTCTTCAACCAAATGACTGATATCAATTTCTTCAAAGCTTCCTGGTGTATCACTAAAATCAGAAGAGCCGCGCCCAATAACTTTTTCGGCTCGCTCTCGCAGTTTGGTTAAATTAACCTGTTGATGATTCATAGTATAGTCTGTTGAAAGTGGTTGGAAATATTGACGTGACTAATTACTGCGCCAAATTCATTGCCCACCACCGGGGCAATATTCATCACGAACCAGCGTTGTTGAGTAGGTGAGTGACAAGGGTATTCAATAGAGAAGAGCGGCAGAGTTCCTTCCAGCACACATCGCAAGCCCTGAGCTGCGGCCACGGCAATGGCATCATCTTCATGATTACCTGCCTTGCAAACTTCGAGATAATTGGCTCCCAGGCCGGAGCGTTTCAATTCCTTATCACCATTGGCTATGGCAAAGCGACGCCAGGCCGCATTGATCATCACGATAATACCCACTGGGTCAACCACGGCAATGTGTTCCGGCAGGGCATCGATAATCGCTTGTAGTCGATTTGCATCATGATAGGCGGTGACATCGACGAAAGTAGCCACCACTCCCCCAACGGTCGTCGATGCCACTTGATAAGGTAATATGCGAACCAGATAAGTTTTTTTCTGATCCAGCGAGTTAATTTCACGCTCGATCATTCGTTCGGTCTTAATCGTTGCCGTCAGGTCTACCATCAAATCTGGATAACTAAGAACATTGGCAATTTCATCTAAAGGCCGTCCGATGTCCGTATCACGCAGCTTAAAAAGCTGGCTTGCATCAGGACTGAATCGGGTAATCAGTAATTGGGCATCCACAAAAACAGTGGCTACCCCAGATGCTTTGGCCATCCCGTCAAGATCTGCATTGGCTCGATTCAGGAGTAACATCTTTTCCTGAAATTCGTCATTGACGGTATTCATTTCTTCGTTAACTGATTGTAACTCTTCATTTGAACTTTGTAGTTCCTCGTTGGAGGACATCAGCTCTTCGTTAGTGGCTTGAAGTTCCTCGTTAGATGTTTCCAGCTCTTCAATGGTTGATTGTAAGCTATCGCGGGTTGCAGAAAGTTCGCGCTGGAGAATTGACACACGTTCAACAGTAACCGCATCAACATTCACTGAGGCTATCTCCGATACGCTTTGCGTCTTCTCAGCCTCAAAGCAGAGCAGTGTCAGGCGCTCCTGGTCTTCATTTGGGATTGGGTGAACGGATAACTTTAGTGTTCGATGTTCACCATTATTCAGCGTCACATCGACCAAATCGGAAACTAAAGAACAACGGTCATGGGTAGCTTTGTAAAGCAATGCTGAAGCAACCGGAATTAAGGCATCCGGCAACAATCGATTGATTTCAAGACTTGCCTTACCCTCCCGGTTATACAAATAAATATTGACCTCGCCATAAAGGTGAACAGCCTCCTGGTTTTCATTGACCATGATGGCAGGAGGCGCAAATTTGTTTATCAACGTAGAAAGCCCAGCATCAGATAAACTGTTCTCACTTGAGCGCCGTTCCACTCGACCGACCACTGGCGCTTTGCGGAGTAAGGGATGCGGATAAATTGCGCCACCTTGACGATCCAGAAAGGGAAGCTTTACCACACCTTTCCGGCGAAACAGTTTGTGTTTGGCGCTGATGGTCAGTAGTCCATCCGTTATAGTCGCTAACGATTCACTCGGTCCCAGCAACAATACGCCATCCTGGTTGATAGCGTATTGCAAAGATCGCAAGGCTCGCTCTTGAGCAGCGGATTTAAAATAAATCAGCGTGTTCCGACAAGAGACAAGATCTATTTTAGTAAAAGGTGGATCCGATAGCAGATTGTGACGCGCAAACACGATACACTGCCGTAATTCTTTTTTAACCACAAAGCTATCGCCGTTCCTGTCGAAAAAACGTTCAAGGCGCTCTGGTGATAATTCCGCTGCAGCCGACTCGGGGTATTGACCCATCGCGGCGGTTTCAACACATTGGGGATCAACATCGGTCGCAAAAATCTTTAAATTGGGCCAGCGTCCCTCGCGCTCAAACGCTTCAAGAAACAACATCCCGATAGTATAGGACTCTTCGCCTGACGCCACGCCGGCTATCCAGACACGGATAGTATCACCGGCCATTTTTTTGGCGATCATGGGCACAATAACTTTATTCGAGAGCTCTTCGAAGGTTTCTGGATCACGAAAGAAACTGGTCACCGAAATCAACATTTCTCTGCGTAGCGTCAGTACTTCACCCCGATCATTTTCCAGTAAATCAAGATATAAAGACAGCTCTTGGGTTTGCCGAACTTGCATTCGCCGTTCAATTCTGCGCATCACCGTGGCCGGCTTATAATCCGAAAAATCGATGCCACCAATCTGATAGAGTAATTGCAAAATGGCAGACAGTACGTCTTCTGGCTGCATCGCCGCATAGGGGATAACTTTTGATATCGCCAAAGGTTCCGTGTATGGCAGTTTATTGATGTGAGCCACCAAGCGTACGGGAAGCTCTTCAGCCGATAATACTGCATCGACTACACCGGTAGCAATCACGCTGCGGGGCATACCGTCAAATTTGGCAGATTCCGGCTCTTGAGCCATAACAAATCCGCCCGCCGCATTAATCGCGACCGCACCACGTGTACCATCCGTCCCGGTACCTGAGAGAATAATACCTACTGCCTGCTTACCGTAAACATCGCCTAAGGACGATAAGAATATGTCGATTGCCAGCGTCAATCCGTGTGGATTCTTCGGTGTCAGGTGAAGATAGCCCGTCGTGACATGCATGATTGCGCCAGGGGGGATGAGGAATACTTGATTAGCTATAATCGGCATGGCCTCTTCGACCATAATGACAGGCATTTTTGTATAGCGAGTCAGCAGATTGCTCATCATGCTTTTATGGTCGGGAGATAAATGCTGGACAACAACAAATGCGGCACCCGTATCGGCTGGACAGGTGTTAAAAAATTTTTCAAGCGCCTCCAAACCGCCTGCTGAGGCACCCACGCAGACTATGTAACCGTCGAAGCTATTGGTTTTTTTGTCAGCCAATAGACTTTTTTTCGATGTTTTTGTCATGGAACAGCTAGCCTATTAGAGGCAAAAGGTCGGTACTCCCGATCAAGTAATTTAAATTAAAGACTAGATAGTGACCTGAATTTCCTTTTCTTGTAATTCTAAGCCTTCCTTGAAGTGTGCTTTTTTTATCAGCCTATCATTAAAATTTAAGTTATTTGTTTCAACCAATCTGTTGAATAACATTAACGGTCGTCACTATAGATTAAAGTACTCCTCATTGTCAAGACCTATATACTGCCGTTGTGGAGTAGCCCATTTACGGGGCACAATTAAGCCTCAACCGTGCCCCGCCCTATCCAATAAGTAGGTAGCCTGGTTAACTACCTATCAAAGCGGTTTGTACATTACTCCACTCACCGTGGGCAACACTTTTATCCCACCAGCGCAAGCGATATTCTCGCGTTTCTTGGATATTACCGGCTGCCAGGGGGCGTTCATCGTAATAGTGTGTCAGGGTATCAACAGCAAGAAAAACCCAGTCGCCGCCATTAGTGCGACTCTCTATCCAAACCCCGTCATGACCGTACTTATTAAAATTGATCGTGACCCGTTGTCCAGAACTACCTAATTCGACTAACACATTGGGAATGGGGACTAAATGTTCTGTTGTATTCGTTGAGGAAATGATACCTAAATCATGACCTATCGCATCCGTGTATTTAAGACTCACTTTAATACGGTTAATCTGACTCATTAACCGAATTTTAATGCCTGGCGTTGGTGCTGCTGGTGCATTAGGAAATACTTTTCGTTGCTTTAGGTGGTGGCTGGGATACCAGTGAAATAACACCTTGATGAATCAGTACTCTAAAGGCATTAACAGCAGCGCAATAACTTATCCCGGAGTGCAATGGCTTCAGCTATTGCCTGTAAAACAGCCATAGCCTCTAAAAAAGCTAAAGCTGTTTTACGCCATAAACCCCGAAAACTGACCAAAACCTGTTATCGCACAAAACCGTTTAGCCCGTGTAATAGCCACATAAAGCAAAGAGCGTTCTTTTTGCTCATGCTCCCTAATAACCGTTACATCATCAGACTCTAAATAATTTAACGGCACTACACCCTCATTTACTCCGGCAACATACATATAATCAAACTCTAAACCTTTCACACGATGCATGGTTGCGATTCTGACCCCCGGGTGCTTAGCATTATCCACGGTATTTTGTTCAATCTGATAATAAGGAATATGAGCGTCAGTCAAAGCCGCTTTATAACGCTCCATATCTTTTAATCTTCTGACAGTAATACAGGCATTAAGCCACGATGGCTCAGGGCGTTCTTGCAAAGAAGCCACAATAAAATCGGTTTCAGCTTTTGCAGTATCAAAACAGTGAATAACCGGTTCTGCACCCGTCATCAGCGAGCGATATCCCGATTGATCATCTTGCTTGTCATCTAAATCATCAAAAGCAATGCCCTTTAATAAAGACACGGCAGACTGTCTAATCTGTTCAGTCGTGCGATAATTGATACGTAGCTTATGACTACGACCGGTAATTTTAATCCCACATTGACCCAACACCACTTTACTACCATAAATACGCTGATGCGCATCACCTACGATAAACAAATCGTTTTTATCTTCAACCACTAACCGGCGTAATAGCCGAAACGCATTCATTCCAAAATCTTGAGCCTCATCCACCAAGATATGCGTATAAGGTGCTTGGAGTTGATCTTTTTCTATTAAGGTTAAGGCATCCCGATACACATCCTCGGCCTCCTTTAACCCCGCATCATTTAAAGCAACCCGATAATTCTCAAACACATCCCAAACGGCTTTACGCATAGATCGACTTAACTGCACACCACGCCCGACTCGTCTGGCCTGCAAATAACTTTCTAAGCTATTAATATTTTGCGGTTGAATGACCTTATTCCATTCTTCACGAAAAAAAGACTCCGATAAATCCCCTTCACTGGGTTTTAAAGTTAAGGCATTGTCCCAAAGCTCTTCCGTTTTCTTTTCATTCAGAAACGTATAATTAATTTTATAACCATGTTTCTCCATAAAGCGTTTAACCAACGCATCTAGGTTAATCACTTCAATTTTACGCAACACCTCTGGCGCACAAATATGTTTTAAATTTTGCTCTATATCCAGCGCCAAATTTTTAGTAAAGGTGGTCAATAAAACTTTAGTCTCCCGCGACTCATGTACGTGTTCCGCTAACCACTTCGCACGATGCATTGCAACTACCGTTTTACCTGTACCTGCGCCACCTAAAACACGTACAGGGCCATTCCAATCCCTAAAAATTAACTTCCGTTGTAAGGGATGTAAAAAGACCCGCCATTTTTCTAAAGGTGCGTCCAACATCGCTTGTAACGCTTCATCATCCGAGGCCAATAAGAAACGTCGTTTAGAATCAGGATTCTCTAAAGCACTCGCAAAATCATTAGTATCAATAATAGAAGGCGTATCTTGTAAGCTCACATCATAAACAGACATGACCTCTTCTAAACTAATGCCATCAGCTAACAACGCCAACGCTTCATAGGCTTCATCGGGTAATTTAACTTTTAAGTCATCTAAGTCCAAAGGTCTTAATACTTGCCTAACGAGTGGCAAAAATTCCTCTGGCACCCCTAAACGGACTAAAGATCGATCTCTGATATCTGCAAATAAATTGGTATTGGTTTGAGCCACTGCTGATTGTTGGATCTGCTTGGCTTCATCAACATATTGCGTATCTAATATTTGTAAGACACCATTTTCAGGGTTGATTTTAAAGATTCTATCACCGGCCCATTGATAAGCGTCATCATGTAAATCTGCCCATAATAAAATATACACATCGCCTTTTTCGGGCGCTAACACAATAGCTCGATACGCTTGATCGATACGAACTGAACGTAAGTTTTTATCACGTGCCACTTGAATCGTTTCGTAGTTAATGCCGGGGGATTTAGGGTTTTGCCTAAAAGTCTCCATTAACTTAACCGCCTTATCCTGTTGAGCACGCGGTAACTTTAAAACACTATTAAAAAAGTCAGACGATATCGCTACTTTGGGTTGCATAAAAATTCCTAGTTCGAAGCAAACGCATTTAATAAGGGTTGCATATCCTTATCCAGCTCAGTATTTATAAAAACTTGCCAACCTTTTTCGATAAAGGTGACCGTATCCGACTCATAACCCGCATAAACAATAGCTACTTTATCATCTTGCCATGCTAAAAAGGCCTCAGCGATAATTTCACCCGATTCATCTAAGCATTCAAAACCGCATTGCGGTACCGGAAGATTTAAAGTAATCAGTTTTTTAATAAACTCAATCTCTGTACCCACCGCATCGGCTAAAAGTAACTCCCAAGCCGACTCAATAATCGTATCCATAGAACCCGTGGCCGTAGAAGTCGATCTGACTATTAACTGAGCATAGGCAAGACTCTCTATGCCTTTTTGAGTATAAAAACCACTATGCGGCTGAAACTGTATGACATTAATCAATCTTAAAAAGCTTTGCCATTGTTTAAGATCAGCTTCAAAATCAACTAAATCAGCGCTATCATCGAAAATCAAATTTGTACTTAATTGGGTAAAATCTTGTTGATTAAAAGCCCTTTGATCAAGACGAACTGACAATTCAAGACGTTGATAACTCTCACCCCACAAAGCCCCTAATCGATCAACCTTAGTGATGGCCGAATCAACGATACCCTCAAGTTTTAACTGTGCATATTCTGGTAAATCTTGAATCGAAGCCGGATCAAAAGCGGGCGTCATACTATTAAACCAAATAAACCCAAACAACGCCGAATAACGCTGCCAAACCGATTCTTTACCTTGAGTTAATAATACGATTAACCACTTAAAACTAGATTGATCATGTAAGCCCAACAAATCAACACAGGAAAAATACTCCGCCAACGCCTTGGCCTTTACATTAGGCATTCCCAACAACAAATCAATCGACAAGGCCACTTGGTCATCCAGCACATTCTGCACATCTTCATAGGTTAACGACCACACCCAATACTGATTAGACGCGACAATCGCCATTCTTTGCGCGGTATCTAAAGCCACTCGATCCTTATGATACTTAAAACCATCCGTAAAAATAACAATCGGTTTCAACTCAGGATTACCTAAAGGCACCATCACAAAATCGGCTCTGGATTGAATCGCTACCTGCTGTTCAGCACCCAATTCAACTTGGCGACGAATAAAATACCGTTGCTTTCCTAAACGTAAATACCAGCCCGCTTCTCCGGCATAAAACTCAGCACGCCACTCGAAATCAGATATCTTATTCTCCATTTTAAGTGCCTTGCCGATTTTACGTAAGGCCTCAAGAAACCGAGCTTCTAACTCACTTTCGACTAACGGCGATAACTTAACCTCACGTAACCCGGCCACCGGCACCATTTTGTCGGCATTTTCTTTAAGGGTCTGAATAAAGTCACGGGCTTTCTTACGAGAAATACTCGAAATATTACGGCTGTTTTTATAAACATAAAGACAACGATAACAACCATCGGCCTGTTCTTTTTGTACACAACGACACTGCTCTAAAACCGGCATAGCATAATCGGTTAACACTTGTATTAGATCATCTTGATGACTGGTTAATTGTTTTAAATACCCCGTACCACCCGGTACTGAATCATAAATCACCAAATACCGTTTACTGAGTTCGCTATCTTCTGGATCAGGTTCCACATTCTGAGCCACACGCAAATGATCAATACTGCCACCAAACTTTTTCTTTAAGCCCAGTTGTAAAGCCGCAATAAAAGACAACTCAGCACTGTCAGCATCCATACCAGAGGTAATAGGTAATAAGATACGAATAGCTTCTGACTGAAACTCCCGATATAAAAACAAGCCACTGATGATATTATTTTCATTGTCTTTGTTTTTAGCCGTACAACTAATCGTATGCACTTGCTCTTTAGACTGGGTTGCATTGGGTTGCACCGTGCCACAGTTCTGGCACAACTTAAAACCGGTACGCTTTGATTCTTTACCTGCAATGGTAATTTCAGAAGAATTCTCGTCACTGTGTCCGGTATTAATCTCCCTAAAATCCGCCTTAGAAATAAACTCAAATCCAAACGGCCAATCTGCTTTATCGACTTTATAGGCCGCTGTTATCGCGGTATTTTCAAAATCTATTAATAATTGTCTGGTAAAGAACTGGCTATCCCTATCATCTTTATCATCCGATATTCGGCTATTTCGATCTGGAGTCGTGGCATACACTTGTTTTAAGCGCAACATAGTTTGTTTTTGAGACACGTTCACCCACATTGCATCACCACAACGCGGACATGTTTGATAATTATCTCCGGTATCAATACATTCAGAATGATGACAGGCCGGACAAAACCGCCAACTCTCTTGTTGAGAAACCCTTAAATCAACCCGATTAACCTGTACACGCCGACCACCGGCATAAAATACACTGGAGGGCGCTAATTCAGATAATGCCGAAGCAGCAGGACGCTCATATTTATACGTCCAACGTTCTGATTCTTTATCAACGCCTGCCGCTTTTACCGCACTGTCATTATCCTTTTTGGAGCGATAGATCACCGAATGTAAAATAACGCCCTGCTCAGGAAAAGCATAATTAGGAATCAAACCTTCATCGGTTAAAAACTGTAAGGTATCCTGATTTTTAAGACTGCTCACTAAAGCTTGTAAGGCGGTTAACTCAATGTCTAAAGCCTCTATATGTTCTTCATCCTGCTTTGATTTAGTTTCAATAGCTCTGAGCGTTTTTAAGACTGTATTAACCCGCTTAGCTTCCTTAGTCATTGACTCAACTTCTGAAGCTTGCCGCATCAATATTTCTTGAATCCGAAAACTTAAACTGCCCTGAGTGTTAAAATCCCCTTCCGCAAAACACTTTAGCCACTCCACAGAAAACTTACTTAAACCTACGCCTAATCCTGAGTTAAATAACGCTAAAAACTGTTCTATTAACTCAACTCGGCGCGCCTCAACTTCAGTTAAGAATGAATACGGAAACAGATTAACATTCACTTTTTGTTTAGAGATAGTGCTTAATACATCCTTTAACTTAAGCGGTATAAACGCACGTTCGGCATATTTCTTAACCCATTGATCTAAACAAAAAGCCGTGTATTGGCGCTCTAAAACCGCAGACGCATCCAGAAACACCCCGGGTGCTTCAACATCACCCGCCATCATTTCGATAGGATCACTGTAAAAATACAGATCATGGGCATTGGCGTTGGCCAAGGTTATATTTAAGGCATTGCCATCACGTCGACCGGCTCGACCAATACGTTGCAGATAATTAGCTTGCGCCGGTGGAACCGAACACAACAAAACAGACGACAAATCGCCAATATCCACCCCCATCTCTAAAGTCGGTGTTGCAGACAACAAATTGATATCCCAAGGATACCGATTTTCAGCCGTCTTTTTAAAAGAGGCTTCAACATGAGCCCGCTCATCACGGGTTAATAAGCCAGTGTGTTCTGCCGCCACCACTCGATTAACGTCACCATCCCGATATAAGCGCCCATAAAAATCTAAAGCGTCAGTGACTGCCTTATGTAACTGATAATGTCCAAAACAATTTTTTTGTAAGCACTTTGAAGACAGCCAACTCTCTAATTCACGCTCAGCCACACTATAAGTGTGCTTACATTTATCACAACAGACACTTGCCACCTGTGTGCTGAGTAATAAACACTCTGGATTAATGCCCCAAACGGTATCTTGAGTTTTAGTAGCTCTATCCACTAAGATTTGTGCCTTAACTAAATGCGTCAGTACAAGACTGTAAATATCCGCCGTTAAATCACCGGTCGGTTGCAAATTATCAGCCGCTAACAAGGCTTTAATTAACCAGGTTTGATACCAACTATTAGACGATTTCGCGGCTGAAGAGATCGTTTCTAAACCCTTCCCTTTTACCGTGCCTAAAAAGGTAGGAATACGAGCACTATAAGCAAAATTAGGTAAAGCGATTTGATTAATAAATACGTTCGGATCACCGTTATTATGAATATAGCCCTCTAAGTCTGGATAATAAATCCCACCCATTAAACGTAAATGCGCCAAGAAACCTAAAACAAAGCGGTGTAAACGCTCATAAGATAAATCTCTTAAGGTGCCAATATTTTCCTGCAAGGCACTTAATAGCCCGTTTAAACACGGTTCTAATTCTGCCTGAGAATAATAACTGGCCACCGCACCACTGCGTTCTAAAGAACGCCCAATGCGCGACTTAAAGCCTAACTCACTTAAAATATCAAAGGCTAAGCGCCGTTGTAACAAAGCCGCTAGATTAGAGCCTTCTGGTAAAATATCGGTGTTTTTTAACACTGAATAATCCCGCAACCACTCCATGTTAAGCGGTAAAAAAGTACCTATAAAAGCCGCCTCACCTAAGGCATCAAACCAATACTGATTAAACTGCTGAATCACTTCACTTAACGAAGTGTCCACTTTAGCTTGATCCAGCACCTTTCTTAAAGCCACCCGAAAACCATAAGACCGGGTTCTAGCGGCAATAAAACCGGCACGATGTGCGGTATCTTGAACGCCATCAGAAAAGGCGATTAATTGTTTATCCCGATTAAAGCGAGAGGTGCTTAACTGCCCCACCATGACAGAAGACAAGCTGGTAGAACGCGCACCCACAATTAATAAACTGTCTTTACTTTGACAAAAAGGACAATCGTTATCGCTTTTATGTTTTGATTCTCCGGTCTGTTTATTGATTTCAGTTTTAGAATTATTGGCAACATGCACCCACACCAAACTGTCTTCACCACAATTCTGGCAACTGTGTTGCGAACGACTATTTAAATACCCACAGCCTGTACATAAATTTCTGTCTAAACTACTCGCAAAGTTCCAAGGCGTCTCAACCTTATCCATAGGAAACAACAAAATCGACTTGGCTGAATGCGCAAAATAACTGTTATAAATCTGAAGTAAATCAGTATCTATTTTTGACTGATCCGTTTCTTTATGCGCCACAAACCCCATAGCCCCACAATCACGACAATGAATCGCCGGTAAGGCAACACGATCTTTAGGCACTAAACCATCATCGGCAAATAATAATGTCGGTTGCTGTTCAATAGCCGGTAATAAAACCAATAACCGACTCAGTTCCCTAAGCCATAATTGCATCCGCACATCTAATAACGGCGCCAAATAACCAGCCTGATTTTCTCTCGCTACCGAAATCAAAGACACCAAACTGATTAATAACTGCTCAACCCACTCATCCGTTAACTCAGGCTGAGAACCCAAACACTTTTTAAATCCCGCTAATAAATCCGTCCAATCCGTGACCTGCCCTTTCAGTAGACGCAGCAAATTTTGAAACAAATAATGCCGCTTTAAATGCTGAGCTAAATCCACGCGCCATAAGTTGGCATCCTCTAGTCCCGTTAATGACTCAAACCACAGTTGTGCCTGTGCAAAAACATAGGATTCTAAGTCAGGATAATTATCAGCTTTAAGCGTTTGTAATTGCGTGATTGACGGATAACTGACCTGTTCAACCGGTTCAGGTGCCAAATAATCACCTAAAGATTGTCGATATTCGGTAATAACCGCATGTTCATCAAACGACTCATCAAACACCGACGTCGCATAAGTGATTAGGTTTTGTCCTGCATCCTTACCACCCAAAGTTGCAGAGGTACCGACACAGACCAAATGCTGTTTAGGGGTTTCTAAACGGGCTTTTAATCTTCGAATTAAACAGGCTAAATCAGTGCCTTGGGCACCATCAAAGGTATGTAACTCATCGACTACCAAAAACTTTAGGGTAGTTTCAGTATTCCCCGCCCATAAAGTATGATCTTTGGCGCGAATCATTAAAAAGTCCAACATTTTATAGTTGGTTAATAAAATATCAGGGGGGTTATTGCGCAGAGTTTCTTTATCAGAAATTAAATGCTCACGCGCCATATTGGTGGTGGCATGTTGTTCTTTATCACCGACATAAATACCGGCGGTTACAGTGTTTTTAAGATTAGGATTGTCGGCAATGGATTTAGCTAGGCGCTGTGCCTGATCAGTGGCTAAAGCATTCATAGGATAAATCAGAATGGCTTTAATGCCTTTTTGACCACGATGTTGATAACAGTAATCTAAAATAGGTACCTGAAAACATTCAGTCTTACCAGAACCCGTGCCTGTTGCCACTAAGGTTGATTTAAAATCGACCCCAATACGCTGAAAGGCAATCTCTTGATGCTTATGAGGAGAAAAAGCCATCGGCACAGCCGGAAAGAAATCGGCGTTGCCCTGGCCTTTTTCAAACGGTAACTTAATGGATAGATAAGGCCCTTTTGCCAAAGCGCCGTCGGTATTTAAAAACCGCTCTAACAGGCCCTCAAAAAAGGGTGTTGTGGTTTCAAAACTTAAGCGTAAATAATCTTTTACCGCATGCTGTAATTGTTGGGCTAAAACACTTGGATTCATTGAATAGATTTTTTAAGTTAAGAAACTACGGCATTAAATTAAATTGGTGTATAACTTGATAGGTAGATACTGCTGATAAAAACCAAAATCTTTATCGCTAGTCAATATTGAGGCATTTAAACGGACAGCAACGGCACATATTAATAAATCAATATGTGATCCCTGTACACCTTTTTGGCGACATTCATTATAAAACCGAGCGGCGGTAATATAATCTTCATCTAGAATCGGGGTATTTTCAAAATAATTCAGCTTGGCTTTTAGAGTTTCAAACTTATTGTGATCACTATATCCTGATAAAACTTCCTGCCGGATAGCCCCAATAATCAGTACACGCTGTTCAGCAATTAATGTTTCCAGACTCTTTACCAAAACCTCATATTCTGGTTTTCTTGAACGTAGCGCATGTGACCAAATACAAGTGTCTACTAATACATTCAAGAAAGACGCCCCTGTTTATAATCATAATCTGAATCAGGGTCAAACTGACCAAATAGATCAACAATTTCTAGTTGTTTACGGCGAGAAATAAACTCCCTTAACGCAGTAACAACGGTATCTTCTTTGGTTTTAAAATGTCCCACATTTAAAGCTTCATTGATTAAATCATCATCAATGGCAAGATTTGTCGTCATGGCAGTAATCCTCTTTTATAAAAGCCAAAGTTTAGTTCACACGTTGGATGCACGCAATATTTTACAATGCGTTAGCATTAAGATAGTTTAACAAAATCATTACTACATCAAACATTTTTACCCCAGTTTCGTATCAAAATACTGCCACACGGTTTGGTAGTCTTGTTCTCGGCTACAGAGATCAAAGGGGGCGACGTATTGGATGACGCATTCTATGGGGCTATTGGGGACGGTGTCATCTTGAAGGGTGCGTTCGACGATAGCACCATCCAGAGTTTGGATATCTTCCCAGCCGAGTGTGCCGGTTTGAGTTTCCCAGTCGCGGGTATCAATCACACATTGACCATTCTTAGGGCTGACCTGTTCTGCACACCAGTCTAACCAACGGGCTTTTATGTCTGCGGGTGGGATTTTGATTTGATAGGCCGTATCATTTCTAAGGGCTTTACGCGGTAAGCCAACGCCGACTAAACCTTTAGAGACGGTAAAGACGATGCGACCGGCTCTATCAAACCAGGTGTCTTGTTCGTATTGGCGCATCACCGGAAATTGCACGCGGTAGATGGTTTGCAATTCTTCTAAGGTCAATCCCAAGGCCATAGCGGCTAAGACATCAGTTTCAACGAGGGCTTGGCGGCGATTGTAATCGGTGCGTAAAGCGCAGTTTCGATGCCAATCGGGGGTTAATTGTTGGAAGAAACTGTTAGGTGATTTCCGGAAAT
>QVQE01000110.1 GCA_003584865.1 Methylococcales bacterium
GCAAATGGCGGGGGTTCTTGAAGAATGTATCCTTGAGATTAAGCGGATTCAACATGAGGCAAGAAGCACAGGTATTCCAGTACGTCCGCATTGGCCGATGATTGTGCTGCGGAGTCCGAAAGGCTGGACAGGCCCTAAAGAAGTAGACGGACATAAAGTGGAAGGCTTTTGGCGTGCTCATCAAGTGCCTTTAACAAACGTAAAACAAAATCCAGCTCACCTGAAAATGCTGGAAGACTGGTTGCGGAGTTATAAACCGGAAGAGCTCTTCGATGAGAAAGGTCGGTTAATTCCCGAGCTTAAACTATTAGCGCCTAAAGGACATCGCCGGATGAGCGCAAACCCCAGTGCTAATGGCGGTTTACTGCGTAAAGCTTTACGGATGCCTGATTTTAAGGATTATGCCTTAGCGCTGGAAGGGCCGGGTAAAGTGAGCGCCGAAAATACGCCCCCGTTGGGACAGTTCTTACGGGATATTATGCGTTCGAACATGCATAATTTTAGGGTCTTTGGGCCGGATGAAAATAGTTCTAACAAGTTAGATAGTATTTATGAGGTCAGCAAGAAAACCTGGATGGCCGAGTCGTTTGTTGAAGACGCGGATGGCGGTGAGTTGTCACCTTTTGGTCGGGTGATGGAGATGTTGTCCGAGCATACCCTCGAAGGTTGGTTGGAAGGCTATTTATTGACCGGTCGGCATGGCTTCTTTTCTACTTATGAAGCGTTTGTGCATGTTATCGACTCTATGTTTAATCAACATGCGAAATGGCTAGCGATGGCTAAAGCTGTCCCTTGGCGTGCTTCCGTTTCTTCGCTTAATCTGTTGATTACTTCGACTGTTTGGCGTCAGGATCACAATGGTTTTACGCATCAAGATCCGGGGTTTCTTGATCTTGTAGTGAATAAGAGTCCTTCTGTGACCCGCATTTATCTGCCGCCCGATGTGAATTGCTTGTTATCAGTCGCTGACCATTGCCTTAAAAGTACAGATAATATCAATGTGATTGTTTGCGACAAACAGAAGCATCTACAATACCTTGATATGGACTCAGCCATTAAGCACTGTATAAAAGGCATTAGTATCTGGGAATGGGCGAGTAACGATGCGGGCTTTGAGCCTGATTTAGTGATGGCCAGTGCCGGTGATATTCCGACAAAAGAAGCGTTGGCGGCAACGGTATTGTTACGTGAGAACTTTCCGACGCTTAAAATTCGCTTTATTAATGTCGTCGATCTTTATAAGCTAGTGCCCAGTAGTGAACATCCGCACGGGCTTTCGGATCGTGATTTTGACAGCTTGTTTACTTTGGATAAACCGGTTATTTTCAACTTCCATGGTTATCCCTGGCTCATTCATCGTCTGGCTTATCGACGTAATAACCACAAGAATTTGCATGTCCGTGGTTATAAAGAAAAGGGCAGTATTAATACGCCTTTAGAGTTGGCTATTCAAAATGAAACCGACCGCTTCAGTCTGGCGATTGATGCCATTGATCGTATTCCTTCGCTACAGGTTGCTGGCGCTCACGTTAAAGAAAAGCTTCGTAATCAGCAAATTGAATGTCAGAATTACGCTTATGAACACGGCATCGATAGGCCAGAAGATGATCACTGGGAATGGCCTTATTAAGCGACCATTAAGGTATTATTGAGAAGTTGTAACTGTAAGCTCTCCTTAGTTTATGAGAGCTTACAGGCACTTGGGCAACTCGCAATAAATAAAATAGTTAAACAGGAGTGCAATAGCTTCAGCTATTGCCTGTAAAAACAGCTAAAGCTATTTTACTCCAATATAAACGGCGTATTATTATTGCGTCTTACCTTGACGTTCACAGAAAGATAATCAGGTTTATGAATAGTTATTTGCTGGTGGTTAACGCGGGTTCTTCAAGCATCAAGTTTACTGTTTACTCGGTAGATTATTTATCAGATCAACAAATGGTCGAGGCTACCGGGCAGATTGAGGGTATTAACACTCAGTTAAATGTTGTAGTAAAAAATGTAGAGGGTTCAGTGCTCGCTACGCCTGACCTATCTGCATCCGGTGTGCATGATCATAAAGCCGCTATTGATCTGATGATGGGGTGGTTACAGGATTATTTTTCGAAGGTGACATTGCTCGCGGTGGGGCATCGTGTTGTGCATGGTGGACCGCATTATTTTGCACCGGTGTTAATTGATGAAAATGTGCTCATTGAATTAGAAAAGCTTATTCCCTTAGCGCCACTCCATCAACCACACAATCTTGCGATTATTCGTGAACTTCTGAATAGGATGCCTTCGTTACCGCAAGTAGCGTGTTTTGATACGGCCTATCATCGTACACAACCGACTGTTGCGCAATGTTTCGCAATCCCTCAGCACTTGACTGATGCGGGTATTCGTCGGTACGGATTTCATGGTTTGTCTTATGAATATATCGTCTCCATTTTGCCCGATCTTCAGCCTTGCTTTGCTAAGGCGCGGATTATTATCGCTCACTTAGGGAGTGGGGCTAGTTTATGCGCGGTTTATAACGGACGTAGCGTAGCAACGACAATGGGATTCTCGCCATTAGATGGCTTGTTGATGGGGACGCGCTGTGGCAGTATTGATCCGGGCGTGTTGTTGTATCTGATGGAATATCACCATCTGGATGTCCACGCCTTAGAGCAGTTGCTCTATCATGAATCGGGGTTATTGGGCGTTTCAGGCATCTCAAGTGATATACGTCAGTTGCTTGCCAGTCAAGATCCTCAGGCAGAAGAGGCGATTGCTTTGTTTGTGTATCGTATTGGACGTGAAATAGGCTCGCTGGCCGCAGCTTTAGGAGGGCTGGATGCGCTGGTATTTACGGGGGGTATTGGTGAGAACTCTGCCGTTATTCGTGCGAGAATTTGTAATCAGGCCGCCTGGCTGGGTTTAGAGCTGGATGCTTCGGCTAATGAATTGGGTGATACGTGTATCTCAACAGCGGCTTCAAAAGTGTCTGCCTGGGTAATCGCGACCGATGAAAATCAAATGATCGCGCGTCATACCTTAGACCTGATATACAACTAAGATAACTATCAAAAAATAGCCTAAATGACTGACAGCGTCAGGGCAAAAACAAACGCAATCACTAGAAAAAGGGTAAACCACCCTTTGTAAGTCAACTCTTCTCTAAACTGCCTGAGTTCAAGTTGCAATGCTTGTCTAATATTATCAGCCTTAACTATCCGTAAACACCAGCCACGAAACGAGTGCTGTTCTTCATAAGCCACTTCTTCAGCAATTAACTCCTGTATTGTCGGATAAAAATGACCACACTTGGGGCACCTTACATCAAATTCTTTACGTTCATAAGCGCAAGAAGGGCATTTATTCATCAGAGACTCCTAAAATTATTTCGTCTTTTAATCTTTACACTATGCAATATTGCTTAATCGTTATGCATTTTTTGTTGATAATGATGCCATGAATGTTATTATTCCAACAAAAGATCCTGGATTATTTAAAATTATATGCTTAAACACTTTCGTAATGATTCTATGATAGCAATTTTTTAGCACGCCATACATCATCAGTTGATGATGGTAATTGATTTTTCACCGCCACCCATTTTTTAAACCTCTAAGGAGCATCTAATGCTAAAACAGTACCATAAACATGTTGAAGAGCGTGCCGCTGAAGGCGTAGTACCTAAGCCACTTGATGCCGAACAGACAACTGCTTTAGTTGAATTAATTAAGTATCCCCCTCAAGGCGAAGAAGAATTTCTTCTTGATCTACTAGCCAATAGGATTCCTGCGGGTGTTGATGAAGCGGCTTACGTTAAAGCCAGCTTTTTGACTGCCATTGCGAAAAGTGAAGTGACCTCCCCTATTTTAACCCCAGCCGATGCCACTGAACTATTAGGCACTATGTTAGGCGGGTATAACATAACCCCGTTAATCGACTTGCTGGACACCCCTACCCTGGCACCTATCGCAGTTAAAGGCTTAGCACATACCTTGCTGATATTTGATGCCTTTCATGATGTTGAAGAAAAAGCACTGGGAGGCAATGCGTTTGCCAAGGAAGTGATTAAATCCTGGGCAGACGCAGAATGGTTTACCAGTAAACCGGCGGTTGCTGAAAAAATGACCGTGACTGTTTTTAAAGTCACCGGAGAAACCAATACGGATGATTTATCACCGGCACCGGATGCATGGTCAAGACCGGATATTCCACTTCACGCCAAAGCGATGTTAAAAATACCCAGAGAAGGCATCACTAATGCAGAACTTCAAATTGAAGAGCTTCAAGAAAAAGGCTTTCCGGTGGCTTATGTGGGCGATGTGGTCGGCACCGGCTCCTCACGCAAATCAGCGACTAACTCGGTGTTATGGTTTATCGGTAACGACATTCCCTTTATCCCGAACAAACGGGATGGCGGTGTCTGTATCGGTGGCAAAATTGCGCCCATTTTCTTTAACACCATGGAAGACTCCGGCGCCCTGCCCTTCGAATGCGATGTGACTCAATTAGCCATGGGTGACGTGATTGATATCTATGTATATGAAGGCGTGATTAAACGTCATGAAACGGATGAAGTCCTCTGCACGTTCGCGTTAAAAACTGACATCATTCTGGATGAAGTGCGTGCAGGTGGACGTATTCCATTAATTATTGGTCGTGGCTTAACGGATAGAGCCAGAAAATCCTTGGGGCTTGAAGCCTCTACCGTGTTCTTACGTCCAACGGCGGAAGAAGTTAACAACAAAGGCTTTACGCTTGCCCAGAAAATAGTCGGTAAAGCCTGCGGTGTTGAAGGCGTTCGCCCTAACACTTACTGTGAACCCTATATGACCACCGTCGGCTCACAAGATACCACCGGCCCGATGACCCGTGATGAACTGAAAGATTTAGCCTGCTTAGGGTTCTCAGCCGACTTAGTGATGCAATCATTCTGTCATACTGCTGCTTATCCGAAACCCGTCGATGTTGTCATGCAACATACTCTACCCGACTTCATTATGAATCGTGGCGGTGTTTCTTTACGTCCTGGAGACGGAATCATTCACTCCTGGTTAAACCGCATGTTATTGCCAGATACTGTGGGAACGGGCGGTGATTCACATACCCGTTTTCCGATTGGCATTTCTTTTCCTGCAGGCTCTGGTTTAGTGGCGTTTGCAGCGGCAACCGGTGTCATGCCTTTAGATATGCCTGAATCCGTACTGGTGCGGTTTAAAGGTGAAATGCAACCGGGTATTACCCTAAGAGATATGGTTAACGCGATTCCTTATGCGGCTATTAAACGCGGACTATTAACTATTGATAAGAAAGGCAAAAAGAATGTATTCTCAGGTCGTATCCTGGAAATAGAAGGTCTACCTGATTTAAAAGTGGAACAGGCATTTGAATTATCCGATGCATCAGCAGAACGCTCAGCCGGTGGTTGTACTATTCGTTTAAATGAAGCACCGATACGTGAATACTTAAACTCTAATATTACCCTGTTGAAATGGATGATTTCTGAAGGATACGGTGATGTAAGAACGATCAAGCGTCGGATTAAAAGCATGGAAGAATGGCTAGCCAATCCCGTTCTACTCGAACCCGATGCCGATGCCGAGTATTTTGAGATCATTGAAATTGATATGAATGAAATCAAAGAACCGCTGTTGGCCTGCCCTAATGACCCTGATGATATTAAAACCCTCTCAGACGTTGCGGGTACAAAAATCGATGAGGTCTTCTTGGGGTCCTGTATGACCAATATCGGTCACTTCCGTGCGGCAGGTAAATTACTTGAACAACAAAAAGGTGAATTACCTACCCGTCTATGGGTCGCCCCACCGACCAAGATGGATCAAACTCAATTAACCGAAGAAGGCTATTACAGTACCTTTGGTAAAGCGGGTGCCCGAATGGAAATGCCGGGTTGTTCATTGTGTATGGGTAACCAGGCACGTGTTGCAGAAAACTCAACCGTCGTTTCTACTTCAACCCGTAACTTCCCTAACCGCTTAGGTAATGGGGCCAATGTTTATTTAGCCTCTGCTGAACTGGCCGCCGTTTGTTCGTTATTAGGTAAAATACCCTCTGTTGATGAATATAACGTTTACGCAGAACAGATCAGCAAATCGGCTGGAGACAGTTATCGCTACCTCAATTTTAATCAAATGAAGGCTTATCAGAAAAAAGCCGATACTGTTGAGGTTGTTTAGTTTTGTGTAAAGTCGTTCTGCAATAAATAAAATACCCCCGGGTACGCAGAGCAAACAACGCCCTTGTTAGCTTTGTGTACCCCCTACAGTTTCGATGTTGAACAACTAGCACTTTGCTTTTATGCCCTCAAAACCACCTTCGTTTAAAATCTCATTAAGCTATCAAAATCGCGCAATAGCTTTTTATTATGGTCAGATTGAGCAACAACAACGCCTATTAAAGCGCATTCAAAGCGTATTACCGGACAATTTAGCCCAACAAGCGAAGCACTGCCTTATTAAAGAGAGAAAACTACTGATCTATACTGACTCAGCAACCTGGGCTTCACAGATACGTTTTTATAGCAACGTGATTATTGGCATTCTTCAGGCGACGACACAGTCACCGATTGAAACTATGCAAGTGAGGTTAATAACGACTCAAATTGGCTCTTCCTCAGGATCATCCCGAAAAGCAAACATACCTTCTGTAGAAAAAATAGCCCTGATAAGAAGAGATAGTTTGTCTGTTTCAGACGCTCAATTACAGCAAGCATTACTGAAATTAAGTGCCACGCTGGATAGATTATCCAATATCAATCCTTAAGCCACATAGCTATTCTATAGCGCTCTTGTTCCTTACCTTTCTTATTGGCTGTTACTTCAGATTCGTAACGCTCTAAGCATTCAACTCGTATTTTAAATGATGCAACTAATTGAATTTATTGGGGTGAACGATGGGGCTCGAACCCACGACAACCGGAATCACAATTCTAACTGACGTCTTTACTTATCATAATGATATGATTATTATTTGTCATCAGCATCAACAAATCACCCATTGATTTTAAAGAGGTTTTATTTTGCTTGTCATCAGGTTTTTGCCAAAAATAGCCACTATAATTAAGATTCATTCTTACTATAATAAAGAGAAAAATGACACAATCCATTACAGGTCGGTGATAAAGGACGGCTGTAAAGGTATTCAAGTAAATCCTATAAATTTGACAACCCCATTTTAACCGCCTATCTTAGCGTTATTAAACAACGGAGATAATAATGACCACCATTACTTTTGATACATTAAAATTCGCTAATACTCTAAAGTCAGCAGGCGTCCCACCGGCTCAAGCCGAAGCTGAGGCCACGGCAATTTCTGAAATACTAGAAGTTAATTTAAAAGATTTAGTGACTAAAGATGATCTACAAAGAGAAATGCGAGACATGGAGCAGCGCCTTATTATCAAGCTAGGCGCAATTCATAGTCTATGAACGTGAGGGTTATCTACCCGGTAATCAGAAAATATTAGATAAATAGGCGCATGCGACCATAGAACAGCATTAATGATGAATATTTATGATGTTAAAATGAAAACGGTAAAACCGTCAAATGAGTAATTATTTGTCATCAGCTTTCTCACCACCTGCTAAAACAGTAAGTGATAAACTAACGTAACTAATTGAATTTATTGGGGTGAACGATGGGGCTCGAACCCACGACAACCGGAATCACAATCCGGGACTCTACCGACTGAGCTACGCTCACCATAATATATGTTTGACTTTTTTCTTTAATTGGCGCGCTTGGCAGGACTCGAACCTGCGACCCCCGGCTTAGAAGGCCGGTGCTCTATCCGGTTGAGCTACAAGCGCTAAACTGGTCGGGGTGGAGGGATTCGAACCCCCGACATCCTGCTCCCAAAGCAGGCGCGCTACCAAACTGCGCTACACCCCGATTCTCTTTTAGCGTGGCTGGTCAATTTAAAACCACCCTTGAAGAGCTGACTATTGTAACGATACATCCCTCTATCGTCAACCATTTTCTTAAAAAATTTAAATCATTTACAATTTTTCTTTAACCAGTTGATAAACAGCTTCCGCAGCCACATCAACATCTTTTAGGATGCCTTCCAATTCAGTTAGCGTAGCTTCTGCAAACGCCCTGTCTTTAAGACTGCTAGTGTTGATATAAACATTAAGTGCAGCACTTTTTAAACCACTATAAGCAGCCATCACAGCTGCACCTGCATCACTAATCACACCTAAACTACCCTTTTCTGCCGCACAACGGCTTAATTCCACGGCTTTTGCACAGGCACGGGCACATTCCAAAGGAATCTCTGTAGCGGTCTTTAAAACGGCTTGTACGGCTTCTGTACGCGCAGATTTTTCAGCAGCTGTTTCTTTTGGCAAACTATAAGCACCCATTAACTGATTAAATACGTCAATGTCTGCTTTAATTAAATTGACCAGTTTTTCACGTAATGCTTCTGCCTCCTCTAACAAAGCTTTCATTTCATACTCAACTTCCGCGTATTTAGGCTTACCAATAGTCAAATGACAGACCATGCTAATTAACGCGGCAGACTGTGCCCCCATTAAAGCCGATACGCTACCTCCCCCTGGGGTTGCTGATTTACTGGCTAATTCATCAAGAAAGATTTGAATAGATTTATCTTTAATTTCACTCATTCGGTTATTTAATTAGTTAGTATTTGCATCAAAGGCCGTAATGTATAGCCTAAGTCATTAATCTACAGCCTTTTTAAAAAACTACTCACGGCGCCAACTGGTTTGTCCATTCGGACTGTCTTCCAAGATAACGCCATGCTCTTTTAAATCATCTCGAATTTTGTCGGCCAACGCCCAGTTCTTGGCTTTCTTAGCGTCCAAACGCGCTTGTATGCTTTGCTCAATCGCTTCATTTGTTAACGCATCATCTTCTGACACACTACTTTTCAAGAAGTCTTCTGGATCATCTTGTAACAATCCCAATAAGCTCGCTAATTTTTTCAACGTAAACGCTAAAACTTGTGCACCATCGAAATCTGTTTCTTTTACTTTATTTAACTCTCTAGCCAAATCAAACAAAACAGACAAAGCCACTGGCGTATTAAAATCATCATCCATCGCCTGCTCAAAACGTGATTTATACTCAGGCTGCAATAAACTCTCCGCAGCATCACAGCCACGCAAAGCGTTATAAAGCCTTTTTAAGGCCGTCCCTGCCTCATTCAGTTGCTCATCTGAATAATTTAACGGACTCCGATAATGACTGGAAAGAATAAAAAACCGAATAATTTCCGGCTTGTATTGTTTCAGCACTTCTCGCACAGTAAAGAAATTACCCAAAGACTTAGACATCTTTTCTTCATTAATGCGCACAAAACCGTTATGCATCCAGAGATTGACAAAAGTCTCACCGGTTGCACCTTCTGACTGAGCAATTTCATTCTCATGATGCGGAAATTGCAAATCCATCCCGCCCCCATGAATATCAAAATGATTACCTAAACAGCAAGTAGACATCGCTGAACATTCAATATGCCAACCCGGACGCCCCCCCCCCCAAGGCGATTGCCAAGACGGCTCACCCGGCTTAGCCATCTTCCACAACACGAAATCTAAAGGGTTACGCTTTGCCAGATCGACATCAACCCTCTCACCCGCCTGTAAATCATCTAAATTCTTACCGGATAACTGACCATAATTTTTAAACTTAGAAACCGCATAAAATACATCACCGTTACCGCCGACATAAGCTAAACCATTATCAATTAATGTCTCTATCATAGCCACAATGTCATCAATAGACTGAGTTGCTTTAGGCTCAATATCAGGGGGTAAAACCCCTAAGGCCTGTTCATCCTCATGCATTGCATCAATGAAACGCGCCGTTAACCGATTAAAATCTTCACCATTTTCATTGGCACGATGAATAATCTTGTCATCAATATCAGTGATATTGCGCACATAGGTTAAGTCGTAATCCAAATAGCGAAAATAACGGGCTACCGTATCAAATACCACCATAACGCGTGCGTGTCCGACATGACAATAATCATAAACAGTCATCCCGCAAACATACATCCCCACTTTGCCCTCAACCCGTGGCTTAAATAATTCTTTTTTTCGAGTTAGCGTGTTGTATATTTTTAACATATCGTTCTAAATTAGGGTTAATCGGTAACTAAACGTTACAATTTACCAAGCGTATACTTCTCTTTCAAGATAAAAACACATAGAATTGACTATTTAGGTATTTTTAAGGATCTAATAATGCGCAAACTCATCATTTTTATGATGTTAATTTTAACCTCAACACTTTCTTTTGCAACGGAAAATCTATGTCAACAGCTCAACCAAAAGTTAAATTAACCACGACTCTCGGTGAAATTATTATTCAGTTAAATACTGAAAAAGCACCGGTCTCATCAGCAAACTTTTTAGATTACGTTAAAGCGGGCTTTTATGATGGCACTATTTTCCACAGAATCATTCCTGGTTTTATGGCTCAAGGCGGCGGATTCGATACCAGCTTTGCGCAAAAGGCCACGAAAGCACCTATAATCAATGAAGCAGACAACGGCTTAACCAATAAACGTGGCACCTTAGCGATGGCACGAACCAATGATCCCAATTCTGCAACAGCTCAGTTCTTTATCAATTACAAAGATAATTCATTCTTAAACCACACCGGTAAAAATGCAAGTGGTTGGGGATACGCAGTATTTGGAGAAGTCATTGAGGGTCTGGATGTCGTGGATGCCATGGCTAAAGAACCGACTAGCAACCGGGGTGGACATCAAGATGTGCCAAAGAAAGACATTATCATCGATAAAGCCGAAGTTATAACACCCTAATATCAGGTTTAGTTTAAAGTAGTAAGGTAATATAACCCAACTGCCTTGCTACTTACCTAACGGTGTCTTTTAAATTATCAGCGTATTGATATAACATGCCCTCTAAGCAAGATATCCTATTTATTTCAGACCTACATATCGGACTTAAAAAATCCGAAATTACCGATCGTTTTCTGTCCTTCCTAACCAATAGAGCGCCTCTAGCGTCTGCGGTTTATATTCTGGGTGATCTTTTCGATGCCTGGATAGGTGATGATGACCCTACGCCACCCAATAACAAGGTTCGTAAACACCTTAAGCAACTCACCGCCTCAGGTACGGCTGTTTTTTTGCAACCCGGCAATAGAGATTTCTTACTAGGTGAACAATTTTGCCGGGATACGGGCGTGAAACTGCTAGGTGATTATGCGGTCATTGATTTGTACGGGATACAAACACTATTAACTCACGGCGATTTGTTATGTACGGATGATATAGCTTATCAAGCCTTCCGCGCTAAAGCTCATAGTCTTGAATGGCAGCACAATGTGTTATCCAAGCCCTTAATACTGAGATTATTGGTCGCACGTTGGTATCGAATAAGAAGCTTTTTTCATAAACGAAAAAAATCGTACGACATTATGGATGTTAACCAGAACACGGTACGTCAGGTGATGTCTCAACACCATTGCTCGCGTCTTATTCATGGTCATACTCATCGACCCAGTATCCATAACTTTGAATTAGACAACAATATTGCCCAACGTTTTGTTCTCGCTGCCTGGGATAAAAACATGGGTGAAGTGTTATGCTGGAATAAAGACGGCTATAAAAGAGAACTTATTTAAAAAAATACACCCACCTAAATTGGCTAACGCATTAGATTATCAAGTGATTCTATCCAGGATGCTTACCATAACATTATTAAAATTTGACTTTTTAGTAAAAATCATTAAATCTAATGGCTTGGCTTGAATAGATTCTGGTGTTTTTTGAGGGTCAAAACAAGTCAAAAAACTAATATTAGTCTAAAAAATCATAATCAGTATTTTGTCTAATTAACAAGGTACCAGGAGAAATATAATATGAAGAAGCCTTTAAAAAGTTGGCTACTTGCTACCAGTGTAGCTGCTATTTTAGCTGCACCTGCAATTTCAACGGCTAACAGTGGTGTTGACACTCTAACTAAAGACTCAGCTAACTGGGCAACTTGGGGTGGCGATTACGCCGGCACACGTTACAGCAAATTGGATGAGATCAACGCAACAAACGTTAAGAATCTACAACCAGCATGGACTTTTTCAACAGGTGTTTTACGTGGCCATGAAGGTGGTCCATTGGTTGTTGACGATATTATCTATATCCATACTCCATTCCCAAACACTGTTTACGCTCTTGATCAAAAAACCCAAGCCGTTATCTGGGAATTTACTCCGACTCAAGATGCTGACGTAACCATTCCTGTGATGTGTTGCGATACTGTTAACCGTGGTCTAGCTTACGGTGATGGTAAAATCTTCTTACAACAATCTAACACTGTTTTAACTGCATTAGATGCAAAAACAGGTAAAAGAGTCTGGAGCGTTCAAAACGGTGATCCTAAATTAGGTATGACCAACACTAACGCGCCTTTAGTTGTTAAAGACACTGTTTTAACCGGTATTTCTGGTGGTGAGTTTGGTGTTCGTGGTTTCTTGGCTGCGTATGACATCAACACAGGTAAATTACGTTGGAAAGGTTACAGTATTGGACCTGATAAAGACACTTTGATTGACGCAAGCAAAACAACGACTTGGGAAAATGGCAAAGTCACTCCAGTAGGCGCAAACTCAAGTATCAAAACTTGGGAAGGTGACCAATGGAAAATCGGTGGTGGTACTACTTGGGGCTGGACAAGCTACGATCCTAAATTAAACTTGATTTACTACGGATCAGGCAACCCATCTACCTGGAACCCTGTACAACGTCCTGGTGACAACAAGTGGTCTATGTCTTTATGGGCTCGTGACGCTGACACCGGTGCTGTTAAATGGGTTTACCAAATGACTCCACATGATGAGTGGGATTTTGACGGTATCAACGAAACTGTTTTAGTTGACCAAGAAGTTAAAGGTAAATTGCACAAAACTATCGTGCATTTTGACCGTAACGGCTTTGGTTATACTTTAGATCGTGAAACAGGTGAATTATTAGTTGCTGAAAAGTTTGACCAATCAGTCAACTGGGCAACACACGTTGACTTAAACTCAGGTCGTCCACAAGTTGTTTCTAAATACTCTACTGAACAAAACGGTGAAGACGTTAGAACTGATGGCGTATGTCCAGCTGCGTTAGGAAGTAAAAACCAACAACCGGTTTCTTACTCTCCACAAACTGGCTTATTCTACATTTCTGGTAACCACTTATGTATGAACTACGAACCCTTCGAAGTTTCATACACTGCGGGTCAACCTTATGTCGGCGCGACTTTAGACATGTTACCAGCAGGTGCTGACGTATTAACTGGCAAACCTGATGGCACCACTAACTTAGGTCAATTTACTGCGTTTGATGCTAAAACCGGTAAAATTGCCTGGTCTAACAAAGAACCGTTCTCTGTATGGTCTGGTTCTGTAGCAACTGCAGGTGGCGTAGTATTCTACGGTACTTTAGAAGGTTACTTGAAAGCTGTTGACGCTAAAACGGGTAAAGAATTGTATAAATTCAAAACGCCATCAGGCATCATCGGTAACGTAAATACTTGGAGCTACAAAGGCAAACAATATGTTGGCGTTCTTTCAGGTATCGGCGGTTGGGCAGGTATCGGTATCGCTACTGACTTCGGTAAACAATTAGAAGCAGCACAAGAAAAAGCAGCGGCTGAAACTGATCCAGTTAAAAAAGCTGAGTTAGAAAAAATTGCTTTGAAAATTTCACAAGAAGGTTTAGGTGCTAACGGCGCTTACGCAAGCTTGGGTTCTTTCACTAAGCAAGGTGGTGCTTTCACAGTATTCGCATTACCTAACAACTAATCCTTCTATTTTTTAGATTGACGGTTGAAAAACCCTGGTTGATTAGTCAACCAGGGTTTTTTTTGGCCTTACTTTTGTTATTTATCCATCCTAATTTGTACCCTAAATGAAAAAGTGGTTGCTAGCGTATTACCTTATTTTCAATTTTAATCTAATACCTTACGCATTCGCCGAGGATGAAAGCCATGAAGACCCCAAAAGCCCCACTCGGCAATTAACGATCAAACTTGACACTGACACTCAGAAATCATCAGGTATTGAGACGCTGACTCTCGAAGCCACCCGCCATAACACTGAATTTACTGCACATGGCAAGGTTATCAACCTACAGCCGCTATTAGCATTGCGGAACCGTTATTTACAAACATTAACGGAACAAAGTAGTGCTAAGGCCCGATTTAAGCAGTCAGAACAAAGCTTTATTCGGCAAGAAGATTTGTATCTACACGGCGCCAGCTCTAAACGAAGCTTTCAAGAACAACAAGCCCTTTGGGAGGCCAACAAGGCCCAAGCTGAAGCCACTGATTTTCAGGGTAAAGCCGTTATTGATGAAACCCGATTATTATGGGGTAAAGAATTATCAGACTGGGCGTTATCCAGTAACTCAAACAAGCTTAATCCATTTTTGACTAACAAAAAAAAGCTTATCCAGATTACTCTACCCAGTAATAAGCACTTACCAGAATCTATTAAAACTCTTTTTATTGAAGCTTCAGGCGATCGGAGTAAAGCGCACAAAGCCGAATTTATTTCCCCAGCCACCCAAACAGAAACAGTAGCGCAGGGAGAAAGCTATTATTTTCAGGTGGAAGGAAAAAACATGCTTACAGGGATGAATCTAACCGCCTGGATTCCTGAACAAGTTGAACAAAGAAATGGCGTTACCATTCCCAAATCTGCTTTACTCTGGCACCTGGATCAAGCTTTTGTTTATATCCAGGTCAATGAAGACACTTTTATGCGCAGAACCCTGGCAATGTATACTCCCATCGCTGGTGGTTATTTTGTACCAACTGCCATCAAACCCGGCGAACACATTGTTACAAAAGGCGCTCAAATGTTATTATCCGAAGAACTGAAAAAGCAAATTCCGGCTGAAGACGACGATTAATTCATTAACATCCGCCCTAAGGGAGTTTCTTTATCAACGACTAAAGCCTTATCAGAGTCAGTAACACCACACTGCCCGATAATGTCTAAAAGCTGATCATGCTGTGCTTTATGCTGCTGAGCAAGATTTTGCAATACGCTGCTGACCTCACCGTCAATAATACTAAAGGCGCTAGCCAAGCCTTTATTAAGCCCCTTAAAAGCACTCTTTTTTAATGACGGCTGCATTTTCTTTAATATAAAAAAGGGAATCAACCAACTCAAGGCAATGAGCAAGCTACTATGAACTGCGAAGTCGACGCCTAGATAGTGATTATCACCCATGTTACTCGTGTAAAAATTGATGAACACTTTATATCCCACCCAACTCATGGTCATTAACGGCAATACTATTTCACAAGCTCGCAAACACTTTAAAACCACCCTCTGTACGATATTACCCGGATTTGCAAGTGCCATCCGGACGGCAATCTCAGTTTGAGTTTGAATAATGTTGGGGGCTTTTTCTCGTATTGACGCTATTGGCTGCTTGAACGGAAAGACTGGAACCCGCTGTTGATCTAACGCGATAATAAATTCATCGATGGTGTCGTCAAAACGGGCTTGAGCCCACTCATCCCACAATGACTGTTTAGCCAATGACGAGAAGGCCATTATATCGGCAGCGTGCTCTGCATAGTAGTCAGCCATGTATTTTAACGACCATACAAAGCCTTGTTGCAATGCTATTACAGTAACCGACCATTTGCTCTGCCACAACGCTATAATTTGCTGAGAAGCCATTTTATCGCCCAGACTTAAAGCTGTTAATTGGAGCTTGGTCTTTACTTCGTATTTACGTAATTCCGAACCTCTTTGCTCCAATTGCTCAACAGCATGACCCGACGCCAAGGAGCGAATAGTTGTTTCCAGGGTTATAAACTCATCGGTTAGCAATTCTTCAGAGCAAGCTGTTTTAAAGATGACCGGTTCTGTAAAACCTACTTTTTGTAATTGCCGATTAAAATCGTCGAATTGCCCTGATTGTCCCCTATCCCACTGATTAAAGACAAACAGCCACGCATGTTTAGCACCTTCTGCCAGCAATAAGCGCCAGGCTTTTTCATCTTTGTAGCGCTCAGGACTCACCACATAAATCAGCACGTCAATATAGGGCAGCCATTGAAATACCAGTTGCTTATTACGCTGTTCGGTGCTATCAAAATCCGGCATATCTATCCAGACTACCTGTTGGTTGGCTGCGTTATCATGTTGAGAAACATTAATGTTAGCCAGTTGTTGCTCGGGTAAGTGTTGCATGGTAACAGTTTGATGATGATACAAAGTCACTTCCCGTGAGGTAGGACGTACCACGTCGGCTTTAGCAATTGGCTTTCCTGCCAGACGATTTAGTAAGGTACTTTTACCAACCCCTGTTCCCCCCATAAAAGCGACAATTAAAGGTCGGGTTGCCTTCTGCTCTACTAACATAGTCGTAGAAAACAGGCTATCCGGTGTGCGGGTATCAAAGTGGCTTAACTGCCCCAGGGTATCTGTATTAATCCAGCCGGCTGCATGCGCTTGCTTAGCCCATCGCTTTGTTTTTTCTATTAAATCAGAGTAATCGTAAGCCATGTCGCTTTTCTGTCAATTGTTGTTCAACTGCTTGCAGTTGAGTAGAAGAGATATTGAAATAATGCCGCGTTGATAATTGCGCGGGTAACAGTAAAAGCTTTTTAGCAATCCCCTCATGAAACAGGGTTTGTTTAACCGTATTAAACTGCTGTTGCTTTAATTCATACTCGACTTTGTGCATATAACTGCCAATAGCACTTTCTGTTAGCCATGAGGTCATTGTCAACATGGCCGGCGCAAAAATCAAATCATGCATCCCTATTCCTCCCGTATGCAAGGTGAGCGCAATCGCGACTGCATCTGCGGTAACACGTGTTGCTCGTAAACTGTTTAACACAACAGGTTGTTCCTGGAGTTTGTAATACAGGCGTTGCGCCGTTTTTTCAACATCTTGCTGAAAGTCAAGGTGATAATTTTTTGCTCTTGAGCTAAACTCCTTTAACAAATCTTGCCGTTGACGACGCAATAAGCTGTTAACATCTTTCCACCAAACTCGTTGATGATCTTCCTCGGCTTTATCCATCAAACGGTCTGTCAACTGGATAAACAAATGCTCAGCAATTTGATTTAATAAAACCAGCTCCTGACTACTATCGGCAATATGTTGTCTTTTACGCCCCAGATTCATCATCTTTCGTATCGGCCAGGTTAGCACCTTACGCGCTCCTGTTAAGACCCCAGCTAAACCGGGGATTTCTAAAAGGGTCAATAATTCTGCCACGGCATGTTGAAATGTTTCGTAATGCCGTGGATGATTTAAATAATCCCGCTGATAATTTTCTAAAGCCTGTTTAATAGCAACATCTACCATTTCATACCAGGCACTAGCCGCATGATGTTCAGCAATAATAGGTTCTAACCAACTCTGCCAATATTTCTTGACTAACTCTTGCTCAAAGCGGGGCTGTTTCTTATGATTGATTTTACTAGCCAGGTTTCTGAGTACGTTTTGCTTTGCTTCTGGCCATACCGGTAAGCCCGTTTGGCGTTGGTAATATAACGGAACCACATCAGGAAAGTTATCGGTTCTTGCTAGCTGCCATTTTTCTTTCAAGGACTGAATTAATATGTCTTCTGACCCCTCACTCAGTTTATTCAAGCAAATAACAGTCGGTTGATGAAGCGCTTCAAGCACTGTCATCATCTCCCAAACAGATTGATCGGCGTATTTTTCTTTACTGACCACTAAAATAACAATATCTGCCAAGGCGATTGCCCTCAGCACGCCCTCTTTATAAACCACTGAATCGATAGAGTCAAAATCAGGCGTATCCCAGAGGATTCCTGAAGGTAAATAGCGAGAACCCGCACTGACGTCTGTTAATGAAAAACAATCGTAGCGCTCTCTTGTTAAGGCTGATTGTTGTACCTGTTGAAAACGCCCAAAATAGCGTTGTAAGTCTTGACATTCAGTCGATGTTATTCCATAACAAAAACCTTGAGCATGAATAGTATGCCCAGCTAAGGGACTAACGCCAGCCGCATGGCTATTAAGTAACACATTAACCAGTGTACTTTTACCTGCCTGAGTTGGACCGATAATAGCCAACTGCAACGGCTGCTCCGAGGATCTGTTAACTAACTGGCCTTTACGTATAAAGGCTTCTGCTAACGTCAACTGATCAATTCGTTGTTGGTAGCTTATTCTACCGACTTCACTACCTAATTGACTCAACAGTGTCTGGTAACGCTGATTTAATAATTGAATAAATTCCAGCATATAAACTTAGCTCAAGGTTATAATAACTGACCATTCTACTTCGTTTGGTGATTTGGCGTTATAAATACAATAACATTAACCCGTACCTAACTTCGAGGTTATCTTAAATGAAGAAAGTATCTACCCTATTGCTTATTTTTTGCTGTGTCAATCTAATCGCCTGCGGTAAAGGGCAAGAAATAAACGGACATAGCACATCCACTGCTTTTCGGTCAGTTAAAGGGCTTAAAAACCGACTGCCAATGGCAAAACGAGTTGAATTTGAAGTCGCCTTTTGGACTATCAGGGATTCCCAAAAGGATGATAAAGAATTCTTGACTGCCGTTGATGGTAAAACACCTGAGCAAATTATTGAAGCCGGTAAACTCATTTATCAAGACCGTAAAGCGTCTGGTTTTAAAGATTATGAATCCTACAAAAGTTGGGAGGATATGATTTCCAAATTCGATCAGGAAAGATCGGATCAAGACAATAAACGCTTAAAAACCAAAGGCAATCCAGATAAAAACAAACCGAATGATTCTATAATTTATAAGCTGTAAACTATAAATTGTAAACTATAAACATTCACTGTCTAGGCAAGGCCTTTTGTTCGACCAAGGTTGAAAAAAAGCGACTTGCCTCTTCGATGGTTTGTTCCATTGCGGAAATCAGTTCAGTTGAGAAATATCCACACTCATTTCAATAAATTCATGCTGCAAAGCAGCAATAGCGCGTGAATTGAGATTGTGCTTAAGATATAACACATGATCTTTAAAGGCTGATAAAACCGGCTGAATTTTGCTTTCGGCTCTTTGCATGGACTTAATCAGCTTCGAATAATCCTGTTTAGCTGCTTTTAACTGTTTCTTACTATTATTTCGTAAGGTGCGATTAGTGTATTCATTCAATTCATTTTCCCACTCAACAAATAAAGCCTCGCTGACTTCTTGTATCGCTTTGATTTTATGACTCACCGCCTCCGATTTAGTACAGCAAAATTGATATTGCCTGTTTAATAAGTGATACCGTTGTTCCAAAGTAGACTCATTAACAGTCACCAGGCTTTTAAAACGCGCCAGTGTCTCTTCAAACTCCGCTTTAGTTTCCTGAAGACTCGTACAAGCCTGACCTACTTGATAAACAACAATTTCTCTCTTATGCTCACCAATAGACTCTTTAGTGTGATAATAAATCTTTCTGAACTTCTTAAAAAAGAACTGGCTGATTAAATTAAGTGAATTTGATGCAGTATTGGACTTAGCCATTTATTTTTTCTAGGTAGAGATGCAATTATTTTTTATATAGACTTATTATAAAAGTTTTATGGTTTGTAACCAACGCCAAGTCGATGCACAATAGCTTATATCAAGTCGGAATAAGCTAAACGCTATTAGAAACACACTTTATTTAACAAGAGAATTGACCCTATTAATGTCGTTACAAAAACAACCTGCTTCGCTACCCTATTTTGCTGATAGTTCAGCACTTTTTTCATCAATAGCTGATCAGCCCTGGTCTGTTTTTTTGGATAGTAGTTTTCCTCATAGCAACCAGGGGCGATACGATATTCTTGCTACTGACCCTGTTTGCACTTTAGTCACCCAAGGTGACACGACCCAGATCACTCGTAATAATGTAACGATAAGCTCTACTTCAGACCCCTTTGACCTGGTTAAAAAACAACTTTTACCCAATCTTGATAGTTATAAAGATCTACCCTTTAATGGTGGTGCCATTGGTTATTTTTCTTATGATTTAGCTAGACGACTGGAGAAACTGCCTATTATCGCTAAGGATGCCGAACACATTGCAGATATGGCTATCGGGATTTATAACTGGGCCATCATAGTCGATCATCAAGAACAAAAAAGTTTTTTAGTGGGTCACGCTGAGGGAGATGAACAAAAATGGCAGGCATTAATTGAGCAATTCAGTCACTTACCCAAACAGCGTGAGTATGATAGCTTTAAAGTAATTAGCGACATCCAGTCTAATATGGACATCAATGCTTATACCGATGCTTTCAATCAAATTAAACATTACCTGAAAGAAGGTGATTGTTACCAGGTTAATCTGGCGCAACGCTTTGTCGCTGAATGTAAAGGCTCACCTTGGGTCGCTTATAATACCTTACGCGAACTCAATGCCGCCCCTTTTAGTGGCTACCTTAATTTGCCTGAAGTACAAATCTTAAGTTCGTCGCCTGAACGCTTTTTAAAGCTGACGAATGGTCATGTTGAAACGAAACCCATTAAAGGCACACGCCCCAGAAAACAGGATAACTCAGAAGATCTGGCACAAATCAAATCTCTTGAAACCAGCCATAAGGACAGGGCTGAGAATTTGATGATTGTTGATTTACTGCGTAATGATATTGGTAAGACCTGTAAAAAAGGCTCCGTACAAGTACCGCTCATTTTCAATATAGAAAGCTATACAACCGTACATCATTTAGTCAGCACAATAACCGGTATGTTGGCCGATGATCAACATGCTTTAGATTTATTAAAAAGCTGTTTTCCAGGTGGCTCCATTACCGGTGCGCCTAAAATTCGCGCTATGGAAATCATTGAAGAACTGGAACCTAATCGTCGGGGGGTTTATTGTGGGGCAATAGGTTATATTGGCTTCAATGGCAATATGGATACTAATATCGCTATCCGTACTTTGGTACACTCTAATAACACCATTCGATTTTGGGCGGGCGGGGGTATTGTTTTCGATTCCAAAATGGAAGAGGAATATCAGGAAAGCTTTGATAAAGCCGACGCTATGCTTACCTTATTACGACAACTGACCGAGAGACATGATAGTCATTAAACTGGGCGGCAGTCTATCTCAGGCAGAGACACTGCTTAGTTGTTTAAACCGGATAGAACAACACTATAAAGATCAAGCCGTCGTGATTGTACCCGGTGGCGGTGCCTTTGCCGATCAGGTCAGACTCGCTCAAGTGCGTTGGCAGTTTGACGATACCACTGCACATAGAATGGCTATTTTAGCCATGCAACAAATGGCCTTGTTAATTCACGGACTTAAAAACCAGTTTACTATTGTTCATTCAAGCACGGATATTTTAAAGCGGATTAAACAAGGCGAAGCGCTCATCTGGTCACCCATGATTGATGAACTCGATAAAGCCTCTGTTCCTGCTTCGTGGGATATGACTTCAGATAGTTTGGCCGCTTGGTTGGCAAAGACTGTTTCCGCTCAGGCACTAATTCTGGTTAAGTCGGCAATCATTGATAACAAGCTAACCCTTGAGCAACTCGCTGAACAGCAGATTATTGATCAAGGGTTTTGTCAGTTAGTCGCAACAGCGACGTTTACTGTAAACATTATCAGTCAACACGATTTTTAAGAACATCTTACATCCCTGCACTAAATGGAAATCCCCGCCTTGCCTTTCCATGAGTTAATCTAAAAATAAACTTTATTTAACTATCACATATTGAAATTAAGGTCTATAGTCGTAGGCGTCGGCAGAGTCTATAAAGGTATTCGTTCTGCTGACGTGGGTTTGGAACGGTTGGCAGGCGTGGTTGGAACACGCTACGAAGTAGGGGCGTTACTGGTACAAGTATAGAGAGTGCTTGCGTAGGTGCTGGTATCCATTAGCGTTCTACTCCACTCCTCCGCCGTGTTTGCAGACATATTTTGCTGTTAGTCGCTTATGATAACACCCCACTACATTAGCTTGTGGCGGTGCAGAGGGTGCTAATAGCACTAGAATCTATGCCAACAAAGCGCCAGAGACTCTCCACGGTTGCTTGTTACATCCCACTATAAGCTCTTAGCCACTCAATGAAGCGGCTGAGAGTCCCTGTTGTTTTGCTGTCTTACATAAGGATTCAAAAATTATGGCTAATCAAGGTTATTTCCCGTCGAGCGAAGCTGATCGTACAGCCTGGCTTGCTCATTTTCGCACCAAGCTACCCGTACACTGTGTTGACCTGGGTTTTTCTCTGGATGATATAGCGAGTACCTTAGCGGATATTGATTTTTATATCTGGCTACTACAGAGCTGGAACCCATCCATTCAGAAAAATGCATTGGAAGCTTCCGCTTTTAAAGCCCTGATAGGGACTGGCTCAGGTAGTGAGCTGGTTGCATTGCCCGTACATGTGGTTTTTGACCCCGAACCTGTGCCTGTGTTACCCGGTGTTCTGACTCGCTTGTTTAATTTAGTGCAACGCATTAAAACAGCCGCGACTTATAATCTGGTAGTCGGCAAAGATTTAGGTATTATCGGTACTGTCAGTGTCGATACCCATGTTATCCCTGAGTTTACGGTGATTACCGAACGCGGTATGGTGGGTGAACGGGTCAAGATGATGTTTACCAAATACAGTCATGATGGCGTGATAGTCGAGAGTCGCCGTGGTGATGGAGAATGGGAGTTTCTGGGCGTCGTAGTCACCAAACCCTGGTACGATGAACGTGATTTGCTGGTTGCTAACGTGCCTGAAATACGCGAGTATCGCTTGCGCTGGTGGGATAAAGGCATTGCAAATGGTGAGTACACGGCAGTACAGCGAGTGAACATTGGGCCATAACAAATAACCTATCGTCTCTAAAACTAAACAGACACCATCTCCAGCAAAGAGGGTGTTTTTTTTATTTGTTATAATTGGGATAACAAATCCAGTATTTCAAACTATGGGGTACTGGCAGCCCGTTGAAATTTCACGGAGACACGATTGAAGCAATCCTTTTATGATTTGAATTACTCTGATTTAGAAGCCGTTATAAATCAAAATAATTTAAATGGCACAGCTGCGTCAGTGCTATTTAATTGGCATTATAAGAAAAAAGAAAACGCTCAATGCCTTGATAACATTGCCAAGCTAGCCGTGGACTTTTTTCAGAATAACTTCGACTTTTCCCTGCCCGAAATCGATACAGTTTATGAGTCAAATAAAGACCGAACGGTAAAATTCCTTTTTAAGCTTAAAGACGCTCATAAAATCGAAACCGTCCTGATCCCGTTTAATAATAAATATTCTATCTGTCTTTCATCGCAGGTTGGCTGTGCCATGAACTGTTCTTTTTGTTTTACCGGAAAACAGGGACTGACCAGGAATTTAACGACCAGTGAAATTGTAGGCCAGTTTCTTCAGGCTTGGCGCTGGTTGGCGATCCATAGGCCGGGAGAAGAGAGAATCTTAAATATTGTGTTTATGGGACAAGGCGAACCATTACATAATTTTGATGCGGTTAAAAAAGCCTGCGAGATCTTTTTATCAAAACACGGAACCTCAGTGGGTATTCAAAAAATCACTATTTCAACGGCGGGTTATATTCCTGGGCTTAAACGGTGGAGCGAAGAAATTCCTGGGGTGAATCTGGCCTTATCTCTGCATTCACCTTTTGAAGAAAAGCGTAATGAACTGATTCCCATCAATAAAAAATATCCGCTCGATGAAGTGCTGACCTACATTGACCAGATACCTTTAAACAAAAAGCAGTTTGTTACCTATGAATATATTCTGATCAAAGACTTTAATGATGCTCCAGAAGATGCTAAAAAGTTAGGCGTCTTATTAGCGGGTAAAAGTGCTTATATCAACCTGATTCCTTTTAACGCATTTCCCGGCTCACATTACCAGAGTCCTGATTTGGATAAAATTGAACAGTTTAAAGAAGTATTGGATACGTTTAAAATCCCGACCTTAATCAGAGGTACAAAAGGCGATGATGTATTAGCCGCCTGCGGACAACTTAATTCCAGGAATTAAACGGGGCAGAGGGACGGCAGACTATTGGATAAATCCCCTCCCCTTTTTTCAAAGGGGGAGGATCAATGCAGGAGTTTGAATACTTAACAATCAATAGTTCTACAACTTAATCAAGCTTGCCGTGGCAGTGCTTGTATTTCTTTCCAGAACCACAGGTACAGGGGTCATTACGCCCGACCTTGTCAGCTAATCTAACAAAAGGCTGCTCTGAAATTACGCTGTCTTCAGAACTAGCTGGTGGCACTTCATTATCAAAACTATCCAGAACGGGTGCTTCAGCATGCTCAAAGTGCATTTCTCTTGGCGCCTGCATTTGTTCATCAATCGCTTGAACGTCTTCCTCTTCGCGCACCTGAACTTTAAATAGAATGCCGATTACCTCATATTTAATATGCTCTAACAGGCTAGTAAACATTTCAAAGGCTTCACGCTTATACTCTTGCTTTGGATCTTTCTGAGCATAGCCTCTAAAATGAATGCCTTGACGCAAATAATCCATTGCCGCCAAGTGCTCTTTCCAACTGGTATCCAGCACTTGCAACATGATGGACTTTTCAAAATGTTGTAATACTTCTTTAGTAATCTGTACTTCTTTTTCTTTATGATTATTTTCCAGAATATCAATGATACGCGCCCGTAAAGAAGCTTCTTGAAGACTATGATCTTCGTCCAACATTCTTTGCACAGGAATATAAACATTAAACTCGTGCCGTAAATGTTCTTCCAGCCCAGCAATATCCCATTGTTCAGCCATAGTCTTGGCTGGGATATACTGAGTAATCACATCATTAACCACGTCTGCACGAATCGCAGAAATAATGTCAGAAATGTCATTGGCAGCCATTAACTCATTACGCTGCGCATAAACTACTTTACGTTGATCATTGGCAACATCGTCATAGGCTAAAATTTCTTTACGGATGTCGAAGTTACGACCTTCAACCTTACGTTGCGCATTTTCAATAGAGCGCGTCACCCAAGGATGTTCTATGGCCTCACCATCCCCCATACCCAATTTTTTCATCAACGCAGAAACCCGATCAGACGCAAAAATACGCATCAAATCATCTTGCAACGATAAATAAAAGCGCGTTGATCCGGGATCACCCTGACGACCCGAACGTCCTCTTAACTGGTTATCGATACGGCGTGATTCATGACGCTCAGAACCGATAACATGCAACCCCCCACTGGCCAGTACCTGATTATGTCTTTCTTGCCAAATCGCTCTTACTTTATCTTTTTCTGCCTGACTGGCGTCTTCACCTAATAACTTCAGCTCTGCATCCAGGTTACCGCCCAAAACAATGTCGGTACCTCGACCGGCCATATTAGTCGCAATAGTCACTGCGCCTGGCATACCGGCTTGTTCAATAATATGGGCTTCGCGCTCGTGCTGTTTAGCATTCAGCACTTCATGTCTTATACCCTGTTTTATTAATAACGCAGAAAGTCGTTCTGAATTTTCAATTGAGGTGGTACCGACTAAAACAGGCTGTGCTCGACGCACGCATTCTTTAATATCGTTAGCCACCGCGATATATTTTTCATCTTCCGTTAAATAAACCAGATCGCCTAAGTCATTACGAATTAAAGGACGGTGAGTAGGAATCACCACCACTTCAAGCCCATAAATTTTATTTAACTCAAAGGCTTCGGTATCCGCCGTTCCGGTCATACCTGATAATTTATCGTATAAACGGAAATAGTTCTGGAAGGTAATTGAAGCTAAGGTCTGATTTTCGCTATTGATAGCAACACCTTCTTTGGCTTCGATGGCTTGATGTAAACCTTCTGACCAACGGCGACCGGGCATAATTCGACCGGTAAATTCATCAACAATAATCACTTCATTATCGGCAACGATATAATCAACATCTTTCTTGAATAAGACGTGACCCCGTAAGGACGCATTAAGATAATGCATCAAACGGATATTGGCCGCATCATAAAGGCTAGTCCCTTCGGGCATTAAACCACGCTCAAGCATTAAGCGTTCAATACGCTCATGACCGGCTTCGGTTAAATAGACCTGACGTATTTTTTCATCGACCGTATAGTCACCCGGTTGATCGTCACTTTCTTGTTTGGTTAGAAAGGGAATGACCGCATTGGCTTTAATATAGATTTCAGTGCTTTCTTCCGTTGGGCCAGAAATAATCAACGGTGTTCTGGCTTCGTCGATCAAAATAGAATCGACTTCATCGACAATTGCAAAACTTAATTCACGCTGAACTTTTTGCTCCAGGCTAAAAGCCATATTGTCACGCAGATAATCGAAGCCAAATTCGTTATTAGTACCGTAAGTAATATCGGCTGCATAGGCTGCACGTCTGGCAGACTGTTCCATTTGGCTAACAATAACCCCGGTAGTCATCCCAAGGAAACCATAAAGCCGACCCATCCATTCCGAGTCACGCTTAGCCAGATAATCATTCACCGTTACAACATGTACGCCACGACCAGGCAAAGCATTTAAATACGCTGCGAGGGTTGCCATCAAGGTTTTACCCTCTCCAGTCTTCATTTCAGCAATTTTGCCGTCATGGAGCATCATGCCGCCAATCAACTGCACGTCAAAATGACGCATACCAAAAACGCGAGAAGAAGCCTCTCTAACGGCGGCAAAAGCATCTGGAATTAAATGATCCAGTTTCTCACCGCCTGCCAGACGATCACGAAACGCCTGAGTTTTTGCTCTTAAGGCATCATCAGATAACTTTTCGTATTCCGAAGCCAAAGCATTGATCTTCTTGACCAGCTTCTTTTTCTTCTTAACCAGCCTATCGTTACGGCTCCCTACAACAAATTTAACTAGCTTACCCAGCATGCTTTTTTTCCGGTGTGAATTTAGTAAAAGATTAACTCAAAGTGGTCGATTATATACCGTCTATTCATTAAGTTACAGATAAAAACACCGAGTTCTACTTATTTCGTCAAAGTAACCAATAACGGCGCAGAGGATAAGGGCATTGTTTGCATCAATGCGTAAACTCGCGCCTGAATTTAACAGATTTTTTAAGGTTTCAATACTGTGCATAGCGGTTCCTTGGTGATTATTAATAAATTAAATTAACAATGTCAATGGCTACAACGAATTCCGGCAATGCGTTATTTATGGGGTATTACCTTAACTGTTCTGTTTTTTGCATGAAACTGGGATATCCAAATAATCTTTCGCAAAAATAGCGATGCTATGCCGTGATGTCTTATCCCAGTTTCATGCGTTAGACATTAAAACGAAGTTTTAAACTCAACCGTTGCGTTATTACTGATACTATCGTTGTTGTTCATCGTATTAGCCTCATATTTTGCGTAAACGGAAGTAGAACTGGTTAGTTGATAATTAGCACCCAACCCAGCAAAGCCAAATACTTTAGTATTTTGAGCAGAGCTAATTGGGAATTTAATGCTAGTATCTGCCAGTACAGTCGCATTCATGTTACTTTTGTGATCAGTGAAGAATTCATTGACCCCTACGTCTAGAGCCACTTTCAAAGGACGACTGAATAATTCAACATCTTTTGCAAAAACAGCTCCCAATTGACCAGATAAGCGATCCGCATTATAGCCTGAGATTCCAAGTGCGCCCTGCGTCAAACCCGCCTCCTGAAAACCTTTTACCGATGCGTTACCATAACTCACTCCCAAACGGGGTTGAATAGAATAGCCTTTTTGGTTAAATGCCAGATAAGTCAACCCTAAATCTGTATTCAGGCTGCCACTTGAAGTGGTCGCATTCGCTGTTCCATTAAGTCCAGAACGGGACAAAGTGTAATTGTAGTTTGAATAACCGACACTGCCTAAAAGGGTAAGGTCAGGGGTTAATGTACCTCGTACATAACCCGTTCCACCAAATCCATCAACAGAACTATGACCATACGTTGAACCGATTGAACCGGTTGAACCCAAAAATAACGCGCCAACAGACAGAATTTCGTTACCCGCTTCTGTTCCCAAGTAAAAGTCATTTCGATTTACACTGTTACCCGCAAAGCCGTATTGGTTGTGCGTATAACCAATGTAAGCGTTTTTATCGGTAATAAAGTGATCACTCTTTGTCCCCCTGGATTTATTGAAAGAGAGTGGACGAGAGAACAAAATGTCAGAAACCACTTTATTTGACAATAAAGCATAATCTGTAACGCTACTATAGGAGGTCGGAACGAAACGATTAAGCGAATCACCCGTGGTAAGTAATGTCACAGTGGCTTGTCCTACTTGAGTCGAAGAATCGATTTGGTCTATGCCTACGTTGCGCGTTGCCCCTGCCAATAAAGCAGAGGCTCCCCTGCGTTGGTTAGCATTACTTCCACCTAGATCTGCAAATGTGCTCGTCGGTGCATTCAGCCCTGTAGTCATCAAACGCCCCGTATTCACATCAAATACGACAGCCGCATTATTCACAGGTGTTGCTGCGGAATCATTTTGAAATAATACCTTTCCGAAAGCCCCAGAAGACCGTATTGCTCCGCCTGTGCTATTGGCAATAACTTGATACACATTACCAAATTGAGGAATAATTCCTCCATAGGCTTGCTCAGTTAAAACGCTATTTGATGTCAGTGTACTTGTTCCGCCTACTCTGATTTGTTCTATTAATTTATTAATGGAATATTGTGGTATACTAATCAAAACTCAAATTCGATAAATAGTAAC
>QVQE01000185.1 GCA_003584865.1 Methylococcales bacterium
TCTGCTTCAGCCTTCGCTTGTTTTGCCGCTTCTGCCTTGGCCTGTTTTTCGGCTGCTCGTGCGGTTGCCGCTGCTTCTGCTTTAGCGGCTGCTTCTGCTTCAGCCTTCGCTTGTTTTGCCGCTTCTGCCTTGGCCTGTTTTTCCGCTGCTCGTGCGTCTGCCTCTGCTTCCTCTTTAGCAACTGCCTCTGCTTCGGCCTTCGCTTGCTTTGCTGCTTCTGCCTTAGCCTGTTTTTCGGCATCAGCTTTTACCCGTGCGGCTGCTTCTGCTTCCTCCTTAACCCGCTCAGCCTCTTCAGCCTTGGACTGTCTTTCGGCTTCGGCTTTAGCCTGAGCAGCCGCTTCAGCCTGCTTTGCCTCTAATTCGGCTCTTTCTCTAGCTTCAAGTCTTTCTTTCTCTGCTTGCGCCTTTGCTGCCTTAGCCTTTTTAATAGCGTTCGCTTCGGCCTGCAAACTAGCAGTATCAATCATCGTCGCATGGATAACTTCGGTTACTGGCTCGGATTCAGATTCTTTAACCTGTGGTTTATAGAGGGCACTTAATGCAAACAAGCCCAATAGTATAAGGTGTAAAGCTAAAGCCAGTAAAAAAGGCCCAGTAAATCTTTTTTCGTTATCCATGTAGCTCTATTGTTCTTCCGGCTTAGTCATTAATCCTACAGTAGGTACACCCGCATTCTTCAGTGCAGCCATCACTGTAACCACTGTGCCATAATTCACGCCTTTATCCGCATTAATAAGCACTTGTGTTCTTGGCTTATTACTTAATATTTCAGCTACACGATCGTTGATATCTTCAGGTAATATAGGCACATCGGTCTGGTTATCAGACTTAATATAATATTGCCCCTCAGCTTTAATTGAAATAATGATAGGTGGATTATCGCCTTCACCGTCAGATTCTACTGTTTTCGATTGCGTCTGAGGAAGATCAACGTCTACACCCGTTTGTAACATCGGTGTCGTAATCATGAAAATAATCAGCAAAACTAAAGTAACGTCAATGTAAGGAACAACATTGATTTCTGCCATGGGCTTTCTACGCCCATTTCTTCTACCTATCTGTGATCCACTCATTTTTGATGCGCCTGTCTTTGCAATAGAACAACAAACTCTTCAACAAATAGTTCATATCGACCGGTTAGTCTGTCCAAGCGGGTAGAAAAGCGGTTATAAGCAATAACCGCCGGGATAGCCGCAAACAGACCAATCGCTGTCGCAATCAGGGCTTCAGCAATACCAGGAGCAACTTGTGCCAAGGTTGCCTGTTTCACATTACCCAAGGACATAAATGAATTCATGATACCCCACACCGTACCGAACAAACCAATATAGGGACTGATAGATCCGACCGTAGCAAGAAAAGCCAAATGTTCATCCAGTCTTTCTAATTCACGTGATAACTCGATACGCATCGCCCTTTGCGCACTTTCGACCTGCACACCGGGATCTACGTTACCTGCCTGCCGCATTCTGGAAAACTCTTTATAGCCCGCCAGAAATATCTTCTCGATACCTTCTGGTTCAAAATCCTTTGCCGCCAGTTTTCGATACAGATCAGCTAAAGCAACCCCTGACCAAAACTGATCTTCAAACTCATCGGTAATTTCAATCGCTCTATTAAGCTCTTTACGCTTTGAAAAAATAAATGTCCACGATGCCAATGACGCCACTAACAGTAACATCATGACAAATTGAACAACAAAACTGGCTTCTTTGACTAAATGGAAAATGGATAAATCAGTATTCATTCTTTAACAGCTCTAATAAGTTTTCAGGAATTGCTTTAGGACGCAGGGTATGGGCATCCAAACAGGCGATACGACAAATGCTCTTACATAAAACGTCATCACCTCGTGTAATCTGTTGCTCAAAAGTAATACTGGCCTTTTTAGCCAGCACCACCTCTGCACTCACCAGTATTTGTTCATTAAACCGTGCAGGAAGAAGATAATCCACTTGCACAGAACGAACCGCAAAAAGAACACCTTCTTTTGTAATAAGCTCATCCTGTTCAAAACCGGCAGCTCTAAGCATCTCGGTTCTTGCCCGCTCAAAAAACTTCAGGTAATTGGCATAAAAAACCACGCCACCCGCATCAGTATCTTCATAATAAACACGTACGGGCCAGATAAATTTTTTAAATAACATCGATTTAGTCATACTCAAACAATAAAAAACCGGATTAATATCCGACGATTATCTACTCATTATTCAAATAAATCTTCAGGCGCCCCTACTGAATGAGGGGGAGACAAGCCAAAGTGTAAATACGCATTCTGGGTAACAACACGACCACGCGGGGTACGCATAATAAAACCTTGCTGTAACAAATAAGGTTCTAATACATCCTCAATGGTACCTCGCTCTTCACTAATAGCAGCGGCCAGCGTATCAAGCCCAACCGGGCCACCGGCAAAATTCTCGATCATGGTCATCAATAGCTTACGGTCTAATGCATCAAAGCCATTAGTATCAACCCGTAACATATCCAAAGCCTGAATAGCAGCCTCTTCCGTTATCGAGCCATTACCTTTTACTTCAGCATAATCACGCACGCGTCTTAATAGACGATTAGCAATTCGGGGAGTTCCTCTAGACCGACGGGCAATTTCATAAGCACCCTTTTGTTGCATAACAATGCCCAACACTTTTGCAGACCGTAAAACAATGCTGGCTAATTCATCAACCGCATAAAACTCTAACCGTTGCACTATCCCAAAACGATCGCGCAAAGGCGAGGTCAATAGACCCGCACGAGTGGTTGCACCAACCAGAGTAAAAGGCGGCAAATCCAATTTAATTGAGCGTGCTGCCGGCCCCTCACCAATCATAATATCCAACTGATAATCTTCCATAGCAGGATATAGAATTTCTTCAACCGCTGGACTCAAACGATGTATTTCGTCAATAAACAATACATCATGAGCCTCAAGATTAGTCAATAACGCAGCTAGATCCCCAGCCTTATCCAATACAGGCCCTGATGTCTGGCGAATTTTAACACACATTTCGGCTGCGATGATATTAGCCAATGTAGTTTTACCTAATCCTGGGGGACCAAAAATAAGCACGTGATCCAAAGCCTCATGACGCGCTGTGGCGGCCTGGATAAAAATTTCCATTTGCGAGCACAACTCTTTCTGTCCCACATAATCTGCCAGCTTTTTAGGCCGTATAGCCCTATCTTGCCGTTCTTCATCGGTATGACGTTGAGCAGTTATCAGTCTGTCGCTTTCAATCATCTTACGGCACCTTGTAGTGCCAAGCGAATAATAGCCTCGCAGGTCTTACCTTCAATGCTAATATTTTGAACCATTTTGCTCGCATCTAATGGTTTGTATCCCAAGGAACACAAGGCACTGATTGCTTCCTGCTTAGGATTACCTACTGCGGGTACCGATGTAACGGCACCGGCATTATCGGTATTCGTGGCAGTTGATACGCCCAAATCTGGCAATCTATCGCGCATCTCAATAATTAAACGCTCTGCGGTCTTTTTGCCGACCCCCGGCAAACGTACCAGCGCTAGTGAATCATTATCCTGAATACAGCGATAAAATTCATCAGCACTCTGCCCTGATAAAATAGTCAATGCCAGTTTTGGCCCCACCCCGTTAACCTTAATTAAAGCTCTAAATAGAGTGCGTTCCGCTTCAGCAGAAAAGCCAAATAAAATATGCGCATCTTCTCGGACTACTAAATGCGTATGCAGTTTTATTTCTTCATTCAGTGCGGGTAAATCATAAAAGGTGGTCATAGGTGCTTCCACTTCATACCCGACCCCATTAACATCCATGATTAGAAAAGGCGGTGCCTTATGAACGAGTTTGCCACGCAAAAAACCAATCACCTAACCATTCCTTGCTTACTGAGCATTTTAGCAGTTTGTTGATAATTACCGTGACAAATAGCAATCCCTAAGGCATCACTGGCATCCAAAGATAATTCACCCTGTACATTTAATAAAATCTTGACCATGTGCTGCACCTGAAGTTTATCAGCCGCACCTTTTCCCACCACCGCCTGCTTTATCTGCCGAGCCGCATATTCATAGACCGAGATACCTTGGGTTTGTACCGCACAAATAGCCGCACCTCTCGCTTGTCCCAATTTTAAAGCTGAATCTGCATTTTTATGCATAAAGACCTGTTCAATCGCCATTTGTTCAGGCTTATAGTTATCAATGATTTCCAAAACACCATCAAATATTTGTTTTAGTCGATCTGGAAAATAATCCGCTTTAATTCTAATACTACCGCTGGCTATATATTTATAGCCTTGTAGCGTATCTTCAATAATACCGTAACCGGTTAATCTTGAACCCGGATCTATCCCTAAAATTATCATAAGCTACAAATACAAAAAGTTACAACACATGATCCAATACGAAGTGTAACGACGCTTCTGTACTATAAAAATCGGCTGATTCCCGCACAATAGCTCTATCAACCACGCCGCCAAATCCTATGACATAAGCCCCTGCCTGTTTGGCTTCTAAATCTGTTTTGCCATCACCGATCATAACCAAAGAGGCATCGGATTTAAGTCCACTCACTACAACGGATTTACCGCCTGTCTTCGCTAAAGGCGAATCCTGATCAAAGCCTTGATAATCCCCTGTTTCATCAAAATAAATATCGACAGCATGCACGTGACTTTCAGGTAATCCTAAATGTTGCGCTAAAGGCAGTATCGCTTGACGTAAACCGCCACTAATAATGTGTACCGTTTTACCTTGCGCCAGTAACGTTGAAAATACCTCTTTAACGCCGTCAACGATCTCTGCAATATATAAGTCAGCAACCCAGTCAATACTCTTCTGATCAGGTCTAATGATTGACAATCGCCGTTCGTAAACCGCTTCTAAAGGCAACTCGCCATTCATTGCAGCATCCGTCAGCTTGGACATCTCTTCGCCCACGCCTACGCATCTTGCTAGCTCATCAATCCCTTCTATTTTGCTTAATGTACTATCACAATCAAAGCAAATTACATCAAAACTCATTATTACCTCAAAGCCTTATTGGCCATAGTCTGCATCATACCCATCGGCGGTTGCTAACACTCAAGAATAATCCCTTTTCACAACAGATTTGTCTGAAAAACGACCTTTAATCAAGCGTACAGTTTAACAGCTTTGCTATAATCCCGGTATTATCAAGTGAGACCCTTATATGCAAAAGCGAGAACATGCTAACTCAATTCAAATTAAGCATCGTGTCGGAGCTTTTAAACTCACCGTATTAGTCACTGCCTTATTAGTATCGATATATCTGATCATTATCAGCCTGAACAGCTCTACGCTTAACGTGTCAGAGGTTCATTTTTCGACGATTACCGGTCAACAAATCGCCTTAAACAGCCTGCAAGGAAAGCCGGTCATTGTTACTTTCTGGGCAACAGACTGTCCAGAGTGCCTTAAAGAAATTCCTCTGTTCGTTGATTTGTATCAGCAGTTTCACTCAAAAGGCTTAGAAATTATAGCCGTAGCCATGTCTTATGATCCCCCTAATCATGTCATTACACTGGTTAATGAACTGCATTTACCTTATGCCATTGCTTTAGACTTAAACTCAGAACTCGCTCACGCCTTTGGTGATGTACAATTAACCCCCAGTACTTTTTTAATTCGTCCAGATGGTTCAATTGAAACCCACTACTTAGGCGCTTTTAATATCTCTGACTTAACAACCCGTATCGAAACCCTTATCAAAGGATAACTTATGCTCTGGCTAAAAGCGTTACACTTAATTTTTATGGTCACCTGGTTTGCAGGCTTGTTTTATTTGCCTCGGTTGTATGTTTATCATGCCATGAGTTCTGATGAAATCAGTAATGAGCGCTTTAAGGTGATGGAGCGCAAATTGTTTTATGGCATTATGACACCTGGTATGATTGTTACCTTTATCTTTGGCATCTGGATGTTAGTTGATTATGCTTGGGGTATTTATGGAACTAGTGGTTGGCTACATGCTAAATTGGGGTTACTCGTTTTGATGTTGGTCTACCACTATTTTTGTGGCGTATGGTTAGTTGCTTTTAAAGAGGATCGCAATCAACACAGTCATGTCTATTATCGCTGGATGAATGAAGTCCCTGTGTTGTTCTTGGTTGGCATTATCATTCTGGCTGTTGTTAAACCTTTTTAAGGTGTAACAACCTCAAAGCCAATATTCCGCAGATTCAATCCAAGTTGTAACTATTCAGCATAGATTTTAATTATAAATCAATTTGTTAAGATACATGTCTCTGACTGTTAACTAATTAACTTATTGAATAAATTATTATTTTATTTTTCAGCTTAAATTACATCATCGAAAAGTCAATGATTTTTAAAGGAATAATACGCTGAATAGTTACTCCAAGTTTAGCTTAGGCATGATCGTCTTTGCTATCACATCAAACGCTGCTTATCCCATAAGAAACGTAACGATCACAATTGATTACGTAACGAAAGCAATTGGAAACGTAACGTTCGCTATTAATTACGTAACTTTAGATAATACCGATCATTACCGCATTACTTTTAAATAAGGCATGGGCTGAAATACCCAGTTCCAACCCCATTGCTTCAGCACTGGCCTGACTGATAATAGCAACAAGGCTATCGCCACTGGGAAAATGTATCACCACCTCAGCATCCACACCATCGACTTGTAAACGAACTACTTTACCTCGCAAACAATTCCGTGCTGAGAAGCGATAACTCTCTGGGTCAGTCGTTATAATAATTTCTGGGCCATTAATCAATAAGACAATATCAGCGCCTACTGTTAATTCGAGTTGCTTAAGTTCAGATAACGAGATAGCCGCTGCAACCTGCTCGCCTCCCTTTAAATTAACCACAACTTCCGCATTCACTGCACCGTGTTCAATTTCAATGATGGTGCCAAATAACTGGTTAGTTGCACTGGTTTTAATCACTAACCGCTTAAGTAATATCCGCGAAAGGGGGTCATCAGCTAACTCTTCGTTAATTTTTTGTAAAAACTGCTTATGCTGTTCATCAATCCGGGTAAAAAGCTGCAATAATGATTGCCCTGCGGTGGTCAAGTATGTTCCACCACCTTTAGCCCCACCGGTCGCTGTTGTAATCAATACCTTAGGCGCCAGATTATTAGCTCGCTCGATTATCTGCCAGGCACCTTTATAACTTAAACCGACCTGTTTAGCCGCTTGATTAATAGAACCGCTTTGTTCTATCGCCTTTAATAAGCCTATCATACGGCTATCTAGGGAACCGACTAAACACAGATCACCCTCAACCCAGGCCGAGGTTATTTTATCTACTGGTTTTATGGACATGATGTTATTCAAATAAAGTAAAAGGTTAATAATTTATTATCAGGACAGCGTAGCATTTCTTTTAATTCAACATCTTATTTTTAATTATCGCTATTTACTTTTAGGTATAACGATATATAATGAGAACTGTTTTGATCATTACTATAGGTCGTTCAATTATGAAAGCAAGTGCTCGTAATCAGTTTATTGGTACCGTCAGCGATGTGCAAATCGGCACCGTAAACGCAGAAGTTTATATTACCCTAAAAGGCGAAGAAACCATCGTTGCCTCTATCACCAAAGAATCCGTCGAATCACTCGATATAAAAACCGGTATTGAAGTACTGGCACTGGTTAAAGCCCCTCAAATCATCATCGTTACCGATTTTGGCGGTTTTAAAGTATCTGCACGTAATCAATTAACAGGTGTCATTACTCTGGTTAAACCCGGCGCCGTCAACACCGAAATCGACATCGAATTAAAGGGTGGACAAGCAATTGCGGCAACCGTCACTAATGACAGCGTTGAAACCCTAGGTCTACGGAAAGGTGAAACTGTCACCGCCATATTTAAAGCCGGTTCGGTTATTTTAGCAGTCGCCAGTTAAAAGCTAAAGCTCGATAACCCTCGGTTATCCAAAGGGTTGTCGAGTTGTCTGATAACGAACCACCGCCTGCTTATGAAAGCAGTCAATCATTGAATCACAGACTTGTCTAAAGAGTCCCCCTAGTGTCACATCCAGTAATAAATTAGAAAACTGAAACTCAAAATGCAGAGAGATAATACTTTCATGAGCATTCACTGGAGTAAAGCGCCATATCCCTTTAAGCGCTTTAAAGGGTCCCTGTTCCAGATTAATTGCAATAGAACGGCCTTTTTCTATCGTATTCAGGGTAGAAAACTTAAAACCAAGCTCCCCTTTAGCCATCTTCATAGTCGCTTTAGAGGTATTATCGACCTCATCATACACTTCAGAATACGTGCATAACGGAATAAACTGGGAGTACGAATTGATATCATAAACCAAATCGTACATCTGTTCCGCCGAATACCTCACTCTCACTTGCTTATTGATACTGGACATACTGTGACCTACTCATGATAAGTATCGAAAATAGCGCTATTACATATATTAAGCGGGTAGCTTAATTATGCCATCTCTTCAACCAACACCGGCTTACGGGCTCTGTGACAACCCAGCATACCGGAAAATATCCCTTTAGAAGCCACCTCACAATAACCCTTCTCTTCTAATAGAATGGTCAATTCTTCGGTTGAATAGAATATCTCTAAGGCTTCAATAAAATATTGAATCAGATTCAACGCAGCGGGACTACTCCGAAACAGAAAACCCGTCCCCGCTAAGCACAAGCGCAAATAAGCGTAATAGAGTTTTTCAACGATCTTATTGCTAGGTCGTAACATATCGCAGTGATAAAAATGCCCACCCGGCTTAAGCACGCGATGAATCTCACCAAACATGTGCGCAATTTTTAAATGTCGTGACGCAAACTGTAAGGTCACTACATCAAAATGATTATCAGGAAAAGGCAGGCTATGAACGTCAGCAATCACACTATTAATCTTAAAACCTAGTCGCTCTGCACGTTGTCTGCCCACTTCCTGCATATCCGTACTGCGATCAATAGCATTTATTTCAAGAGTCGGTTCGCGTTTAAGCAAAGCAATGCCGATCGCATTAGTACCCGCACACACATCCAGTACTTTTTGTTTTGGCTGTAACTCAAACATAGACATGAAGCAACTTAAGAACCAGTTCCAACAGCCTAAACTGGCCACTTGATTGCCCCGATCATAATAAGGCGCAATGTTTTTAAAGGCATCATTGAGCTGTTGTGACCAAACCGTACTAAAGGCGGATTCTCGGGCTTGCTCGCGTTTGGTCAAGGGTGGTAAAGACATAGAACACATTTCCTTTTAAAATAGTTGAATTATTATTGGACTATACTAGTAATCAGCAATCATACTTACACTATACTAATGCTTTTACAGTTTAGATGTAGGTATGTTTGATTACTGAAACAGATAGACCTATCCCTTTCAGGGTAATGCAACAGCTCCTTTATTGTCAAATGAAACATTACTAAAACGTGCAGACGAATAATCATTGTGAAGAAAATACTCGCTATTATCATTATATTAACGGCCTTTGCAGGCATCGGTTGGTTTTATCAAAAGCACCACCCTGAAAAAGAAAAAGTACTCGTTCTGTATGGCAATGTGGATATAAGGGAAGTTAATCTGGGTTTTCGGGTCGGCGGCAGACTTTCTAAACTCATCTATGATGAAGGTGACAGAATTAAGCCGGGCGAAGTCATCGCTCAACTGGATGATGAGCCTTACCGCAATCAGGTCGCTAATGTCTCGGCACAAGTCAACTCTTTAAAAGAGCGTTTAAAACTAAAAGAAGCCGGCAACCGTCCACAAGAAATTGCCCGTGCCAAATCGCTAGTCCGAGAACAAGACATTGCCACGGCCAATGCGAAGCAAGTCTTTCTACGTGCAGAACGGGCGCTGCTGATTAAAGGTATTTCGACCCAAGAGCGTGACAATGCAGAAATGATCTATCAAGAAAGTGAAGCCCGCCTTGCTGCTGCAAAACAAAGCCTTGACTTGCTTCAAGCAGGTTTTCGAGTTGAAGATATTGCCCAAGCCAAGGCTGATCTCACACAAGCCGAAGCGGCCTTAGCCAGTGCCGAACTTCAGGTAAAAGACACCGTATTAACAGCGCCTGCTGAGGGCATTATTTTAACGCGCACACAAGAAGTGGGTGCCATTCTACCCACAGGTGCGACTGTTTTTACCGTCTCTTTACAAAGACCCGTTTGGATTCGTGCTTATGTACATGAACCGGATCTGGGTCATATTCACCCAGGTACTCAAGTGGACGTTTATACCGACTCACAACCTGACAAACCCTATAAAGGACACATTGGTTTTATCTCGCCACGCACAGAATTTACCCCCAAGTCGGTAGAAACAACCGAACTTCGTACCTCGCTGGTGTATCGTCTGCGTATTGTTGTAGACAATCCTGATGAGGGGTTACGCCAAGGTATGCCGGTGACTATCAAATTAATGGTCGATCAAGCCGCCGTCGCCCATCCAGTGCCACCTTTATGAGTGACGCACTGGTTATCCTTGATGCTGTCCAAAAGATATTTCCAAAGGCCGAGAAACCTGCCTTAACAAACCTTTCTGCAACACTACTACCCGGTCGGATTACCGGTTTAGTCGGGCCAGACGGCGCCGGAAAAACCACGCTCATCCGTTTAATGGCTGGCTTACTAACCCCTACGTCGGGCACTATTCGTATTACGGGACTAGATCCTATTGAAGATGCCACGTCATTACGTCAAATTATCGGTTACATGCCACAAAAGTTTGGTCTGTATGAAGACTTAACGGTTCAAGAAAATCTTGAACTTCATGCAGACTTAAGAAACGTGATTGGTGCAGAGCGTAAAGCAACCTTCAAACGCCTACTCAACTTCACTGATTTAACTCAGTTCGCCACCCGACTGGCAGGGAAGTTGTCGGGGGGTATGAAGCAAAAACTCGGGCTGGCGTGCGCCTTACTTGGCACTCCTCAACTGCTGCTATTGGATGAACCCGGAGTCGGTGTTGATCCTATCTCACGACGTGAGTTATGGAAAATGGTTCATGATCTCATTGCTGACGGCATGACGGTAGTTTGGAGTACTGCTTATCTTGACGAGGCGGAGCTGTGCCATGACGTGTTGCTGATGAACGAAGGTCAATTACTGTTTTACGGCAAACCTGAGGACATGACTAACCGGATTCGTGACCGTAGCTTTCAAATTCGTAATCCCAGTGGTAGCAGGCGACAAGTACTGGAACGTGCTTTACGTCACCCGAATGTAATGGACGGTGTGATACAAGGTCATCATGTTCGATTAGTACTGCGTAAAAATACCCCGCTTCCTGATCTGCTTGAACTGGAGGCCGGCGAAAACGCGGAACTCGTCCCAGTCACGCCGCGCTTTGAAGATGCTTTCATTGAAGCTTTGGGCGGAGGGCCTGGTGGTGACTCGGTCTTGGCACAACGACTTCAAGCTATTGTCGGTGATGACAATATCATCATCGAAGCGCATCATCTCACCAAGCTATTTGGTGCTTTTGCCGCCACCGATCAGGTTAACTTCGCTGTGAAACGGGGCGAGATCTTCGGCTTACTCGGGCCTAATGGTGCGGGTAAATCCACCACCTTTAGAATGATGTGTGGCTTGATTTCTCCTAGTTCCGGCACGGCAAGAGTATTAGGCATTGACTTAAAACAGAGTGCCAGTTTAGCACGACAACAACTCGGTTATATGGCGCAGAAATTCTCTCTCTACGGGAACCTGACCGTGCAGCAAAACCTGAACTTCTTTTCCGGTGTTTACGGTTTAAAAGGTCATCGGCAAAAATCTATCGTCAATGATATGATTGAGGTCTTTAAGTTACAGCCCTTTTTAAATACCACACCTGACACTCTACCTTTAGGCTTTAAACAACGTCTGGCGTTGGCCTGTGCGGTGATGCATGAGCTCCCGATTCTTTTCCTTGATGAACCAACTTCGGGGGTTGACCCGGTCACTCGACGCGAGTTCTGGACACATATTAACGGCATGGTTGAAAAAGGTGTCACCGTGATGGTGACCACGCATTTTATGGACGAAGCGGAATACTGTGACCGCATCGCCTTAGTGTTTCGAGGTAAGATTATCGCAGCGGGTACACCCGATCAACTTAAAAGCCAAGTCGCGACCCCTGAAAACCCCGACCCCTCGATGGAAGATGCTTTTATCGCCCTGGTACAGGAACAAGCCCATGAATAACGCCCTCTCTTTACGTCGTCTCCGTGCCCTGTGTCGCAAAGAAACCCTGCAAATCTTACGTGACCCCAGCAGTCATATTATTGCCTTCGTCTTACCCGTCTTGTTACTTTTTATCTTTGGGTATGGGATTAACCTGGATTCCAGTGCCGTACACATTGGACTGGTGCTTGAAGACACGGGCCCAGAAGCCCGCCGCTTCGCTAATAATCTGTATGGCTCGCCTTATCTTCAAGTGACCACCGGACTCAATCAGAAAGCCATGGAACAAGCCATGATGACCGGTCAAGTGTGTGGCTTTGTGGTGGTTCCCCAAGACTTTAGTGAGAGAATCAAACGCCCCACCGAAACCGCTCCCCTTCAAGTCATCATAGACGGCGCAGCACCGAACACCGCTAGTTTTGTGCAAAACTATATGCGGGGTGTCTGGAACGGCTGGTTATTACAACGCGCGACTGAGCAGGGGGAAACGCAGCCTACTGATATTATCATCGAATCCCGATTTTGGTTTAATCCCTCGGCAGAGAGTCGAAACTATTTAATCCCCGGCTCAATCACTATTATTATGACCGTCATTGGCACTTTACTTACGTCACTGGTCGTGGCACGTGAATGGGAGCGTGGTACGATGGAAGCCTTGCTGGCCTCACCCGTGACCCGCACTGAATTGTTACTGAGCAAACTCATTCCTTATTATATACTCGGGATTATCTCGTTATTCTTATGTGTTGGTGTTTCGGTGTTTGTCTTAAAAGTACCCTTTCGTGGCTCAATGCTCGCCTTATGGGGCATTGGCACACTTTTCTTAAGCAGTAGCCTAGGCATGGGCTTATTGCTGTCTACCTTAATGCGCAATCAATTTAATGCCGCCCAAGCCGCGCTTAATGTCGCCTTTTTACCCGCACTGATGCTTTCAGGCTTCATTTATGAAATTCGTAGTATGCCTGCCGTTATCCAAGCCTTTACCTATCTGATTCCTGCCCGTTATTTTGTCACCGCGATGCAAACCATTTTTCAGGCTGGGACGGTCTGGCCTATACTCTTGAGCAGCGGACTTTTCCTTTTATTAGCGTCGGTGTTTTTCATTGGCCTAACCGCCATAAAAACTCGCCGACGCCTGGAGTGATTATGTTATCCCGTATTGTCACTTTAATTATCAAAGAATTGCAAATGCTGCTAGTGGATCGTTCCAGTCGGATGATTCTGATTATGCCCGTGGTGCTGCAACTGTGCCTGTTTCCCTTTGCAGCGACGCTGGAGGTCACCAATAATACGCTTGCCGTCTTTAATGAGGATAACGGAAGACAGTCTTTAGAATTGATCAAACGCTTTTCTAAAGCGCAGGCGTTTAGTGAACTTATTCCACTTTACAGTGAGCTTGATATCCGCCAGGTACTGGATAATCAACAAGCCTTGATCGTCATTCGGTTTCCAGCGGACTTTTCACGTAACCTTGCTGGTGGACATTCTGCCACTATTCAAGCCTTACTGGATGGACGACGCTCAAACAGCGGCCAAATCGCCTTAGGGTATGTTCAACAAATACTCTTAAACTATAACAATGAACGCCTTATTGAGCAAAAACGTTCACCGCCCAGTCTGTTAATTACCCGCAATTGGTTTAATCCCAACCTCAATTATGTACGTCATATTGTGCCCGGGTTAGTTGCCATTATCACCACTGTCAGCACCTTAATTGTAACCGCGCTGTCCGTGGCGCGTGAACGTGAACAAGGCACTTTTGACCAGCTTCTGGTTTCTCCTTTGACACCCGGTATGATTATGATTGGCAAAGCGGTTCCAGCCATGCTAGTGGCTATGACTCAGGCCACCATTATTCTTTTAGCGGGTATTTTTATTTATCAGATACCTTTTGTCGGCTCTTTTATGCTGCTTTATCTGTGTATGGTCTTTTATGTACTGGCTCTGGTTGGTTTCGGACTGTTAATCGCTTCAATCTGTGCCACTCAACAACAAGCTTTTTTAGGTGTGTTTAGCTTCGTGATGCCAACCGTTCTGCTTTCTGGCTTTGTTTCACCTGTTGAAAATATGCCGCTCTGGTTACAATATTTGGACTGGATTAATCCACTCCGCCATTTCATCGTGATTGTAAAAGGGATTTTTCTCAAAGATATTGATATCCCCATCATCCTGCACAACCTATGGCCGCTGTGGGTCATTGCTGTCTGTACACTCAGCGCCGCTAACTGGAAGTTTCGCCAACATCTGGGCTAACACAAAAAATATACCATGCCATCATTTACTTATTCATCAACAGGTCTCCTTGGGCTGAGTTTTTTATTATCAGCGTGCATGGTTGGCCCTGATTATCAGAAGCCTAATACCGTCTTGCCGACGGCTTGGGTTTCTGCTCACGCCCAAGCTAATCAAGATCACCTTGCTATTGAACAGGGGTGGTGGAAAAACTTTCACGATCCGGTTTTAAACCAATTAATAACCAAAGCTACCGCTAACAATTTGGATATCAAAATAGCCGAAGAGCGCATCGCTCAAGCCCGTGCTTATCAATCAGCAGCCACTGCGGCACTCTTTCCGACCGGCGAAATGATGGCAAATGCACTGCGGCAATCGAACCAGATTGGCTTTCCCAGTAGCGCCCCCAGCACCTTAACCAGCGCCCTTAAAAAACCTTTTAATATCTTTAAAACCGGGTTTGATGCCAGTTGGGAGCTTGATCTATTCGGTGGTCATCGCCGTGAAGCAGAATCAGCCAAAGCCGAATTTGAAGCCTCGGCCTTATCACACGATGATTTAGTCATCAGCCTTCTGGCTGAAGTCGCAGCCACTTATATTGAGATTCGTCAATATCAAGCACAGTTGAACCTTGCGCAACAGACTGTCGAAGCGGATATAAAAACCACTACTATCGCTCAACAACGTGTTGAGTTAGGAGAAACAGCGGGCGTTGATGCCTCAAAAACAGAGTCACAACAACAACGTGATCAAGCACAAATTCCTTATATCAGTAATCTGCTCAGTCAAGCTGAATACCGTATGGATGTTTTATTAGGCGAAAAACCGGGGAGAACCCACCCATTTGTTAATCCACTTAAAGCATTGCCTAGTCTGGAGCAGACACTGATATTGGCCGCACCTGCCTCGGTGATTGCTCAACGCCCCGATATTCGTATTGCAGAACGTAAGCTCGCCTCAGCCATCGCACAAGAAGGGGTTGCCACAGCTAAGTTTTTCCCCGATGTGTCTCTGGTGGGCTTTATTGGACTCTTTAATACCAATGCCGGCAACCTGCTTAATGTCAGCAGTAAATCATGGTCTATGGGTGCCAATGTGTTATGGCCTATCCTCAGCTTTGGATCACTGTCTGCCAATTTAAGTGGTGCGGAAGCACGGCAACAAGAAGCGTTGACTAAATATCAAAAAACCATTCTTAGTGCATTGTCGGATGTAGAGTCTTCGTTGACGGCTTATACCGAGCAAGAAAGGTACAGTCAATCTGTAGAGAAGGCCACAGCGGCGGATCAACAGGTCTATGATATTGCCGTTAAGCGATACGAGGAAGGTTTGACCTCCTATTTAGACGTGTTAGAGGTAGAACGAAAGCTGTATAGTTCACAGAATCAATTGACTTTAGCTAAAGCACAAACAGTCCGTAGTTTAATTGGGGTTTATAAGAGCTTGGGCGGTGGTTGGAAATGAGTGAAGTGACTGAGGACGAAATTATTGCCTATCTGGTTGATGGACGCACAGTAAGTGTCCCTTTAATCTGGTCATGGCGTTTATCGGAAGCTACTGAAAAACAACGGCAAAATTTTGAAATAATCGGTGATGGTCAAGGTATCCATTGGCCTGATTTAAATCAAGTTATACTGCAACTGATTAGCGAAAATCAGGCGGGTATACCGCTATTGATGGCCTCATTCTCAACTCGGAAAGGCTACTGCAAAGCCCACTGCACGCTGGGTATTTCAATTCTTCGCAGGGATTCATGCTCTGGTTTGTTATGGTTTGGAAGTTGTGCTAAATTGCAATGAATATCAACTGCTACTACTCCACTTACTGGGTGAGCGTTATGTTAAGTTATATGCCAATTCTGAATAGAGGGCTACGAAATCATGGGTGAAAAGTCATTAATTATCAATAAGTAATAAAATACTAAATTTTGTTGTGTGGGTGCGGAATGTCGGTTATAAGGGGGTTACTTTCATTATTTGGGGGTATTTATGGGGGTATAATTTTATTTTAAAAGTTAAGAAGTCAGTAAAATAAGGCCATACAAGTCACGTTGTGACAGTGCCCGCAGCTCGAATCAGGGATAGTCTTGTCGAGTTGGGCGAATCATAATGTCACTGATATGAACATGTGGTGGTTGCGTAACAATATAGTTAATCGCGTTTGCAACATCATCTCCGTAAAATAGCGGGCCAAAATTGACATTGAAGTTATGGACGAGATCTTCACTGTAGCCTGCTGCATCCTGAAAACCACTCAGCACAATACCCGGTTCGACCAGTGATACTCGAACGCCTTTAGGGCCAACCTCACGGCGTAATCCCTCCGCTAACGAGTGAACAGCGAATTTGGTGGCACCATAAACGGCACTGAAGGGTGAGACATGCCTTCCGACGACCGAACCAATAATCACGATATCTGCCGCATGTTTGGGAAAAAGAGTGTGCTGTTGATCAACCATTTGTTTGGCTGCTTTTTGTAGCAAAGCCAAGGTGCTGGTGACGTTAAGTTTGAGTACCTCTTCAAACGTTGATAAGTCCGCATCTTTAACCGAGCCACCTAAGCCACGACCTGCATTTGCCACAACAATGTCGGCAGGCTTTTTGAACTGTTCGACCGCGACAGTAAAAAGTTTATCCAGGATAGCGGGTTCTGTGATATCTCCCACCACACCATAAAATGCTTGTCCTAATTCTTTTTCAAGTGCGTCCAATTTTTCAGCACTACGGGCATTGCCAATAACCCCATAGCCGTTCGCAACGAATTTTCTAACGGTTGCTTCGCCAATGCCGGAAGAGGCACCGGTCACTATTGCAATACGGGGATAACTATCGGATGAACTTATTTTATTATCAGTCATAAGACGTCTCTGGTGATATTGTTGTGAACATGAGGGCATTGCCTCACTGGATTGATAACAGCCGTAAAATCATTCGGTTTTATTATAGGACATTGCATCCTTGTACAAAAGCCATAATATTAAGCATCTCGGACTTTTGCCTTGTTAAGCAAAGTCTTTTCTGGATTTAGGTTAGTACCGCACACTTAATAGCTTGTCGCCAGAGATACAATAGTTTATCACCCCGCATACAATACTCAGCGCCACCTCATATAATACTTCCTTTAAACCCATCGAATACTATCGAGTCAAGTAGGGTTGCTGGGTAAGGTTTTTTTAGCACTTTTTAGGATACGTCATGGGTACTGTCCTTTGCGCTAATATAGCAGGTACTGGAGCGGCACATAAGTGTTGATTGACGGTGATGAGTGACCCCTCTTTAAGTATTGAGTGTGCTGTCTCTCAGTATTGAGTACGCTCTCTTCGGGTATTGAGTGGGCTACCCCTTAGGTATTGAGTATGCTGTCTTCAAGTGTTTCATGCGTTGCACAAGGGTTATGAGTGCTCTCTCTGCACCTAATCGATGCTTTTTAACGAGTATTTTGAGTTATTTTAATAAATAGCTAGGGTTTTAGAAAAAAGAGACTATGCTCTTCACTAGGACAACCGTCCAAATTGAAAATGAGCACTCTGCTTATTTTTAAATCATTCCTATGATTCATTGGAATTCCATCATGCAACCTAAACTGATCATCACTTTTGATCGCCTGAACGAAGCAGATTTTCTGGTCAAAGCCGGAGTTATCAATTCTGCTTTAACAGCCAACCCGTTTTATCCAGAACCCTGGATAACTCAAATACCTAGTTTAGTAACAATTAATGCGGCATTTATTGCTTATCAGGATGCTTATCGCGCTGCATTAACAAAGGATACGATCAAAACGGCTTTACGGGATAGCTTACGTACAGCCTTAACTGTAATGTTAAAACAACTGGCTCCTTATCTGGAAGTGGTTGCCCAAGGCGATTTGTCTATTCTTGCAACCACTGGTTATGACTTGCGTCACGACATTGTTCACTCAGGTAGTGTTGACCCTTTGCCAGCGCCAGAGGGATTTCAGGTCACTCATGGGACTTTAACGGGCACCTTGAATGTTCAGGTATCCCGTTTAACAGGTGCGGGTAGCTATGATGTAGAAAGTACTCAAGGTGACCCTGGTATTGAGGCTAATTGGAAACATGTACTTTCCTCAAAGAATGCGTCACATATGTTATTAAGCAATTTAACACCCGGTCAAACCAATTGGTTTCGTGTTAGAGCGATTGGTAGTCATGGTGAAGGTGCCTGGACTGATCCGCTGTGCATTATTGTTAATTAGCAAAGCAAGTTTTAGTTGAGCGATACAATCTAGGCCAGGTGGTTATGCTATCTGGTTTAGATTGTGGTTTTCAATACATCGATAATGTTCTCTATGAATATCTAAATAGGATCTCAATCTCCAGATTAAAAAATAAGTAGTGCAGAAACTTATCAAAATATTGTATTGATGTATTTATATGTTTAAACTAATGTTTAAACCTATTTTATTGGTGGGACTTGTTATGACTGAATTTGTGTTGGATATAAAGCAATGGGGCAATAATTTAGGGGTGCGCTTACCATTAGTCATTGCCCGTGAAGTTAACTTAAAAGCACATCAAAGTGTGCGTTTAACTGTTGTTGATGGTCAAATTATTATTACCCCAATCATTAATAAACGATTGACTCTAGAACAGCGTTTAGCTGATTTTGATCCTAAACGGCATGGTGGTGAAGTCATGGCCGCACCGCAAAGGTTGGGCGTTGAACAATGGTAAAAAAGACCAGTGCCTGGTTGCCTTCTCGTCAGGATATTATCTGGATTGATTGTAATCCTCAGGTTGGGCAGGAAATGCGAGACATACATCCTTTTCTAGTCTTATCACCACAAATTTTTAATGATAAAACCTCTTTGGTTATTGGTTTGCCGATGACCACTGCCGAGTACAACGTGGACAATCCTTTTGCTGTAGCCGTCGGGAAAGCTTCGGGTCGGAAACCTGAAAAAACCAGCTACGTTCTTTGTCATCAACCCAAATCGTTTGATTGGCGAATGCGAGATGCAAAACCACACCCTATGGGGAAATTACAGGATAATTTTTTTGTTGAGGTCTGTGAGCAACTCAATCAGATTATTCAATTGGTTTAACAGCTCCGTCAATAAAAATAGTCTTAAAGACAACGGTAGTCTAACTCTAATTTTATCCCGAAAAATAATGCCATAGCAAAGTCTTTGCATCGTTTTAAACGATGCCTTGGCCTGTAATACCTGCTCGAATAGTAAGATCCATGTTCATCCAAGCAATTATTCAAATTGTTCAATGCTTACTTTAGAGTGTTGACAGATAAAAATCTCCCACAGTTCTCCCATTACAAATCCAGGTGTTTGCCGGATACTATCCACCATGTTGAGCAGGTTGATTAGTCAACACTCAAAACAAACGAAATTCATGGAGATGTGGAAATGAAAAAATTGCCAGAAGTTGTAGCAATCAAAATGAGTGAGTTGCTTACTGTGCTACAGAATGTTATGGATGATCAAAAAATGGCGGGTGCTGAAGCTTGTTTATCCGGGGATTTTTCACAAGTGACCATCATCAATGATTCTTGCCGCAAGTTGCAACAGTTAGAATTAGACATTAAAGCGGCTATGAATAATTTCAAAGCAAAGTATCAGGATGGGCCTGCAGAGAAATCAAGTTGTTACAAAAAGGACAATAAGCGCACTCGAAAACAAAGCGGGCACTTAAGGATAACAGTGGCAGGGAAAGTTATAGAGAAAAACACTCTCGCTGAAACGTTTGTGGAAACCTTGAAAATTATCGGCCTAGAGCAGGTGGCTAAGCTTAATAAGACAGTTACTTCAATTCCACTCATTGCCAGAATACCAACCAATGGTTATCAAGCGCAAAAATATTGTAACGGCTGGTACATTACAACCCACGTTAATAAGGTCTCCGCAAAAGCAATGCTTGAGGAAATCGCCAAGGCATTAAATATGGTAGTTAAAGTCGAATTTATTGAACACTGAGTTTAAAACATACATCGAACAGATTTTATAAACACTCCGCAAAGCATAGCCGACACATGTCATTTTATGGTTAAAACAGCGGAATTAAACAAAACAGAAAACAACAAGGAACATCAACATGACTTCAAACCATTACAACAAACTCTCATTATCTGAATTAAAATCACAAGCTGAGCAAGGGGATATGCAGGCGCAATTTGCGTTAGGATTGTATTACTTGCCAACAGAAATAACAGAGGAAGGGTGGGAGTTTAAGGGTAAACTCTTTGATGACTACTTCCTAGCTTCAATCGATGGTCTCGTTATTGACCCTAAAATATTCTCAGCTTTTGAAGCGGCTGAAAATAATAGAGAAGTAAATGATGAATTGGCTTTTATGTGGTTTGAGAAAGCGGCAAAACAAGGACATATGGAATCACAATATGCATTAGCCCGCTGTTATTTTGAAGGAAGAGGTGTGGAGCAAAGAGACAAATCGGCTTTTGAATGGGTTGAAAAATCCAGTATGCAGGGTTTTAGTGAAGCGCACTGTTTATTAGGCGATTTATATCGTGATGGTCGAGGCGTTGAGGCGAATGATACGAAAGCACTAGATTATTATAAATGCGCCATCGATGGAGGAGTAAGCAGCGCGTATATCAAATGGATTAAAATGGTTTTAATGGCCCAGGGAATTGTTGATTATGACGAAGCGAAAGATGAGGCTGAGGATTTCGTAAAAAAAATCATACAACATATTGATGATCAAATTCAAACATGTGAAAAACATAGGTTTTACGGCCAAGATATTTCATGTATAGGCAGAAATGAAATAGTTGTACCTGAAGATGATGAAGATACAATTGAATTTGAAGAAGCCCTTAAGAGAATAAAAAAAATAACGAAATGGCAAAATCAAGTAATAACAGAGCAAGCTCAGGTAATAATAAAGAAAAATCAGGAAAAAACAGAGCTTAAGTTAACTGTTAAGAGATACAAGCATGAGATTGATGACAAAAACAAAGCACTGTATGAAAAAGAAAAGGAACTAGAAGACATGATGTCAATGTTTGCCCACAAGTTTCGTAGTCCTTTAGATGCCATAATTTATAACACCCAGCATGACAACCAGATTGCGCTATATACAGAAGCCGCCCAAACCATGCGAGGCTTGTTAAACATCTTTAGTATCATATCCACTGATACGGATATTCTTAAGGACAAGATTAAGCAAGATTACCAGGGTAGCGGTAACTTAGAGGCTGTTTTTTGTAAAACCCTCGATATGATTCTACTGCATTTACTGTCTGTTTCAGGTGCCGAAAAAATCCAGCAACATTATTTGAGTTATGCAAAAGCACAAAGTAAGTGTGATACTCAAGTAAATTACAAGACATGGTGTGAAGAGTATTTTGAATTAGAGCAAACGATGCAAGCAGAATGGGAAGCTAGTTATGCACAGTTAATCAAGCAATCGCCAACATTGGAGCAACGTCTAACATGGTTGGAACAGTACTTTTATAAGCTGGATGTGATCGGTTTTGATAGAACTGATATTCAATTTAAGGAGTATGGTACTACTGAATCTTTACTCACGATATTACTTAATGAAATATTAGTGAACGTTTTCAAGTATTATTCCTCAGAAAGTAAACAGGCTGTGGTACTTGAATGGGTGGAGCGTGAGGGATATCAAGTTTTAATTTGTAGTAATCCCAGTATTCGCAGTGAGCGCACCATTATAAAAGGCAGTCATAAAGGCCATGTTTTTTTATCAACGTTAGCGCGTAAGACCGATAGTCTGTTTAATAAACCCATTCTACAAGATAATTTTGTCCTTGAGTTTGGACTTCCGAATGAACTTTTAATCTCTAAATGAAGGTGGGTAATGAGTTATTTTTTGTGGATAGAGGACTTTGAAAACTCTCCCAAAGTGACAGCAACAGAGGTCTTGGGGGGTATTACAGCTAATGAGCAACTATTTTCGGATAACAAGCAACAACTCAAAAGAGATTTAAAAGCTCACGGTATTTATATTGAGTTGAGCTTTCAGGATGGGTTGGGTTTTATTCGTCAAAACTTAAATCAAATTGATTACATCATTCTTGATATAGATTTAGCAGCTTATTCAAAAGGCGATAACATTAATGCCGATGTTTTAGCCTTGCTTGAAATCTTTCAAGATTATAAAAAACCTGCCGATGAAATAGAGGAAGAGCGATTACTCAATGAGGAGTGCGCTAAACTTAAGGCTCTCGCTGGATATTATCTTTATACCGAGTTAGTCGTAGAACTTGGTTTTCCAAAGCAACATATCCTATTTTGTTCTAATCATGGTGAAAACTCAGTTTCTACCCGCGATGCTTTTAAAGCCGCAAAAATAGCTTTACCCACTATCTATGAAAAATCAGCTGCCGAAGTTCAGGAATGGGTTAAAGCCCGTCATGAAAATCCTTATTCAAGATTGCGAAGAGGCATTATTGAAGGCTGCAAGTACCTAAAAATATTAACTGAAGATAAATTGCGTTTTAACGGCTTCATAAAAGACCCTGAAAAACAGATTAGCCCGGCAGATTTACATGATTATTTGGAAGTATTAGAAAACTTCTTACCCTTAAGTCCCTGTGATTCTAAGAGTTCAAATCTATATAAACTATTTATTCGTATCTTAGCCCATGAGTGGGAGGCTGCTGAACCCAAACAGGTTAGTCAAAAAGAAAGATATGCCTTTGCCTGGATTATGAAAATAACACGTAACTGGTTGGCGCATAGTAAAGTATTTGAACAGTTAACTCCTCAAGATGTTGCATATTTATTTATCGTTAATATGCGTGCCATGTTTGATTTGGGTCATGAGTTATTACCTTATGAAAAGCATTTTCTTACTTTATTCAAAGATGTAGTTTCAGTAGAAGATTTTAATAATAAAGTCGGTGATAATGCTAAAAGAAAAGACGATAGAAATCCTACAGCACGTAATATACCTTTAATCGAAAATTACGGACTCTTACTGAGTAAAACCGGAAATACTTGGCAGGCTATTAATTTTCATGATGCCTTAAATAACCTACAGAAAAATAAAGATAAAGACATAGACAACGCTTTTTTTATTAAAGGACTCTATCAATCCTTTTGGTTTTTGACATCAAGTGGCGGTGTATACATACCAGAAAATAAAGAGCAACTCAAAACGTTTGCCGTATTGAACTATCAATTTAAATACTTTGATTATCGGCAACCCAACTATCTTTTTGAGTTAGCCCGACATATTTATAACCGTAGTTTTTCATAGACAACTACCATGACCTCACTCGTAGAAACCAAAATCCCCGACCAACTTTGGCAAAGCACAAAACAGTGTGCAACAAGGCGGGATAAATAACATGGATGCATTGAGTGCCGAAGCAATCCACCACTATCTAGAGTCACAACAACAAATTCTCAGTGAACGCTTTATTCAGGAAGACATTGAATGGGGCTTACATGGAGAAGACTAAAGCAATTGTTATCGCTAAAGTAGAAAAAAATACTTAACCGTTTTCTAACTTATTGTTCCTTTAGTTCTCATGCCTGCATCGTTAATCCAATCACTCATCCCACTCTTACCTCGTTTTGCTGAAGAAGACGGTGATTTCTACAGTATTCATCGTAACGAGTTGATTGATACCTTATGCCATCAACATGAACTGGATCGCTCCCTTTCTGAAAACACCATTACCCTAATCGAATCCTTGCTAAACACCTTAGCCGTTTTAGAGGCTGAACATTTAAAAAGAAGCGAATGGTGCTTTGTGTCTTTCCCTGCACAATTAATGGCATTGTCTGTTTTAACAGCCATCAGTGATCATAACTCTCGATTATTTGCGCCCAATTTTTGGAATACTCAAGGCATATCTAATGACAAAAAAGATCAGCAACGTGATGTCTTACATACGATAGAAACAGCGAGGGTTAAGAATCATGCCTATTATCAAGCCCAGCCCATTCGCTATTGTTATGTAGCCTGGAGCATAATCAAATTAGACCATCAGGTTTTATTTTATCAACGTGAAGATACCCAAAAGCGCTATGACAAATCAGCAGGTGATTATGGACTGATTGGCGGACGCGCTAATCAAAATGATGTATTGAATGCGGATAAAGTGGCGGTGCTTAAAGCTTTGCAATCCCCTCATTCAGCACTCATTAAAGATGCATTACCCGAAACCTTAAAACGAGAATTACGAGAAGAAGCGGGATTGCTTTTTGATACGCATTACACCTTTAAGCCTTGGCGTTCATTAAAGCCGTATCAACAAGTGCAAGGTACGGCGCCTAATCATGGGTTTACGGAATATTATCTGGATATTTTTCAGATTGAGTTAACGCTAGAAGGTTATCTGTACTTGTTAGAAAAAACTAAACATGATGAGCGCTTAGTGTGGTTTTCCTTAGATGAAATGGCTAAAGGTGAAACGTCTGACGGTAAGATGGCTTATATCAAAGCGTTATTTGATGACTTTGACAATGATAGAGCGGCGCTTAAGACTGCATTGCAGCAGTTACCCGATAGTTTTAAGAGTACCTATTTATGCCAATTGCCCAAGTATGGCTTAACGTTACCGATTGATCATCATAAACCGTTAATAGCCGGTGTACTGGGTAAAGAAAAGCCTTTGGATTTAGAGTTATCAGACTATCAACTAAAGTTGTTGTTGGCTATAGCGGGGCATTTAAGGGGTTTTGAGTTTGAAGCATTACCCCAAACGATTAAGCTGCATCCTATGGGTTGGCTTGAGATCAAACATGATCCTGGTTTACAAAGAGAACTTATCCAATTGGTGACTTTACTTAAACAAGCCACTGTAGATTTCAGTATTGAGAATGTTCGGGATACCTTTTTCCGTTTATCGATAACCCCTGAGATAGTAAATTTTGATGAATCACTGTTTTCATTCGTGGTTAAGCCGTCTGATTTAGACAGTATAGAAACTAAGATTCCGGTGAGTATTCATCGAGACGCCTTTGAAACGGCGATAGGCTGGGTTAAAAGAAAAACAGAAGTGTTTAAACTGACGCTTGAGTTTGTTAGTCGATTAAGAGAGTTAGCAGAAAAGGACTGGAATGCCGAAAATGAGTATGCTGTAAGAATTGAAGATGCCTACAAAAAAGGTTTGCACAAAGAGCCTAAGTTTTGTGCCCTAGGATTGAGGAGTTTAATTCGACGCGAAGACGGAATGATTAAGGTTGTGGTGGAAGTTTTATCATGACATTAAATAACCAGGCACTTTTATTCGATAACCAAACAATACTCCAGATTGTTCGGCAATGGGGTGGGGTTAGTTCGGGTGGTATTTTGGATGCGGACTGTGAGATCTTTACCGATCCGGCTATTCCTGGCCTTATTGGTTACCGTGTAGAAGCTAATAATGCGGTCGTGTTAGGCGATCCTGTCTGTGCATCTGAAAATAAACCCGCCTTAGCTCAGGCTTTTCAGCAGTTTTGTTCGAAACACCATAGAGGTGTTGTTTATATTATAGCGTCTGAAGAATTCGCCCTTTGGGCGGGGCCGAATTTATCGTCTGCCATCATTGAGTTTGGTACAACCTATTATTTAAACCCCTGTGCTAATCCGATGAATCAAGGGGGCGGAAAGTTTAAAACCTTACGTAAAAAGATTCACAATTGCCAACATAAGGGCGTTACTGTTAAAGAATATACCAGTGCTGATGATGATAGGATTGAAAAATCCATCACAGAGCTGGCTACTTCATGGCAGAAAGCCAGAAAGGGGCCGCAAATTCATTTATGTCATCCTACGCCTTTTAAAGATAGAGAAGGTAAGCGATGGTTTTATGCCGAACAGAATGGAAAAATGGTGGGTAGCCTGATACTCAATGAGCTTAAACAGGATAAGGGTTGGCTATTAAATAATGTCATGATTTGTGAAAATAGTCCTAATGGATTGTCTGAATTATTAGTGATTTCAGCGTTACAAACCTTAGAAACAGAGGGGTGCACTTCTGTGACTATTGGTCCGGTACCCAAACAACAACTGGGTAAAATAACAGGGGTTAATGGCTTTTTAATGTTTAGTGCTCAGGTTGTATATAAGGCATCAAAATACTTTTTTAATCTGGGGGGCATGAGGCCTTCTGGGAAAAGTTTCAACCAGATCAACAAGGGTCATATATAGTATTTCCTCAAAAGAATTTAGGCTATGCGAGTACTAAAGCCATTATCACCTCATTGAACTCGGAGTAATACAGTCGTTATTTCATTAAAATAGAGTTGTTTTGAGCCACACGGATTATTGCATCGTTAGAGTGGGGTACAGCTAATACGGGGCCATTCATTAAGTGCTGCATAAAAAAGCCCACCGTTGCCCGTCGGCTAGTAATACGTACTTGCTGTGTATCAGCCTTACCCGAACGACAGATACCATAGCCGAATCGATCAGGATCATCTAGCATCTGCACATGATCTGCATCTAATAAGGTCAACTCAATAGTTCCGGCGGGTGCTTGTTCAAAGAAGCGCTGGTAGTTTTTTTCTTTAGGGGCGCAAACACTGGCGGCTTGCCAGGCAACTTCTGCCCCGATCAATAATAACGGGACCCGCAATGAGGCGGTATAACCGCGCACTACAGACACGTTGCCATTATCATCAGGATCAATCGCCACAACACTGTTAAATGTTCCGTACTTGCTGGCAGCCAATACGGCATCTTTGGCACCCATAGAATGCCCGGCAACCCCAATCTTTTGAGCATCAACTCCTTGGGTAGCGACTAACCAATCGGCGATGACCTGCGCTTGGTGAGCCAATTCAAGGTCTGTAGTTAAGAGTGAATACCAGCCATGCACAGCGACGATAAAACCTCTGGAAGCCAAGGCGCGTGCATAACTCTCATATTGATCATCTGTGGCCATCCGGCCCGGTAAGAATACAATCGCGGGTGTTTGTGATGATGTCTGTGCGGGTTGATACAAGGTCACTGACAGGTTCTCACCTTGATGGGTGATGACCATGCGCGTGGAGATAACGTCTTGTGAGCCGGGACCCGCTAAGTCTCCCGTTTTCATATTAACAGCATCATTAGCGAGTGTATCGCTGGGATTGAATTTACCTAAAGTACTACAGCCTACGGTTAAAGAGAATAGGGTACTGATAAGGAAAAGTTTAAAAGGCATTAATGAGATCCAAAAGGGTAGAACTAAATAGCTGCATGATTTTTATATTAGCTCGAATAGGTCGATAACACTAAAATTATAGTCATAAAGCCAATATGACTTTTATGTTGATATTTAAGTTCAACCCTTAAAAATTTTAAGCAATGAATCGCGTTCCGCCTGTCTATGGCTACAGATCAAAAGTGCCTCATGAGAGGGCATAATTTAAGCCAAACTCATGAGGTTGCACTCATATCTAGCAAACTATCAGATTATGTTATTCACACCCACAGACACCTCGTGTCAATAAAATTAACCGGAGAGGGGTACTAAATAGACTGTTTTATTTGAAAATGGCACAGTTGGCACGGTATCTGATTGTACTCCCCCATAGGACAAAGCCCGATGGAATTTTAAATGAAACGATCTATATCCGGAGACCAAAGATGATTACATTAACTGAGCGAATGAATATAAAGTTTGGTGCCAAGTGTAATGCTTACGTTATAAGAAACGTAAACCTTGGACTGGATGCTTATGAAACGCTTTGCACTATTTGCTCGGAGCTATCAATTGACTTAACCCATGTTGATCCGGTTGATTTTGAATTATGTGCGGATATGATGATAAGCTTTTTTAACAGAGCTAACGATCAAACGGGGTATGTGGTTTCAATATGGTTTGATGACGTGAGCCAAGTACCCTTTTACATAGCCGAACGAATAAACCAATCCGCATGGCGTTCAGGCCAACCAACAAGTGATTGATTTTATGCTGAAATAAATCACCTGCTATAATGATTTGATGATTAAATCAGGCCGTGTTCGGCAAATGAATAAGGTTCACCATCACCAATAATAAAATGATCCAGTACCCTGATATCGAACAGGTCTAAGGCTTTCTTTAGTTTTTCGGTGATTTGTTTATCAGCCTGACTGGGTTCTGTAACGCCTGACGGGTGGTTATGGGCAAAGATAACGGCAGCCGCATTATGATGTAAGGCTTGTTTGACGACTTCTCTAGGGTATACGCTGGCGCCATCTATGGTGCCTCGGAAGAGTTC
>QVQE01000139.1 GCA_003584865.1 Methylococcales bacterium
GGTCTGACCACTTTCTTCACCCCAGAAGCCATACTCGGGATAGCTTGCCGTCAACCTTTCCTTTAAAAAAGCCTCAACGGCAATATCTGCAGCCGTCACAAAGTCTCTTGGACTCTTTTTATCAAGTCCGACATGTTTTAAATCTTTAAAATACGTTAATGCAATAGTCCCAGCTTCTCGGACTACACTTTCAAGCTCTGCAAGCGAAATAGACATCTAAAGATAACCTTCTTTAATGGAAACGGGTCATTATACTGCAACAAATTGATATAAACTTTACCGATTCAAATACCACTCAACCGTCTTAAGGATTCCGGTTTCAAAGTTTTCATCTGCTTTCCAACCGAGCTCCGATTCAATTTTAGTCGCATCAATCGCATAGCGTCTATCATGCCCCGCCCGGTCTTCTACATACTGTAGCTGCTCTTTATAACTGCCTTGCGCTTTAGGATGTAAGGTATCTAAAATTTCACAGACCTTATCGGCAATATAATTATTGTTGCGCTCATTACGACCGCCAATATTATAAACTTCACCAACTTGACCTTTATGGTACACCAAGGCAATGCCTTTACAATGATCCAGCACATAGAGCCAGTCACGAATATTCTTACCATCCCCATAGATAGGAATAGCCTCATTACCGATTGCTTTACGGATAATAGTCGGAATTAGTTTTTCATTATGCTGTTTAGGCCCATAGTTATTAGAGCAGTTAGTAATCACCGTATTCATACCATAAGTATGAAAATAACTGCGCACGATTAAATCGCTGCCTGCTTTACTTGCCGAATAAGGGGAATTAGGTGCATAAGGGGTCGCTTCAGTAAATAACCCCGTCTCACCTAAAGTACCATACACTTCATCCGTCGAAATATGATGAAAGCGACAGGCTTCATAGCCGGGTTTAAAGACGAACGACTTTTCCATCCAGTATTTATAGGCAACATCAATCAACGTAAAGGTACCAATCACATTGGTTTGTACAAAGACACCCGGATTCTTAATCGAATTATCAACATGGCTCTCGGCAGCAAAATGAATAACACCGCGAATATCATACTCAGCAAATAAACGCTCTAATAATGCGCGATCACAAATATCCCCTTCCACAAAGGTATAACGCTCGTGGTCTGCAACTTCTTTAAGGTTATCTAAATTACCTGCATAGGTGAGTAAATCAAGATTGATAATATGATCGTCGGGATACTGCTCCAAATAATACGGAACAAAGTTACTGCCAATAAAGCCGGCACAGCCAGTCACTAATAAAGATGTCATTATTTATTTCCGTTTAAGTGATCAAGACAGTCTTTTAAACTGTCCTTCCAGTAAGGAATGGTTAAATCAAAGCGTTGTTTAATTTTTGCTTTATTCAGCAAACTGTAGTGCGGACGAGTCGCAGGTGTTGGATAATCTTTAGTCTCAATGGGCTTAACATGACAGTTTATGCCCGCATATTCAAAGATAGCTTTGGCAAAGTCATACCAACTGCAAACGCCTTCATTACTAAAATGATAAATTTCCGGTTCATTTATTTCATCCAGCTCTGGATGCTTAATAATAGCCAGAATAGCCTGAGCCAAATCACGCGCTGATGTCGGTGACCCTATCTGATCATAAATAACCCCAAGCTCTGCACGCTCCCTGCCTAAGCGCAACATCGTCTTAACAAAATTATTACCAAACTGGGAATACACCCAAGAGGTTCTAATGATAAGGGTTTTTGCTGCATTAACAGCTAACACAGCCTGTTCGCCTTCAAGCTTAGTCTGTCCATAAACGCCCCGTGGAAGCACCGCATCGGCCTCGACATAAGGTTTAAAGTTCTTACCATTAAAAACATAGTCTGTGGAGATATGTATTAGTGCACTATGACTCTTTTTAGCGAGAGCCGCTAATGTTGCTACAGATGTAGCATTAATTGCTTTTGCTAATTCAGGTTCCGATTCGGCTTTATCGACTGCCGTATAAGCAGCGCAGTTAACAATCACATCAAAGTATTTATCAACAAACCAAGCCTCTAGTGCTAAAGGATCGCTAAAGTCCAATTCTTTTCGAGTCACAAAAGTAAACACGGCTGAACTTTCGAAGGCACTTAACTGATAAAGCTCACTACCGAGCTGTCCATTAGCACCAGTAACTAGTATGGATTTAGACATAAAGTGGACTCGTAAAATCAAATAATTCAGCTTTCTCAAGCGATGGTTGACGCAGGTCTTTGGCTGATAGTTGCAATTGTTGTTTATCAACTATCCAATTGATACCGATAGCCGGATCATCAAATGCCAAGCCCCGATCATTTTCTGGCGAGTAATAGTTATCGATCTTGTAGGCAAATATCGTGTCATTTTCCAGTACCACAAAACCATGTGCAAAACCACGGGGTATCAACAATTGCCGTTTGTCTTGTTCTGATAACTCCACGCTAACATGCTGACCAAAGGTAGGACTACCGGCTCTTATATCAACAGCCACATCCAGCACCTTACCCTTGATTACCCGCACTAACTTGGTTTGTGCTGCGGGTGCCAACTGATAATGCAAGCCTCTTAAGACACCCAGACTGGATTTTGATTCATTATCCTGAACAAAATTAACTGAGAATCCTAAAAAGGCTTCTAATTTATCTTGACGAAACGTTTCGACAAAATAACCCCGCTCATCACCAAACACCGTCGGTTCAATGATAATGACATCAGGAATAGCGGTTCTAATAAAGTTCATTTAAGCTACCTCTTCTTCCCCAGCACGGCGTAACAAATATTGACCGTATTGGTTTTTTAGTAATGGCTGCGCCAGACTGATTAATTGTGCTTTAGAGATATAGCCCATTTCATAAGCAATCTCTTCAATACAGGCGACTTTTAAACCCTGCCTCTTTTCAATCGTTTGAATAAAATTAGAGGCATCCAGTAAAGACTCGTGTGTACCTGTATCTAACCAGGCAAAGCCACGTCCCATTAATTCAACTTTTAAATCGCCCTGTTCAAGATAAGTTTGATTAACCGTGGTAATTTCTAACTCGCCACGTGCCGAGGGTTTGATGTTTTTAGCAATCTCAACGACCGTGTTGGGATAAAAATATAAACCCACTACCGCATAATTACTTTTGGGCTTTGCCGGTTTTTCTTCAATCGATAGTACAGTCCCTTCCGCATCAAACTCAGCAACACCGTATTGGTCAGGATCTTTAACATGATAGCCGAAGACAGTCGCTTTCTTCTGTTCAGTCACATTGGCTACGGCTTGACTCAACATAGCGACCAGGCCATGACCATAAAAGATATTATCACCTAACACCATACACACATCATCATCACCGATAAAGTCTGCGCCTAATATAAAGGCTTGCGCTAAACCATCGGGTGACGGTTGTTCTATGTAGGTAAACGAAAGACCGATATCAGAACCATCACCCAATAACTCCTCAAAACGAGGTAAATCTTGGGGGGTAGAAATAATTAAGATTTCCGTAATACCCGACAGCATTAATACGGATAACGGATAATAAATCATGGGTTTGTCATAGATGGGTGTTAGCTGTTTACTAACACCCTTGGTAATAGGATAAAGCCGTGTCCCACTACCGCCTGCTAAAATAATACCTTTCATAAGTGTGTCCTAATGAACTTAAAAGAATTCTCAGCTTATGTTAACCATAAATTGAGAAGATGCAAACATTAAACAAATAGTCAGCAATGTTTCCCAGGCATCACCGGCTTGCTGTCCTTTAATTTGCCTGTCTGCGATAGCGCTGGTTACCAAGATATGATTTAAATCCCGATCACTCAACCTTTTTAAGGCCTGACTGATCAATGTCTTACGCTTATCCCAGATATTATTGCTTTTGAAGACAGTTTCTTGATTTTGGCCTTGAGCCAATGCCAGTTTAATTTTAATTAAAAGTCTGGCATCCCGGGTCAATGCCCATAACACAATAGGTGTCGCAGTTCCTTCGGAGCGTAAACCAGACAAGACCTTAGTGATACGATTGACGTTTGCAGATAACACCGTGTCCATGAGTTTAAACACATCATATCTTGAACTATCCGCCACGACCTCATTAATCTGCTGAACACTCAGATTCCCTGCCCCATAAAGCACGTAAAGTTTTTCAATTTCCTGGGCTGCGGCCAACAAATTACCTTCAATTCGAGAAGCTAGTAATTGTACGCCATCGGACTGAATCACCAACCCTCTTCGTTGCATTCTATTCTGTATCCAACGAATTAAATCCTGTCCTTCCAAAGGCCAAACCTGAATCACCAAGCCTTGTTTATCCAAGGCTTCAACCCAACGACTCTTTAAGGCTTTGCTATCTATCTTTCCTGAGGTAATCAATAAAATAGTATCTTCGGACAGGCGTTCACAATAATTAATTAATGCTTTAGCCCCATCAGTACCAGGAGTCCCCGAAGGTAATCTCAAGTCGATGATTTTTTTATCGGCAAAAATCGACAAAGAGCCTGCCATAAAAGCCAACTTATTCCATTCAAACCCCGTCTCAACAGACACTATTTCACGATCATCAAAGCCTTTTTGTTTAGCCGACTTCCTGATCTCATCGGCTAATTCACCCAACTGTAAGGGTTCATCACCCGTTATAAAATAAACGGGCAGCAAACCTTTTTGCAATACACCGCTCAACTGCTCAGGTTTGATACGCATCCTATTTTGAACTCGCGTCTAAGGCTGTCTTGGCTCCACCCACGATTGAACGTATCGCCTGCTGATACATTTCATGACGAATAATAAGTTCTTCATTGTCTTTAGCGAGAATAGCCTGCTGATTATTATAATACTCGCGTTTAATACTGATCGGCTGCCTGGGCATTAATACCTTATTTTTAGAATCAACCAGCTCGTACTCTAAGTTGTAATCTAATTCAAAGTCGTTAGCCGTACCGCCCGCATTAAGAGACAAAACCCGACGATCGTTGTTTTCATTGTATATTCTAATAATTAAATCTGCGCTTTCTGGAGCACTAGCAACCGGTACCGATGAGACTTTCATCGATGATGCAAATTGTTCTTGTAGTTGTGGTGAGCCACCTTCTAAAAAAATACTTTTTAAACCTGCAGGCAACGTTAAGGCGCCACGTAAATGGTAACCACATGCGCTTAAAAGGAACACCATCATCAAAATAACTGTCTTTTTTATCCGCACAAAACACTCCGTCAAAGCCATTGGTCATTGGCAACTACTTACCAATGACCTTTTTAATAATCACTCGGTTAATTGCTCAGTTCAGAATTTAAACCACTATATTGATTAATTTATTGGGTACAACAATTACTTTTCTAATGGTTTTTCCCTCAATAAAGCGTATAGCCTGCTCATCGTTCAATGCCAGTGCCTGTATTTCTTCTGAAGACGATTGAGCCGATACAGAGATTTTACTACGTAACTTACCATTAATCTGTATCACTAATTCTATTGAATCTTGTTCTAAAGCGGATTCATCAACTTGAGGCCAACTTGCCGTAATCAAGGCTTCCTGATGACCTAAGTCTAACCATAATTGATGACAAATATGTGGCACTATGGGTGCCAACATTAACACAATGGCTTCGAGCGCTTCTTGACGGACGGCTTTACCGTTATCCGAATCATCAGTAAACTTAGTTAAGGTATTGACCAACTCCATGTTAGCCGCAATCGCTGTGTTAAAAATAATCCGGACGCCCATATCATGAGTGACCTTTTGAAGCGTTTGATGCACTTGACGACGAACCGCTTGCTGCTCTTCTGTTAAGGTTGACTTATCCAGTACAGCTAAAGAACCACCTGCTTCATTATGTAAGTAAGCTTGTCTCCACAGTCTTTTCAGAAACCTGAACGCACCTTCAACGCCACTATCAGACCACTCCAATGATTGTTCTGGAGGTGCTGCAAACATAACAAACAGACGCACAGTATCCGCGCCATACTGAGCGATTAACGCTTGAGGGTCAACCGTATTACCTTTGGACTTAGACATTTTACTGCCGTCTTTTAAAACCATGCCTTGCGTTAATAAGCGTTTAAACGGTTCATCACACACCACTAAGCCTTCATCACGTAATAGCTTGGTATAAAAACGTGCATACAATAAATGCAGAATCGCATGTTCAATACCGCCAATATAATGATCGACAGGCAGCCAATATTTCGCGCTTTCATCCAGCATACTCTCGGCTTTGCTGCTAGCAAAACGGGCAAAATACCAGGATGACTCCATAAAGGTATCAAACGTATCTGTTTCACGTCGGGCGGGTTTACCGCAACAAGGACACTCTACCTTTGAAAAAGTCGGATGCGCTACTAAAGGCGATTGCGAACCATCTAAAACCACATCTCTAGGCAAGGTGACGGGTAAATCTTTTTCGGGCACAGGCACCGTACCACAGTCATCACAATAAATAACCGGAATCGGCGCTCCCCAGTAACGTTGACGAGAAACACCCCAGTCCCGTAGCCGAAAATTAACTTTACGAAGGCCTTTATCAGCCTTTTCCAAGGTTTCAGAAATAGCCACAAACGCTTGCTCTGAAGTTAAGCCATCAAACTCACCTGAATGATCCAAAATACCTTTAGTAGTATAAGCCTGTTCTGAGCAGTCATCCGCACCGCCGTCTTTAGAGAAAATCACTTGCTTAATAGCAATACCGTATTTATTGGCAAATTCATAATCACGTTGATCATGAGCAGGAACCGCCATCACCGCTCCCGTGCCATAACCCATTAATACAAAGTTAGCGATCCAAACAGGTACAGCTTCACCTGTAATCGGATGCAAGGCTTTAATGCCTGAATCTATGCCGCGCTTTTCCATGGTTTCCATCGCGGCTTCGGAGGTTTCCATGGTCTTACATTCTTCAATGAAGCTTGCAATAGTTGGGTTACCTTCTGAGGCTTTTAACGCTAAAGGATGTTCAGCGGCAACAGCTAAATACGTAACCCCCATAAGCGTATCTGGGCGTGTCGTATAAATGCGTAAGGGTTGTGATAACTCCGGCACCTGAAAATCCATTTCAACGCCTTCAGAACGACCAATCCAATTGGCTTGCATAGTCTTAACTTGTTCAGGCCAACCATCCAGCGTCTCTAAAGATGCTAATAACTCATCGGCATAAGCTGTAATTTTTAAAAACCATTGTGCAATTTCTTTACGTTCAACTTTAGTATCACAACGCCAGCAACATCCATCAATAACCTGTTCATTTGCAAGAACAGTCATATCATTCGGGCACCAGTTAACGGGTGCAGTTTTTTTATAAACTAAACCCTTCTCTAGTAGCTTAAGGAAAAACCATTGCTCCCATTTGTAATAGCTTGGGTCACAGGTCGCCACTTCACGACTCCAATCATAACCAAAGCCCAATTGCTTGAGCTGATCACGCATGTAATCGATATTTTGATAAGTCCAATCAGCCGGATGCACGCCATGTTGCATGGCCGCATTTTCGGCAGGCAAACCAAACGCATCCCAGCCCATGGGTTGCATAACATTTTTTCCCAGCATCCGCTGGTAACGGCTAATGACATCACCAATGGTGTAATTACGTACGTGCCCCATGTGCAATCGACCACTGGGATAAGGAAACATGGATAAGCAATAATACTTTTCCTGCGTAGAAGATTCCGACACATTAAACACCCCTGAGGTTTCCCAGGCGGCCTGAACGTCTTGCTCAATTGAGAGCGGTTGATAATTTTCTTGCATCCTTCTCGTCTTTTACCAGTCAAAAGCGTTAGAATACCTCACAGTTGCTTAAATCTAAAGCACCATTTTTCAGGAGTCCAACTATGAATAAAAATAAACTTATCGCCGCCTATTCCGATTTCATGATACATCTTCATGAAACCATGGAAGATACCTTGCATTCTTTTGCTGAAGCCCTAGAAATTTCAAAACAAAAAACCAGTGAGAGTAATGAGTTATCTCATGAAGAACTGGATAAAATATCGGGTTATGTTAAACGGGATGTTGAACACGCCGCCCAAGGATTAACGGCTAAAGAAGATAAAAACTCGCTCTCTGAGTGGTTCAAGTTTGATGTTGAACTGATAGAAAACTTCACCCTGGATGCTTTTTTAAGTGTTGCTGACAAGACTCGGATTGAATTAGCAAAAATAAAACAACTGGCAGAAACACACACTTATCACAGTGGCGACATTACGGTACCCGGTACTTTCATTTGTGATGCCTGTGGTAAAGAAATAGCCTTTAAAACAGCCAGCGAAATCCCTGAATGCCCTGCGTGTCACGCTAATACTTTTATACGCATTTGATATTAGTATCCTAGGGCTTATAATAATAATTATTTTATCTAATTGATTTAACGAGGAATAACATGCGCAGAGTCATCTTCAACCAGAAAGGCGGTGTTGGGAAATCAACGATTACCTGTAATTTAGCGGCCATCAGCGCCATGGAGGGTAAGCGTACCCTGGTCATTGATCTGGATATCCAAGGTAATTCTACGCAATATTTACTCGGTCATAAAATCACTGAAAGTGATAAGACTATTGCCCTATTCTTCAAAGACTGCTTAAGCCTGTCTCTGTTTGGAAACAACAACACGGGTTCTGGACTTGAGAGTATTATTCATGAAACCCCTTTTCCAAATCTCTTTATTGCTCCCTCACATCCAGACCTTGAACCTTTACAAGGGCGCTTAGAATCACGCTTTAAAATTTTTAAATTAAAAGAAGCACTAGAAAAACTGGAAGGCTTTGATGCCATTTACATGGATACTCCGCCTATTCTAAATTTTTATAGCCAATCTGCATTGATTGCAGCAGAAAAATGTTTAATTCCTTTTGATTGTGACACCTTTGCCAGAGAAGCGTTGTATACCTTAATGCAAGCAGTGACCGAGGTTAAAGCAGATCACAATCAAAAGCTGGAGATCGAAGGTATCATTATTAATCAATACCAAAAACAGGCTAATTTACCCCGCCAGCTAGTCGAAGAGCTGATTACTGAAGGCTTACCTGTGCTTGCAGCGATGATTTCACCCTCTGTTAAAGTCAGGGAATCTCACACCGTATCCCAACCCCTCATTCACTATGTTCCATCCCATAAATTAAGTGATGAATTCCGAGCTTTATACGCTGAAATTCATGAATCAAAGTAATTCTAAACTTGTTTGACTACTCCCCTTACTATTTCTTACTATTCTTACTATTCTTACTATTATGCACAAGCTTCTGATATCTTTTCGGTCCTGTTTTTATCTCGTTTTAGGTATGCTGATGTTTGGACAAGCCTTAGCTGCGCCTACAGCCGCTCAGACCTATAGCATTTCTGTCGTCCCACAGCTTACACCAGTCGCTATTCATCAGGATTGGACTCCGATTTTGGAAAAACTGGGTACAGCGACCGGTTTAACGTTTGAACTCGTCGTAGAGTCAAGTATTCCTGCTTTTGAGGAATCCATATTAAGCGGAACCCCCGATTTTGCCTTTATGAATCCTTACCACTGCATTATTGCTAAACACCATAAAGGTTATATTCCTCTGCTGAGGGATTCGGCAAACATGCTTGAAGGTATACTCGTAGTTCGTAAGGACAGTCCTATTAATTCTTTAGATGAGCTTAATGAGCAAAGCGTGGCTTTCCCTGCGCCTAATGCCTTCGCGGCTTCGCTCTTGATCAGGGCACAGTTGGCTAAGAATCATGTCAACATTATTCCCAATTATGTCAAAACTCATAGCAATGTCTATCGAAGTGTGCTGTTAGGTGATGCAATAGCTGGCGGGGGCGTCAACAATACCTTTGAACGAGAACCTGCGGATGTGCGTGAGCAATTACGAATTTTATACGTTACACCGCAATCCGCACCTCATGCACTGGGGGCGAACCCGCGTATTACTAAAGCGGTGCGTGATAAGGTCATTACCAGCTTTATTCAGTTGTCGAAAGACCCGGCTAATGCGGCTCTTTTTGACGCTATTCAGATGCCGAAACCGATACAGGCCGATTATTCCCGGGATTACAAACCATTAGAAGCACTTGGACTTGATAAATTCGCTGTGACTGGTGGTCAGTGAGTTTTCAGTCAAAAAGCCTGTTTGCTCGGCTGGCTCTGGTCGGCACGCTGGGTTCTCTATTATCAGTATTTTCCCTAGGTACCTATGTTGCCTATAAGCAAGGCAAGGAAGCAACCCAATCGGCGTATAAGGAATCTAACTTAATAACCAGTGGATTGGCTACAGCGTTAGCTTCGGATCTCATCGTCAAAAATTACGCAGACATTGATCAAACAGTGACTCAAGTAACGACTTTTTCCAACCTAGACCGACTTAATGTCATCAACAGGCGAGGCAACATTGTTGTTGATGCCAAACGGGATCAACAAAATAAAACATGGACGCTCTTTCATGGCGGGGTGGAAAAACTGCCCAGTGACAACCAGTCATTTTCCAGTATACTCGACAATCATATCGTGACTTGGACACCTATTATCGCGGGTAGTTTGGTCGGTTGGGTGCGTTCTGATATGCCTCTGGATCAGATCACTGCGACTCAGCATCTGATATTTAGAGACACCTTCCTGGTTGCATTGCTTTCAGTGGTGTTATCCACAGGTGTGGTTATCATTGCCTTACGCCACCCGATCAAGCAACTCAGGATTGCGGCTGATTTTGCTGATGAGTTACCTAAAATACACGGACAGTTCTTAAATATTTCTTCTTCCACGTCTGAGTTACAACATCTTGTTTCCGCGTTAAATCGGGCATCGAAAGAATTGCATAATCAGGATCAGGAACTAAGAAAATCAAGAGATCTTGCTCAAGAGGTTGCCAAGTCAAAGAGTGAGTTTTTGGCCAATATGAGTCACGAGATACGGACTCCGATGAACGGAATTATCGGACTGACGCAATTGGCGCTTAACTTGCCAACTGATCCTGTGGTTAAAGACTATCTAAGCAAGGTTTTTAGCTCATCACAAAGTCTGCTCGGAATCCTCAATGATATTCTTGATATCTCAAAGCTTGAAGCGTCTCGTATCAATATTGAGACTAGAGCTTTTAATTTGGATCACCTCTTAAGCAACTTGCGCAATATGTTTGAAGAAAGCGCTACGTCTAAAAATATCGAGTTCATTATCGAAGTAGAGGCGAGTGTGCCACGTCATTTATTAGGGGATGCTATGCGTATCCAGCAGATCATTTCCAATCTGCTTGGCAATGCCATTAAATTCACTGGACAGGGCTCTGTTGCTGTCAAGGTGTTCCTCCAAAAGCTCGAAAAATCAAAGGCTCAGCTTACTTTCTCCATTGAGGATACAGGCATAGGCATTGCTCAGGAAAACTTCGATAAACTGTTTCAGCCCTTTAGCCAGGTTGATGGCTCTATTACTCGAAAATTTGGTGGCACCGGATTGGGATTGGTGATCAGCCAGAGTTTGTTAAAACTCATGGGTGGAGAATTCGATGTTCACAGTCAACCCGGCCAAGGCACTGCTTTCAGATTTAGCCTTCAACTCGGCGTTGCTGCCCAAGGCGCAATACAAAAAAACCGGTCAGGTAGCAAAGTCGGTAATCTCGAACGTAACCTTAAAGAGATAGGCCATAATTTGCAGGGTACAAAAGTTCTGGTCGCTGAGGATCAGCACATTAACCAGAAAGTTATCAGCGAATTCCTCCGCCTTGCCGGTATAGCCGCTGTAATTTCTAACAACGGTCAAGAAGCACTGGATCTTCTTGAGCAGGAAGATTTCGATGCTGTCCTGATGGACGTACACATGCCGGTAATGGATGGGATCGAAGCCACTCGCAACATTCGCAGCTATCCGAAATATGCTCGACTTCCTATCATTGCCGTAACGGCTGCGGTTACGCAAGAAGAGCAAGAAAGTTACTTGGCTTGTGGCATGAATGCCGTTTTGGCCAAGCCGGTAAATCCAGGGGGCTTAATTAAGTTACTGAGTCAATGGATAGTTAGACAGAGCGGGGATTCTGCCAAGGCAGTGCAGTTACCTGTAGAGCAACCTGTAGAGCAACCGACTTCACAAGAGCATAATCAGGCCAAGGCGCTTAGCTGGGCAGATCTTTCCCGGGTACTTACGGAGTTCGATCTGGAAAATATCAAGTCTATACCGAAAGACAAGCCTGAATTTCTATTGCGGATGTTGCAAAAGTTTTTTGATGGTTTCAACGACAAGGCTAAAATCATTACTGATCAGATATGCAATGGCGAATTGGATACAGCAAAAACGATTATACATACCATTAAGGGTGTCGCAGGCAATCTGGGCGCTATGAATTTGCACCAGGCTTGTATCGTGTTTGAAAGCCAGCTCAAACAGGGTGAGTTTGATACGAAAAAACTCCAGGCATGGCTCAAATCGTTTGACGATACAATGTCAAATATTGAAACGTTGCTGCATTAATCACACCACACATAAAAAACTATGAGTCATGAATCAAAGTAATCCTAAACCTGTTTGGCTACTTCCTGTATTATCAGGCATTTTTATTGGGACTAGTTACATACCCTTTCCACCCTGGGCATCGCTATTCTGCTTTGTACCTTTATGGATTTTCTGGAAAAGGCAAACCCGCTTAAAGACCGTATTGCTTGGGGGCTTACTTACATCATTTGTCTTCACCTTGATTGGTTTTAACTGGGTTACTTATCTACTGCATGAATTTGCGCATCTGGATTGGGGGTTTGCTGTTGTAGGCATGATTATTTATGCCTTAATTGCGCATTTATATGTGCCTTTAGCCGGACTCATCTGGTTCTTAATTCAAAGAAAATTTAAGGCGCCCAAACATCTTTCCTTAGGTTTATTAGTCCTTATTACGATTATTTGTGAAAGATATTCTTTAACGCTTTTTGACTGGAACTTTGGTTATTCATGGTACGGGGCTAATTTACCCGTTTATCAATGGGCTGAGTTTATTGGCTTTAATGGGCTTAGTGCTGCCACCCTGCTTTGTAATTTGCCACTGTACCTCGCATGGGAACAACGTAAACAACTTCGTGGTAAAATCATCTTGGTCGTTGTAGCTGTTGGTTTTGTACTTTTAAATATAGGGGGCTTAGCGCTAAGAGCCAGAATTCCCAAACCTGATGCGTTAGTCACTGCTTTGTTAGTACAGGCGAGTACCGAAAACTCAGAGAAAATGGCCGCTGAATTAGGCAAGGGTTACAGCCAGGAAATACTGAATCGCTATACCTCGTTAACGGATCGAGCGCTTAAAGAATATAACGGCACTCACATTGATTTTGCGGTCTGGCCTGAGACGGCTTTTCCTGCTTTATTAGGGCCTCAATTTACCCAAAACAGATTACCCAAAGCCCTGACTTATTTTCTTCAAGAACGACAACTGCCCTTAATTACAGGTGCTTACAGTGTTGAAGAAAACTCTCAACTGATCACTAATTCGTTGTTTGTGCTGAACAATGACGGTCAACTGATTTCACCACATTACAGCAAAAGCATTTTGTTAGCCTTTGGTGAATATATTCCCGGTGAACAATTCTTTCCACAAATCAGGGATTGGTTACCCGCCACTGGACATTTTGCGAGAGGTGCCGGCCCGACTCAACTGCTAGAATGGAATGGTTTCAAAATGGGGGCTCAAATATGCTATGAAAGTTTATTTCCCGCCTTCTCACGCTCCTTAGCTCAATTAGGTGCCGAGTTTATCGTTAATGTCACCAATGACTCTTGGTATGGGACTTGGCAAGAGCCTTATCAACATTTTTATATGACACTTGCGCGTGGTATAGAGTTTCGTAGACCGGTTTTAAGGGTGACCAATACGGGTATTTCTACGGTTGCCCTGGCGTCAGGTGAAATTTTAGAAAGATCGCCCGTTCATGAACCTTGGACTGGCGTCTATCAAATACCTTATTTAAAAAACCCACCAATTACTTTTTATCAAACTTGGTTTGGATTGATTCCTGGGTTGTTATGGACGAGTTTATTAGTTATGTTAGGGTTGGTGATTCGTAGGCGTTCTAAGAAATAATTACCGGGTGTCATCCTTGGACACACATGCCTATCTGTAATTCTTGCCGTTGGTTGCCCCATAATTGCTATATCCTACTATGCTCTATTTATTTGACATCTCGACCATCACCACCATTTCAGCAGCTACAACTGCATTTCACTTTATGTGAAACTGTTATTATGGAAGAAATACTGGGTCAAATTTACGCTGCCCCCTGCGGTTAGGAAAACGAGTGATTCGATTAATAATGATAGCGAAGTTGACCAACATCACCACCTCTTCATATGGTTGCTGTCCATCCCCAACTCAAATCCCGTTGGCTACGCCCCTTGGGGATATACTTAATCCAGCACCTTCGGAAGACTCAGATAGCGAATGGTGAGTTAGATGTGCGCCTATATAACAAAAGAAAATCGATACTGACCAACAAAGAAATCTTTACCGTGGTACAGCCTGATTTATGCGTCATTTGTAACCCGGAGCAACTGGATGTTCAAGGTTGTAACGATGAACCGGACTGGATCATTGAGATTTTATCCCAAGGTAACTCCAAGCGTGAAACCCAAGATAAATATACGCTTTATCAAGAAAGTGGCGTAAAAGAATATTGGATTGTTTATCCTTATGAGCAATCAGGTGTGAATAACCAAATGGTTTGAAATTGATATAGTCGTCATTTGCCTACCCGACCCGACACCTCCCTGTATAATATCGCAATAGACTCCCACTAACTTTAATGAGTACAGCCATGACTACCCTTACGCCTTATGACCTTATCGGCGGTGAACAGGCCATCCTAAACTGGGTTGATCGATTTTACTTTTATATGGATAGCTTGCCAGAAACCCAAGGTATACGCGCAATACACCAGCCCAACCTTGATTCGGCCAAATCTAAACTGTTCAAATACTTGTCAGGCTGGTTAGGAGGTCCCGATTTGTTCGTCGAAGAATTTGGTCATCCAATGTTACGTGCGCGGCATTTGCCGTTCGTTATTGGTGAGTCAGAGCGAGATCAGTGGATGTTGTGCATGAACAAAGCGCTGGATGAAATGACAATAGACCCACGTCTGAAAACCAATCTTCAAAATGCGTTGCAACAACTCGCCACACACATGATTAATCAGTGATCCGTTCAAATAGCGATAGCAGACTTTGTTCTCAAGCCCAAGGCGGTGTATCGCCATTATACGCAACAAACGCGGTATCAACTGGATAAGTGATTACACCTTGCCCAATATCATTGGATTGAACTGGCTTAACTGAAACAGGCTCACTACTATTAGAGGCAACAGGTAACCAGGCTGAAAAAAGATTGATGTCAACGCTCCCTTGCACATACCATTTTTTATTAGCCGGATCCCATCGTGCCCCGAGTGCTTTTGCCGCGTCTTTTTGGGCATAAGGTACATTGAGGTAAGTTTTTGAATCACTCATGGGTTAATTGTAGCTCATTGGTTTCTGTGAACTATATTGTAAGCCATTCACTTAATTCACTGAGCATAAAATTGAATATATTATATTGAAACAACATCAGCATTTTAAATTCAAGTACACTTTGCCAAGTTATAACAATGGCTCTATTTCTCCACTGTCACAAAATAGTAACAATGTCTTTGTTACAATGGTCTCATTTACCTTTACTTAATTTATTATGCCTAGCTTTACTATTCTCATTGTTGAAGATGAAGATGCTATCAGAGAAATGTTGGTGATGGTGCTTGATCAGAGTAATTTTGGTTCCATAGAAGCCACTGATGCAGAAGAGGCTCAAAAATTACTTGATGATAAAGTACCAGACCTCATACTATTGGATTGGATGTTACCTGGGATTAGTGGGGTTGAATGGGCTAGACGTTTAAAAAAAGAACCCGTTTACAAAGATATTCCTATCATCTTATTGACAGCCCGAGGTGAAGAAGAAGATAAGATCAGGGGACTTGAAATTGGTGCGGATGATTACATGACCAAACCCTTTTCACCTAAAGAATTAATCGCCCGTATTCGTGCTGTGTTGCGTAGAAGTGGAAAAATACAAGGGCAATCGCAAATCATTCTAGGCGATTTATTACTGGATACTGAACAACATCGTCTCACCATTAGCGACAAACAGCTAGAAGTCAGCCCGACTGAATTTCGACTCATGCAGTTTTTTATGACTCATCCCGACAAAGTCTATACCCGAACTCAACTACTGGATCAGGTCTGGGGACGAAGCGTCTATATCGAAGAGCGCACTATTGACGTTCATATCCGCCGACTCAGAAAAATCCTTGAAGAGCATGGTCGCGAAGATCTGGTACAAACCGTGCGTGGCTTCGGATATCGGTTCTCTTTGCAGGGTTAACGATTATGGGCATCTGGCAAAAAGAAATAATAACGACACTGCTACTCTTTTTAGCAGTGGCTATTATGAGTGGATTTACGGGGCACTTTCTGGCGTTACTATTTTTGCTCATGCTTTCAATCATCATCCATCAAGTCCTACAGATAAACCGCTTCGAAAAATGGATCAGAACAGGAGGACGTGGTAAATATCCTAAAGCTAAAGGCATCTGGGAAGAAATTTATTATCATGTCTACCGCATGAGAAAAAATCAAAAGATCCGTAAGAAAAAATTAAGTCGTATGATTGATCAATTTCGGCGCTCTACAGAAGCCTTACCTGATGCTGCTATTGTCCTGGGCGTCAATGATGAAATTGACTGGGCGAATAAAGCCGCTAGAGAAGTGTTTGGTTTAAAAACCTCTGACAAGGGACAACGTATTCCGAATCTGATTCGTTTTCCTGATTTTATTCGTTATTTAAGAGCCGCAAACTATAAAGAATCTGTGGTTGTACCGTCCCCAATAGATAACCGAATGATCCTGGAAATTCGTATCATTCCTTACGGTGCAGGCTTGAGGTTGCTTTTGGCACAAGATATTACCCAGATTAAAAAAATGGAACGGATGCGTAAGGATTTTGTGGCTAATGTCTCTCACGAACTTAGAACACCACTTACTGTATTAAAAGGTTATTTAGAAACTTTACAGGACATGGATGATGGACTCTCTCCCTTGTTAACCAACTCATTCCAACAAATGCAAGGGCAAACCGAAAGAATGCAGCATCTTGTGGATGATTTATTGTTACTAACACGCTTAGAAACCCAGCAAAAAAAGACCGAATGTGTCAAAATCCCGGATTTATTGCAGCAAGTATGCACAGAAGTTGACTCAATTGGCATCGCAGGGGGGCGGATACAATTAACCTTAGAAAGTAATGCGCATATTGTTGGTGAAGAACAGGAATTACGTAGCGCCTTTACCAATTTAGTCGGTAATGCACTGAAATATTCACCTGACAATTTTCCCGTCACCGTTCGTTGGTACCAAGCCAAGGAATCAATCATCCTGTCTATTACAGACCAAGGTGAAGGTATTTCAAAAACAGATATCCCACGTATTACAGAGCGATTTTATCGGGTTGAAACCAAACGCGCCAAAAAAGTTAATGGCACGGGATTAGGATTAGCGATTGTCAAACACGTGCTGATGCGCCATGATGCAAAATTGATTATCACCAGTGAACTGGGTAAAGGAAGTTGTTTTAGTTGTCATTTTCCAGTTAAAAGAATATGTAACTGAGGACGATAGAGCTCCACTAAGCCCAAGACACTCACAATAATCAATCCAGCGCTTAAATAATAAATCATTACGCATAATAGCGTTATGAGCTTTTAATCCCAGTATATGACCTATCGCCGCAACAGGTAATAAAGTCAGTGCGGTAAGAAAATGTAAATTGACTGATAACACTACAAAGGTGGTCATTTTTATGCTGACGATAATAAACCATAGTACAAACAGCGTATCCCGTAGTTGATGTTTGCTTACATTACGCATATAAACAGCCACCATTAACGGTGCGCCTGTTAAAGAAATACCCGCTACATAGCCTCCCAACACAAGCAATATTCTATCCGCCCAAGCATGGTGGCTTTCAATACCCCGATTGAGTAACCAGATGAAGCCATAGAATAAGGTGATGGAGTAAATAAAACTATTCAACCATAAAACAGGCAAACTCACTAAGCCAAACACAGCCCCTCCAAACCCTAAGCCCGTCCTGACAAAGCCCGTCCAAACAAACACCAAGGCAACCACTATCATTTGGTAAAGTGATAAATCAAGTAAGATCATTTGTTAGCCAACACTTCTTAAGGAAAACGTGCTTTAAGTAGCAAAATCATTGCAATTCAATTCAGCAACATGCGGAAAATTCTGCGATAATAAAAGTTCAATATCTCACTAAAATCTTCGTTTTTATTATACCAGCCTAATAATCTTTTACTCGACGACTAGCCTATGAAAGCCAAAAATACCTTTAACCCCTGCGATTTAGTAATTTATGGTGCACTGGGTGATCTATCGAAACGCAAGCTGATCATTTCTCTGTATCGCCTTGAAAATGCGAACTTTCTAGAACCCGACACGCACATTATCGGTGTTGATTTACATGACATTAACAGCGTAGACTTTATTGATATCGCGCATAAAAGCTTGCAAGCGTTTTTGCACGATAAGATTGACAACACGGTATGGGAACGCTTTTCAGCCAGACTTGCTTATCTTAAAATTGATCTGACTCAACCAGAACAATACAAACAACTCAACACCGTTATTGATCAAACATCCAGAATTATGGTCAATTACTTCGCTGTTTCACCTTTTTTATTTAAAAGTATTTGCCAAGGCTTGCACTCATCAGGCGTACTCACTGAAACCTCACGCATGGTTATGGAAAAACCCATCGGTCATGATCTTAAATCGTCCAAAGAAATTAATGATGTTGTCGCCAGTGTCTTCAATGAAAGCCAAGTTTATCGCATCGACCATTATTTGGGCAAAGAAACGGTGTTAAACTTATTGGCACTACGCTTTGCTAATTCTATTTTTACCACCAATTGGAATCACAATACCATCGATCATATTCAAATCACGGTCGCTGAAGAAGTCGGTATTGAAGGCCGTTGGGATTATTTTGATAAAACCGGCCAGTTACGTGACATGGTGCAAAACCATTTGTTACAAATTCTGACGTTTATTGCAATGGAACCTCCTGTCAACCTTGAAGCTGAAAGCATTCATAACGAGAAGATTAAAGTACTTAAGGCACTACGCCCTATTACGGCTCAAAATGTAGAAGAAAAAACCGTCCGTGGCCTCTATACCAGTGGCTATATTAAAGGCAAATTAGTACCCGGCTATCTTGAAGAAGAAGGCGCTAATACAGAAAGCACGACCGAAAGCTTTGTCGCTTTAAAAGTTGATATTGATAACTGGCGCTGGGCTGGCGTACCTTTTTACTTACGTACAGGTAAACGTTTAACTGGAAAACGTACAGAAATCGTCGTTTACTTTAAACAATTACCGCACAATATCTTTAAAGATAGTTTCAGAGAATTACCACCCAATAAGCTCACTATTCATTTACAACCCAATGAAGGGGTAGAAATTGAAATGCTTAACAAAATCCCCGGTATTGATGAACATATTAAACTTAAAAAAACCAAATTGGATTTAAGTTTTACTGATACCTTTAAGGAAAGCCGTATTTTTGGCGGTTATGAAAAATTAGTGCTAGAAGCCATGCGTGGCAATCCTACACTATTCTTAAGTCGTGAAGAAATAGAACAGGCGTGGACATGGGTAGACTCTATTCAAAACGCTTGGCATCATTACAATGATGCACCTAAACCCTACGCCGCCGGCACTTGGGGCCCTGTTGCCTCAGTAGCCTTAATTGCCAGAGATGGCCGAGCCTGGGAAGAATAATTAATCCTCCGCGTAACCTTAACTAAGGAAATAATCATGCATCCAGTCATTGAAAGCGTTACTCAAGAAATCGCTGAACGTAGTCATAAAACCCGTTCAGCTTATTTAAATTATATTGATGCTATCGCTAAAAAAGGCCCTATTCGTTCAGGTATGGGTTGCGGTAACTTAGCGCATGGTTTTGCCGCTTGTAGCGCCACCGAGAAAGCTGATTTAACCGGTGATCAAAAAGCTAATATAGCCATTATTACCGCTTACAACGACATGCTCTCTGCGCATGAACCGTATAAGTACGCACCTGATTTAATTAAATCTGCGATTAGAGAAGCCGGTGGCGTGGCACAAGTGGCCGGAGGTGTTCCTGCCATGTGTGATGGGATTACTCAAGGTCAACCGGGTATGGAATTATCCTTGTTTAGCCGTGACTTAATTGCCATGACCACTGCGGTAGGCATGAGCCATAACATGTTTGATGGCGCTTTGTATTTAGGTGTGTGCGACAAGATTGTGCCTGGTCTATTAATCGGTGCGTTAAGCTTTGGTCACTTACCGGCTATCTTTGTGCCCGCCGGTCCAATGCCCAGCGGTTTAACGAACAAAGAAAAATCCCGCGCTCGCCAAGCCTATGCCACAGGCAAAATTGGTCGTAAAGAACTCTTAGAAGCTGAATCCGCGTCTTACCACAGTCCAGGTACCTGTACCTTCTATGGCACTGCCAATAGCAACCAGATGATGATGGAAATTATGGGCTTGCATTTACCCGGCAGCTCTTTTGTTAATCCTTATACGCCGTTACGCGATGAATTAACTAAAGCCGCAGCAACGCAAGTCTTAAAGTTTACCGCATTAGGTGATGATTATCGTCCGATTGCGCACATGGTTTCTGAAAAAGCCATCGTTAATGCAGTGATTGGTTTGTTGGCAACGGGGGGGTCAACTAACCATACCATGCACTTAATCGCCATTGCTCGTGCTTCTGGGATTGTGCTTAACTGGGATGATTTTGATCGCTTATCAAAAGTGATTCCATTAATTACTAAAATCTATCCTAATGGTCCTGCGGACGTTAACCACTTCCAGGCAGCAGGTGGTATGGGTGTATTGATTGCTGAGCTGTTAAGAAACGGTTTATTACATGAAGATATCTTAACCGTAGCGGATGAGCGTGGCATGAATAGCTACCGCCAAGAGCCTAAGTTAATCGATGACAAACTCACTTGGGTACCGGTTCCTGAAACCTCTTTAGACCCTGAAGTCTTAGGCACTGTTGAAAAACCGTTTGCAACCGGGGGTGGCTTACACGTGATGCACGGTAATTTAGGTCGCGGTATTTCTAAATTATCTGCCGTCTCTGCTGAGCATCAAATTGTGGAAGCGCCCGCAATCGTCTTTGATGACCAAGAAGATATGCTCGCCGCCTTTAAACGCGGTGAACTTGAGAAAGACTTTGTTGCAGTCATCCGTTTTCAGGGTCCACGTTCTAATGGTATGCCTGAATTGCATAAACTCACACCGCCTTTAGGTGTTCTACAAGATAAAGGCTTTAAAGTAGCGTTGGTGACTGATGGTCGTATGTCGGGTGCCTCAGGTAAAGTGCCCTCAGTGATTCATTTATGTCCAGAATGTGAGTCAGGTGGACCTTTAGCAAAAGTTCATAATGGCGACATTATTTCACTGAACCTTCAAACGGGTGATGTTAATGTCTTGGTTGGTGAAGCTGAGTTTAATGCTCGCGAACCTTTACCTAATTCTGCCAAGAACCATCATTATGGCATGGGGCGAGAAATGTTTGGAGGCTTTAGACTGGGCGCTTCGTCCGCTGAAACCGGCGCATCTAACTTATTCATAGTTGATTAATTAACTCAGCCCATAATTTAGGTAACTGACAACCAATAAAACGCCCCTATAGGATGTGCAGCACGATGGTTCCGCACATCCTATAGAAACCGCATCGACAAGCAGGCTTGCCCTCAGATGCCTATTCAAATTACTTTTTAAACTAGCGAGTAAAACCATGAGTTCAAATAACTGGAAAATTCAACCGACAGACGTTTTAAACGCTGGCCCTGTCATGCCTGTTATGGTCATTCAAAATCTTGAAGATGCCGTTCCTTTAGCCAAAGCCCTGATTGCGGGTGGTATTAGAGTTTTAGAAATTACCTTACGGACGCCTATTGCACTGGATGCTATTCGCTTGATTAGTCAAGAAGTGAAAGACGCCATTGTCGGTGCTGGTACCATTACCACCCCCGAACAATTAAAAGCAGCAGAAGAAGCCGGTGCAGTATTTGCCATTAGCCCTGGTTTAACACCGAGCTTATTAGCGGCTTCAAAAACTGGAAGCATTGCCTTAATTCCTGGCATCGCTACCTTGTCAGAATTGATGTTAGGCATGGAATACGGCCTTGATCATTTTAAATTCTTCCCTGCTGAAGCAGCGGGTGGCATTCCGATGTTAAAATCGATTGCAGGCCCTGTGCCTTATGTCACCTTTTGCCCTACTGGTGGTATTTCACCTGAAAACTACACTGCTTATTTAAAACTCAGCAATGTCGCCTGTGTCGGTGGTTCCTGGTTAGTGCCTGCAGATGCAGTAAAAGCAAAAGATTGGGATCAAGTCACTGAATTGGCAAGACAAGCCATTGCCAACGTAACTAAGAGCTAAAATATTAAGCACAACACTATAAAAAACCGTTACAGTATCGGCTTTAGTTGCACCTTTAGTTACTGAAACCAATACCCACTCAATGCAATAAATGAGAGATAACCATGACTAATCAACGCAGCCTGACCTTAAATGAGAACACTCAGCTTGTATGCGAGTTACCTGTTTTATCTGGCACAACCGGCCCTGACGTTATTGATATTGAATCGCTGTATAAGCAGACAGGTATGTTTACTTACGATCCTGGCTTTACCTCTACCGCCAGTTGCAGCTCGAATATTACTTACATTGATGGTGAAGCGGGCATATTGCTTTATCGAGGTTACCCTATTGAACAACTTGCAGAAAAATGTAATTTTCTGGAGGTTTGTTATTTATTGCTTAACGGTGAACTGCCTACTCCAGCAGAATTACAAGAATTTCAAGGCACCATTACCATGCACACCATGGTACATGATCAATTGACCAACTTCTTTAAAGGCTTCCGTCGTGATGCTCATCCGATGGCTATTATGGTGGGAGTCGTTGGGGCTTTGTCCGCTTTTTATCATGATGCTCTCGACATCAAATCCAAAGAAGACCGTGATATCAGTGCGATTCGCTTGCTTGCAAAAGTACCGACCATTGCCGCGATGTGTCATAAGTACAGTACCGGCTTACCGTTTATGTATCCACAAAACAAACTCAGTTATGTGGAAAATTTTATGCGGATGATGTTAGCAACGCCCTGTGACGACTTTGTACCGAATCCTATTTTAGTGCGTGCCCTTGATCGCATTTTAATTTTACATGCGGATCATGAACAGAATGCCTCAACCTCTACTGTACGCTTAGCCGGTTCTAGTGGTGCTAACCCTTATGCGTGCATTACGTCAGGGATTGCCTGTTTATGGGGTGCTGCTCATGGCGGTGCAAATGAAGCTGTACTGAATATGCTAACCAAGATAGGGGATGTGTCGAATATCCCGACTTATATTGCTAAAGCTAAAGATAAAAATGATCCTTTTAGACTGATGGGTTTTGGACACCGTGTTTACAAAAACCATGATCCACGCGCCAAGTTAATGCGTGCGACCTGCCATGAAGTGCTCACAGAACTGGGTTTGCATGATGATCCTATCTTTAAACTGGCACTCGAACTTGAACGTATCGCCTTGGAAGATGATTATTTTATTGATAAAAAGCTCTATCCCAATGTAGATTTTTATTCTGGCATTGTTTTTCATGCCCTTGGCATACCCACCAATATGTTTACTGCCCTATTTGCTATGGGTAGAACAGTCGGTTGGATTGCACATTGGGATGAAATGATTGCAGACCCTCACCAAAGAATTGGCCGACCCAGACAACTTTATACCGGAAATACCCGCCGAGATGTCCCAGCGGATCATGGTAAAACCAAAGCATAATTTGTTGTAGTGAGTCTTAGTCATGATGACTCATGACTAAGACTTCTTTTACCCCACATACTCAACCCACCACGTGTGAGATAAATCTTACTTGAGATTTTTTGCTATTCAAGATAATATTGAATCAATACTACTTGGAGTCAATGATAATGAAAACAATAAAAAGAAATTTATCCCCAGCCACATTAACGCGCTTAGCCGCTGCCCTATTATTACCCTTTAGCGCTTTTGCCGCGCCTACTGATGGCTCCAAGATACCGGCTTTATATCAAGAAAATTGCGCCAGTTGTCACGGTGCCGATCTCGGTGGCTTTATCGCCCCTGCTCTTAATGCCGATACCTTAAAAGGTCGTAGCCTCACGTCGTTACGCACCTTAACCATGGCGGGCAGTTTTGATACCTTAATGCCTCCGTTCTATGGTCGTTTAGCGGATGATGATATTCGCGGACTGGTTAGTTATTTAAAAGCCACGCCTAAACAAGCGAACCCGGCTTGGACGCTTGAGGACATTAAAGCCTCTGTTAAGGTTTACGTTAAAGACGAAAGCACCCTACCCGCAAAACCCACTTATCAAATTGACGACATCAATAATATTATCGGTGTGGCTGCGCGAGGTAAATACGGTCGTGGTGAAGGTTCAAAAGCGGTGTTTATTAATAGCGTCACCCATCAAGTCATTGGTGAAATTCCTACCGGTACCGCTGCGCATATCATTGATTATGACCCTGCTAATCCACGTTGGGCTTATGTGAAGAATGACTCAGCAGAACTCTTCAAAATTGACCTGTATTCAATGCAAATTGTGCGCAGTGTTAAGACAGGCTTTAATGGCCCAAGTTTAGGTGTCTCTCGTGATGGTAAATACATCATGGCGGGTTCTTATGTACCCCATAATGCCGTCATCTTAGATGCCAACACCTTAGAACCGTTAAAAACGTTTGAACTAGAAGGCATTGATCCTGACGGCAAACAAGTTTCGTCTGACTCTGGGATGATCATTGGCACCCCGTTTGCAGACATCTTTGCCATTGCTTTAGAAAATGCCGGTCAAGTCTGGGTCGTCGATTTAAAAGAAGGCTTTCCAGTCACTCGCATTGAAAATGTCGGTCGCCATTTGCATGATGCTTTCTTATCACATGGCGGCAGTAAATTAATGGTCGCCTCTTATGATGATAGCATCGTAACGGCCATTGATTTAAAAGACCGTAAAATCATTAAAAAACTAGAAGCCGGTTGTGTGCCCCACGTAGGTGGTGGTTCTGTGGTTGAAGTCGATGGTCGTACCTTGGGCTTTGGCACTAACTTTGGTGATTGCGACAAAATGGTGGTCAGCGTTTGGGATTTAGATAAAATGGAAGTAGTTAAACAAGTACCCGTTTCCGGTGGCACCGAATCACCTGCTGCCCATGCTAATGCGCCTTATGTCGCCGTTGATATCATCTCAAAAGATAGACGTGCCCGCACTGTCCAGTTAATCGATAAGAAAAGCCTGGAAGTTGTTAAAACGTTAGATGTCGGTGGTCATGCGTACTTCCCTGAATACAGTGCAGATGGTAAGTTTCTATACATCAGCGCAGGTTACAATGGCGATGAAGTGGTGGTGTATGATTCAAATTCATTAGAAAAAATTGCATCAATTGCCATGGAAAGTCCAGCGGGTATCTTCTCACATGGTCGAGTACGTTATATGACTCGTGGCTTATCTCCAGATGAGTTAACTAAACGCGATGGCGATAAAGGGGCTAAATAATGAACCGCTTAGCCCTTCTGAGTGCTTTAACATTAGGCTTGCTGAGTTTTAATCCTGTTAATGCCGCTGTTATTTATGCCGGTAAAGAAAAAGCCATAGCGGTCTGCTCACATTGCCATGGCATGATTAAACCGTCTGCTGATGCACCGTTTCCGTCGTTAGCAGGAAGGGACTTAACGTACCTTAAATCCGCTTTAGCCCAATATCGGGATAAAACCCGTAAAAATGACTTGATGAATGCGCTTGCAGGTTCGTTAACAGACAATGATATTAGTAATATCGCTGCCTATTATGCGGGTCTAAAAATAAAATAACGGCTTACGCTAACGTCATCCAGATGAAAAAAACACTATTACTCTTGTGCATTAGTCTTAATTGTTTAGCCGCCGAACCCACTTCGGTTCGGCAGGCTGAACTGCGGCATTTACTTAAAAATGACTGCGGCGCCTGTCATGGTTTAACTTTAAAAGGCGGTATGGGCCCGGCTTTATTGCCCGACAACCTACAAGGCAAACCCGACGAGTTTTTAATTAATACCATTTTACAAGGCCGAAAAGGCACCGCCATGCCGCCTTGGAAAGCTTTTATGAATGCGGATGATGCACTCTGGTTAGTCCGGCAATTACGCAAAGTCCCCCAATAAACTCTTTACGCTAAACGAATCATGAGTATAAAAAAACCACTGCCTCTATTGATAGGGCTGTTAATGGCCTTTAATGTGCAGGCTGAACTGCGTGCTACCGGTGATTTAGGCCTTATCATTGAGCGAGAAGCCGGCTCTGCCCTGATCATTGATACCACTGAACATAAACAACTGGCCAGAATTGATAAACTCGGTGATTTGTCCCATGCTTCCGTCGTGTTCTCACGGGATCAACGTTTCGCCTATATCTTTGGTCGCGATGGTGGCCTCAGTAAAATCGATTTATTGCAAGATAAACTTGATAAACGCATTGTGCAAGCGGGTAATAGCATCGGTGGGGCTATCTCGCAAGACGGTACTTTAATTGCTGTATCCAACTACACTCCTGGTGGCGTAAAAATATTCTCTGCAGACACTTTAGAACTGGTTGCGGATATTCCGGCTGACTATGACAATGGTAAACTGTCTAAAGTAGTGGGCTTAGTTGATGCACCGGATCAACGCTTTGTGTTTAGTTTATTTGATGCCGGTGAAATTTGGACGATCGATATGTCGGACCCTAAAAAGCCCAAGATTGAAAAGTTTAAGAATGTCGGCAAGTTTCCTTATGATGGTTTAATTACTTCGGATGGTCGGTTTTATATTGCCGGTCTGTTTGGCGAGAGTGGTCTGGCTTTATTAGACTTATGGGAACCAGAAAAAGGTATTAAACGTATTCTGCCTGATTACGTTAAACCCGATGAGCAACTACCGGTTTACAAAATGCCCCACCTTGAAGGTTGGGCCGTGGCGGATGATTACATCTTTGTACCCGCCATAGGTAAAAATGAAGTCTTAGTCATCGATAAACAAAGCTGGAAACTGGTTAAAGCCATTCCTGTGGCAGGTCAACCGGTATTTGTGATGGCTAGACCGGATGGTCGTCAAGTCTGGGTTAACTTCGCCACGCCAGAGAATAACAAACTGCAAGTGATTGATGTTAAGACTCTAAACTTGCAATCGACCTTAACCCCCGGCCATGCCGTCTTACACATGGAATTTACCCCACGCGGTGAAAATGTTTGGGTCGCGGTAAGAGATGATGATCAAGTCTTGGTATACGACACCCATACCTTAAAAGAAATTGCGCACTTGCCTGCACAAAAACCGAATGGCGTGTTCTTTACTTCGCGAGCGAATAAAATAGGTTTTTAACGGATGTTAAACGCCTTACACACCCGTCTGCTGAATGACTTTCAGCGGGATTTTCCGCTATCACCCCGCCCCTATTTAGAGATTGCTGAACATTTAGGAGTCAGTGAAGAGGCTGTGTTATCGGCACTCAATGACTTAAGTGAGCATGATTATATCAGCCGGGTCGGGCCGATTATCCCCCCCAATCAATTGGGTGTGAGTACTTTAGTGGCAATGGCGATTCCGCCTGAACAGTTGCAACGTGTCGCTGATCAAATTAGTGCCCGTCCCGAAGTCAATCATAATTATGAGCGTGAGCATCGCTTTAATCTGTGGTTTGTGCTGATTGCGTCCGATGCCGTGCATTTACAACAGGTACTGGATAGTATTGATGAAGAAACCGGTTATCAAACCTTATCATTGCCTTTGGTCGATGAGTTTTTTATAGACTTAGGGTTTAATTTGGATCTACCGCATGTTTGATGCCCGTGATTATGAATTACTGGCGCATGTGCAATTAGGCTTACCTCTCTGCCCTAGACCTTATGAAGCCGTGGGCACTGCGCTTGATATGTCCGAACAGGACGTGCTGGAACGCCTTAACCGCTTAAAGCAACAAGGCTTGATTAAACGCTTAGG